>JBBSRC010000031.1:0-38563 GCA_038243395.1 Flavobacteriales bacterium | reverse complement strand
CGTTCTCATCGGCCACACACGGTGCAACCGCTGCGGCGTAGACGTATAAGGTAGTCGTTGCCGTGATCGCCGTTCCCGCCGCCACTTCCGTTCCGGTGCCGTTCATTCCTGTCCAGTAGGCATTGCCCGCACTTAAGGCCGGCAGTATATAACTGTCGCACTGGGTGACATCCAGAGGAGCGTCTGCTTCTGGCGAAGCGTTGATCGTGATCACCAACTCGTTCTCATCGGCCACACACGGTGCAACCGCTGCGGCGTAGACGTATAAGGTAGTCGTTGCCGCGATCGCCGTTCCCGCCGCCACTTCCGTTCCGGTGCCGTCCATTCCAGTCCAGTAGGCATTGCCCGCACTTAAGGCCGGCAGTATATAACTGTCGCACTGGGTGACATCCAGAGGAGCATCTGCTTTTGGCGAAGCATTGATCGTGATTAAAAAGGAATTCTCATCGGCCACACAAGGTGCGGTCGCTGCGAAATAAACATATAGTGTGGTCGTTGCAGTGATTGCCGTTCCCGCCGCCACTTCCGTTCCGGTCCCGCCAGTGCCCGTCCAGTAGGCATTTCCTGCACTTAAGGCCGGCAGTATATAACTGTCGCACTGGGTGACATCCAGAGGAGCATCTGCTTTTGGCGAATCATTGATCGTGATTAAAAAGGAATTCTCATCGGCCACACAAGGTGCGGTCGCTGCGGCGTAGACGTATAAGGTAGTCGTTGCAGTGATCGCCGATCTCTCCGCCACTTCCGTTCCGGTCCCGCCAGTGCCCGTCCAGTAGGCATTGCCTGCACTTAAGGCCGGCAGTATATAACTGTCGCACTGGGTGACATCCAGAGGAGCATCTGCTTTTGGCGAAGCATTGATCGTGATAACCAACTCGTTCTCATCGGCCACACACGGTGCAACCGCTGCGGCGTAGACGTACAAGGTAGTCGTTGCCGTGATCGCCGTTCCCGCCGCCACCTGCGTTCCGGTGCCGCCCGTACCTGTCCAGTAGGCATTGCCCGCACTTAAAGGTGGTAAGGTGTAACTGTCGCAAGCCTCTACTGGACCTGGATTATCCGCAACGCCATTATCACAAGGTCGCAAAGTTGCCGTAGCGGTATCTATTTCAGAAGCAATTTCCTGACCTATTGAATCTTTTCCAAAAGCAGATGCAATATTGGTTACAGAACCAGCATTTACATCAGCTTGGGTAATAACATAAGACCCTGTGAAAATAAAAGTCTCTCCGGCATCGAGGACCATATTTCCATTACTATCACCAGTATAGTTAGTAATGGGATCATTTATATGATCGTCAAAAACATAAGGATTTGAAATAGGCACATTAGAAGTTACAGCATATTGATAATTTACGATATCTCCAACAGCGGAGTAGGGATCTCCAGAAGTGATTGTTTTATCTATATACAAATTAGAGGTCCTGAAACAAGTTCCACTCTCTGTAACGTGGTTATAAAAGAAAGTTGATACATCGCCATTGGAAGCCTTGAATTTCAATATATATATATACCAGCCTTAATTGTTTGGGCAGTATATGTTCCTGTAGTAAAAGTAGATGTTCCAAAAGCCAATTGCGAATTTCCGAATTGTTCCAATGTGTACGTGCCTCCACAGGTGTTGTTTAAGGTCATCGAAAAGTAACTATTACTTGAAGTACAATTTTGACCAGTTATTTGATCTTGAAAAATAACGGACAAACATCCATTATCTGAAGTTTCAGCACAACCAACAGCTACTCCAATTTGATAGTCAGTGGGACATACTCCTGCTTCGGTAGATGCATATGTGAGTGTAATCGGGGAATTACCACCATTACCTCCTCCATCATCTCCTATAAAATCGTATTTAATACCGTTAATTGTAATAAAGCCTCCGGAACAATCCTCTACATTTCCACCGATCAATGAACCCCCATGTCGAGTTACAAAATCGCATGCGACATTTTGGTCCGCAGATTTGTTACCGCCATCAAATTGGAATGTAACGGCCATGTTCCCGCCAACAGTAGTACATTGGTAATTTGTAGGGCATTGAGCATTTGCCACAGCACTAAACATAAAAAAAAGCATCATGAACATTACGTACATGAGCCTTTTTAATGGTGTTCGGCTTAAATTAACCCGGCAATCTAAGTTTTGGATACATCCACTTTTACTCAAAGTGTTATCCTTTTTTGTAAAACTTTCCATGTTGATATAGTTTAGATTAATAAATTTTAATCACAACATGTTATTTTAAGTTCTCATATAGATTTGGAGGCAAATCATACGGATCATCAATTAGCCTCCTAGAAAACAGAATATCTAATCAATTCAGTAATAAAAAATAAATGCTATTAATCTAATCTCTAAATAGTCTGCACTATTCAGTTTTTTTTTCGGAGAGTATAAATATATAATAAATATTTAACATAATTATAACAAATTCAAAATAAATAGTTGAATGTTAGTAAGTTAGTGGAAGATTATATGTTAAAATAGTTCACATCCCTTAAATTCGCTAGACAATCAGGATAATTTCCCCGTATTTATAGGAGAATTAAAATTGTTAATAATAACTAGTTATTTACAACTGTGAAAAGGCATAGTCAAACTAGGAGTAGAAAGTGAAATCGGCAAAATTATTTTATCATAAATCTCTATAATCCTCTTTTATGATTGAAATGCCAAAGGTAATGGTCAAATTGGAAGTCATCAATACTTTCTTGATCTAACAATATCTCACCACGTGAGATTTTCATTTAAAATCATTAAGCAAGGGTTTCAGTTTACAACCACTTTAAAGGTAATCCAAGTCTTTCTAATGGTTCAAAATTTTTCATTAACCCGTAACTTTTACGAAATGCAAAATACAGCGTTCCTTTTTCTTAAATCTGAAGCTCGATTGGACGCTTTTTGAGATTTTATGAAGTTGATCATTGAGGTTGTTGAAGACGCACTACCATAGCAAATCTAACGCTTATAGATAATGGAACCATCTGCAATACATTGGCGTCATATTAAACTTTAAATTATTCCAGCACATAAAATATCACTGTCGGTTTCAATAGCTGCGTAAAAGCGGACAGGATTAGAAGATTCCATTTTTAACAAACAAAAAGATTCTTCAGAAGTTAATCACATATTTGTATACTTAAACCACCTTAAATTTAATCGATATAAGAGTTTCATTTACCTAAGACAGTAAATCCATACCTTAATTTAAGCAATCAAATTCTGAATGATAGTTCTAACCGGAAGAATTTCTTTGGTATGCTCAATGCTTGGCCCCGCCACCCAAACGGTTTTATAAGTGGCTTCTTTAGCAGCTTTTTCAGTGGCTTTCATCCCAATGGAGAAACGAATCATCTTAACCCATTTTTTAAGCTTTTTGTTTTTGTTAAGTATGGATTCCAACCACGATTCTTGGGTTCCGATTTTCTGAACATATGGTGTATTGATCACTGTACAAGGCGTTCCAGAGATTCGTTGCGTCATTACAATATCCTTGGCACCATAATCAATACAAGCTTGTTTATATTCGTGAGTGACCCCGGCTTCCTCTGAAGCTATAAAAGGACTGCCAACTGAAACACCATCCGCTCCATAACTTAACATGGTTTGCAAATCCGTTTTGGTGCCAACACCACCAGCGGAAATTACAGGAATCTTGCAATTGCTTTTTAAGAGTTCAATCAACTCCTTTGGAGATAGGTCTCCGCGATGACCTCCTGCTTCATTGTTTACCGCAATAATGGCATCCGCTCCTAAGACTTCGACCTTTTGGGCAAATTTCAAATCGGTAACATCGCACAATACTTTGATTCCAACTTTGTGGGCTTGATTGATCGTTTCTTCTGGACTTCCTAATGATGTAATAATATAATCACAGCCTTCATCACAAATCACTCGTAATTGCTCTTTGTATTTGATATTTGATTTATTCACAATTAAATTAAAACCAAAAGAACCACCTTCAACCTTAGCTGCCTTCAATTCATGTATAGCCGCTTTCAATTCGGATAAGGTCCTATAATTTAAAGCAGGAATGCATCCGGCAATCCCAGATTTCATAGCTTCAATAACCATGGCAGTATTGGAAACCAAAAACATGGGGGCTTGAATTATCGGATACTTGATGTTAAGAAGTTGATTGAGGTTTGTTGCCATCTAAAGATAAATTAAGACCGCACCGGTCTGTAAGATTTCGACAAATATATCAATTTATTATGCGTGCATAGTATATATTTAATGAAAAAGTAGAACATGAAATATTATGAGAATTATTATTTAAATCGTATTTTTAGTAGTCTTATTTTAAGGCCATCCCCACCTCCAATTCTGAATTAAAAATTGTTTTGTATGGCTACGAACCAACATAACGCAGAGGTGTATATTGAGCTGCTTAGAATGCATTCACTTTTTGAAGGTACTACTATGGAGTCACTGACCTCTTTGGTAGCGCACTGTAAAATGAAGTATCTTATTAAGGGGACGCCGTGTATTGGAAAAGAAAAAATCTACTATAATTTCTATTTCATTACTAAAGGGAAAGTAAAAGTCTTTAATCTAAATAATTCTGACAAACATTTTACACTCTTCATATTATCAAAAAATGATGTTTTTGACGTCTTCACATTGGTCAATAACCGGCAACATAATGTATGTTATGAAATTCTTGAGAGTCTTGAGGTATTGGTTATTTCAATGGAAGCTTTAAGAGACTGGCTCAAACAAAATCCACTGACCTTAAATTGTTTTTTTAAGTATACTGTTCAAAAATTTGAATTATTGGAGTCCCATATCCTCGATTTGGGCACCAACAATTTGACCGCAAGATTGGCAAATCTTTTATTACAACATTATAACCTCAACAGCCATAAAATAGAACGAATCAATGATTTAACGCATGACGAATTAGCACAATTGATAGGTACTTCAAGGGCTGTTTTTAATCGTCATATTCAGGAGTTTAAAAAAGCCGGTATTATAAAGGTTAGCCGCAAACACATTGAAATCGTTAATTTGACACTATTGACAGAACTCTGTCAAAGCGGAGATCCTTTCAACTAACGCCCATATCATAAAATATTGTTAATTATTGATGGAATGCTAATTAAGTAGCAAAATCAATTCTGACAGACCAGTACTTTTACTTCTATTGAATCCCCACAAAAAACTGTTCATTCCAAGGAGTTTGACTGATACCAAACAAATGGTATGAATTCTTACAACCTTCTAGTCCCGAACAAAAATTTCAACAATTTAAACAACTATAGAATGAAAACATTAGTCATCGGTTTAGCGATTTTAGGTCTTACCAACCTAGCCCATGCCCAAGAGCAAAACGTTGAAGTGATCCATGTAAAATTAAAAGATTTTGAAGCTACACCAGCCAAAAATCAGGCTTATTTTAGTTCGGTCTTTGATAAACAGTCGTCCCTTCAAGTGCAACTTGTACAGACTGAGATTAATCATTATGACATTACAAAAACAGCGATATTCAAAAATTCGTATGATACCTATGATGTATTATTCAAAAGTGCCCATGGTGATGTGATAGCTTCATATGATAGGGATGGCAAGCTCCTAAAATGTGTGGAAAAATTTGAAGATGTTTTACCACCACCTAAGGTTAGGGAAGCCGTGATAAAAAAATACCCAGGCTGGAATTTAAACTCCACTTCTTATCGTGTTGATTATCATCAAAATAGGGATGTTAAGAAAATTTATCAATTACAACTGAAAAAAGACAATGAAAAAATAAATTTAAAAGTGAATTGTCAAGGCGTAATCTTAAAAGAAAAAAGACATAAAATCTTATAGTTATTAATAATCAAAAAAACGTAATCCAATAAAGGATTGCGTTTTCAGATTTGTGCTTCTTGCTGTGAGCTTGGAGCTTTTGAAATACTTTGACCCTTTTACCCTTTTACCCTTTGACCCTTTTACCCTTTGACCCTTCGACCCTTCGACCCTTCGACAAGCTCAGGGCAACGCAAGCTCAGGGCAACGCAGGCTAAGGCTGACGTAGGCTCAGCATAAGCGATTCACGCACTCCCGATGAAAAATCGTACTGGTTCTCTGCTTTTTCAATAATCAAACCTTACCGGCTTCTATATTTCAAAGCATAAAAAAAACGCAACCATATAAATGATTGCGTTTTTTACTTCTAACTTCAAGCTTCGTGCTTCAAGCTTATTATTTCACTTCTTCAAAATCTACATCCTCAACATCACTGCCTTCATCGGACTGTCCACCTTGATCAGCATCTGGTCCTGGTTGTGCACCACCCTGAGCATCTCCTTGTGCTTTGTACATTTCTTCGCTAGCTACTTTCCAAGCTTCATTGATTTTTTCAAGAGCCGGGTCAATTACTGCGATGTCTTTAGATTCAAAACCAGCTTTCAATTCTTCAAGCGCTTCTTCGATTGGTTTTTTCTTATCGTCAGATAATTTTTCACCAAATTCTTTCAACTGACTTTCTGTTTGGAAAATCATAGCATCAGCAGCGTTTAATTTTTCTGCTTTTTCTCTTGCTAATTGATCTGATTCAGCATTCGCTTCAGCATCAGCTTTCATTTTTTTGATTTCCTCTTCAGTCAATCCAGAAGAAGCTTCAATACGAATATCTTGTGTTTTACCTGTCGCTTTATCTCCTGCGGTGACATGGATAATTCCATTCGCATCAATATCAAAGGTTACTTCAATTTGCGGAGTGCCACGTTTTGCTGGTGGGATACCATCTAAATGGAAGCGTCCAATTGTTTTGTTATCGGCAGCCATAGCACGTTCACCTTGTAATACGTGGATTTCCACTGAAGGCTGGTTGTCTGCAGCTGTTGAGAAAACTTGCGATTTTTTAGTAGGAATAGTCGTGTTCGCTTCAATTAATTTTGTCATCACGTTACCCATAGTTTCAATACCAAGAGCTAATGGAGTAACATCAAGAAGCAATACATCCTTTACATCTCCTGACAAAACACCACCCTGAATTGCAGCACCAACGGCTACAACTTCATCAGCATTCACACCTTTACTTGGCGCTTTTCCGAAGAACTTTTCAACGGCAGCTTGTACAGCAGGGATACGTGTAGATCCACCAACTAAGATGACCTCATCAATATCGTCTTTAGAAAGACCTGCAGCTTTCATTGCATTTTGACATGGTTCAATAGTACGTTTTACTAAATCGTCAATCAATTGCTCAAATTTTGCACGGGTCAACGTTCTTACCAAGTGTTTCGGTCCGCTTGCAGTCGCCGTAACATAAGGCAAGTTAATTTCTGTTTGGGCAGAAGATGACAACTCAATTTTAGCTTTCTCAGCAGCTTCTTTTAAACGTTGAAGAGCCATTGGATCTTTACGTAAATCGATATCTTCTTCTGATTTAAATTCATCTGCCAACCAGTCAATTACTTTTTGGTCAACATCATCACCACCTAAATGGGTATCTCCTTCTGTGGATAATACTTCAAAAACGCCATCACCTAATTCAAGGATAGAAACGTCATGTGTTCCTCCACCAAAATCAAAAACTACGATTTTTTGGTCTATTCCTTTTTTGTCCAATCCGTAAGCCAATGCTGCTGCAGTTGGTTCGTTGATAATACGACGAACTTTCAAACCTGCAATCTCACCTGCCTCTTTTGTGGCTTGACGTTGTGAGTCATTAAAATAAGCTGGTACGGTAATAACCGCTTCAGTTACTGTTTGACCTAAATAGTCTTCAGCAGTTTTCTTCATTTTTTGAAGAATCATTGCTGATAATTCTTGCGGTGTATATAAACGTCCGTCAATATCTACTCTTGGCGTATCGTTGTCACCTTTTACCACTTTGTATGGTACACGTTCTGCTTCTTTTTTAGATTCAGAATACTTATTTCCCATAAAACGTTTAATAGAATAAACCGTTTTTGTCGGGTTTGTAACCGCTTGACGTTTTGCTGGGTCACCAACTTTAATTTCACCACCTTCTACGAAAGCAATGACAGATGGTGTAGTTCTTTTACCTTCTGCATTAGGAATTACAACTGGCTCGTTACCTTCCATTACCGAAACGCAAGAGTTGGTTGTACCTAAATCGATTCCAATTATTTTACTCATAATATATGTTTTGTGTTGAATTATTAATTTTTTATTTCTCTAACTATATGTCAATGATTGTGCCATGTCAAAGAATATGACAAGGTGTCATTTTATAAAATATTTCAGCATTATTATGGACTTACATAGAAGATTTGTAAATTTACGTAAATCGTAAAAAAGAATTGACATGAAAAACATCATATCCTTATTATTTGTATTCGCTTTTGTATTGACTGCCTGCAGCGGCGATCAAGGTCCTATGGGGCCTCCAGGCATTGACGGTGGAATTAATGCTCTCTCCGCCTTTCAGATTGAATTAGATTTTAATGCTGCCAATAATTTCTCGGATTCAGAGAACTATGGTTTTGAAGTCTCAGATACTGACGTGACCCTTGTCTATATTTTATGGGATACGGCAGACGGAAATGACGTTTGGCGTTTGCTGCCTCAAACCGTCGATTTTAATGATGGCACCTTGATCTATAATTTTGATTTCACAAAAAAAGATGTGAGGTTCTTCCTAGAGGGCACTGTAGATCTGACCACTTTAGATGCTGAATGGACACAAAAACAAGTTTTTAGGGTGGTTGTCGTCCCTGCAGATAATGTGGGTGTAGATGTTTCCAATCTGAAGGATGTCATGGAAGCTAATAACATTCAAAGTTTTCAGATAAAATAGAGTACATCACATAAGATATTTCTAAAGGAGGTTTTTACTACTTTTCTATATCAGTTTAAATTTGTTTTCAATAAGAAATAAGCTTAAACAGATAAAGAATTGTATTGAAAGACCTCCTTTTTATTTCCGTTAATTATTAAACAATTTCTCATAGTTAAAATTATCGATTGTAATAAGACGTACATATTCTTAGTTGAGAAAGGGTAATTTAGAAATTTATTTAGAATTATATAATACACGATTGGAATACCAAACTGTTTATCAGTTGCTTATAACCAAATTCGAAATTTTATTTATAGAAGCATTAAAATCTCATTCCTCACTCCAAGAACCGGATTTCCTAGCATAATAATTGCACCGTTTCCCTTACAAATTTCTATAACAAACAGTATCTTTGCCCGTTCACTTAAACGTTTTCGTCAATGGAGTGTATTTCTGTATTTGATATGTTAAAGATTGGCGTTGGCCCATCGAGTTCCCACACTTTAGGTCCATGGCGCGCTGCAGAACGCTGGATCGCGGAATTAAAAGAAAGTAAGAATTTTGAAAAGGTCGAGCAAATAAACGTTGATCTCTATGGTTCATTATCCCTAACCGGCAAAGGTCATGCAACGGATTACGCCGTCATCTTAGGCTTAAGCGGTGCCGATCCTGAAACCGTTCCTATTGACAGTATAGAATCTACAATTGTCGAGGTCAAAAACACACATATTTTACATTTCAACAATGAAATGCCAGTGGCTTTTGAGGTCAAAGAAAACATCGTTTTTAACAGAGAATTTCTACCATTTCACGCTAATGGCATGAAATTTACCGCAACTATTGAAGGACAATCAATCAGTTCTACCTTCTATTCTATCGGTGGCGGATTTGTGGTCAAAGAAGAGCGGAAAGTTTCGAAGCAAAAAGAAGAGATTTTTAAAAACACCTTCCCTTATCCTATCAGATTTGGCACAGAGTTATTAGCATACTGTCATGAATTAAATCTGCCAATTTCTAGTGTCGTATTAGAAAACGAAAAATCAATTAGAGATATGGATACCATCGACTTCGAATTAAAGCGTATTTGGGACACCATGTTGGAATGCATGTACATTGGCTGTCATACTGAAGGCAATCTGCCAGGCGGTTTAAATGTAAGACGTCGGGCGTTTGATTTGCATAAAAGCTTGAAATGTGATTTACCTTATAGCAATCCGCAGGAATGGTTACAAACGATTCGGAAAACCGAAGTTAAATTTCGTGAAATTCTTAAATGGGTCAGCTGTTTTGCGCTGAGTGTCAATGAAGTCAATGCAGCATTGGGCCGTGTGGTTACAGCTCCAACCAATGGAAGTGCTGGCGTTATTCCCGCCGTTTTGATGTATTATTTAGTCATTGAAAATCATGAAGCCGATTTTGAAGAGATAAAGAAATTCCTATTAGTTTCTGGGGAAATCGGCAGTATTTTCAAGAAAAATGCCACAATTTCAGCAGCCATGGGCGGGTGTCAGGCAGAAATTGGCGTATCTTCCTCAATGGCAGCAGCTGCACTTTGTGAATTATTAGGAGGTTCCGCCGACCAAGTATTGATTGCCGCAGAAATTGCCATGGAACATCATCTTGGATTGACTTGTGATCCTATTGCAGGTCTCGTTCAAATTCCATGTATTGAACGCAATGCCATGGGTGCCATAAAAGCTATAAATGCTGCTGAATTAGCGTTGAACACTGATCCTGAAAATGTAAAAGTACCCTTGGATAAAGTGGTTCAGACGATGTGGGAGACAGCAAAAGACATGAGTTCTAAATATAAAGAGACTTCGGAAGGAGGCTTGGCGGTGAGCGTTAATCTTGCGGACTGTTAGCATTCTATCTTAATATTTATAATGAATTCGAATGCCATCAAAATTTGAAATCATAAATATTATTGATTTTTACACTATATTTCGGCAGCAAACAAGGTCATCCCTAAATCGACTACATGAGGTATTCTCCTTTTAAAATAGTGCTTTACCTCATTATTACACTTTTGGTATTGTTAGGGATAACCTTTTTTAGCACCTCAAAAAGGCTCGATAATGGGATAACTCAAGAAGGTTTTTTTATTGGAGACCTCCATATAAAATATCCCACTTTTGACAGTTTTATTCAAGATCGTGGTTCAGATCGTTCCCATATTAAAAGTTTAGATAGCATCGTTAGCAATGTTCAAGCCCTGGTAAAAGAACTTGATACTGAAAAACCAGACACCGCAGTAAAACCTAAAATTCCTGATTTTACAAAAATTGACACTTCCAAAGTGCAGCGGATAATCTATCCTGATAACAAATCCGCATTTATTTCACAATTGCGTGAAAGTTTAGAAAGCGGCAGTTGCCGCATTATTCATTATGGCGATTCGCAATTAGAAGGTGATCGAATTTCAGGATATCTTAGGAATCGTTTACAAGGCATCTATGGCGGCTCAGGTCCTGGTTTTATTCCGATTGTGCAGGTTTACCACCAAATAAGTGCTCAAGTAACGCATTCTGAAAATTGGACACGAGAAGCTTATTTTGATCCAACCCAAGAGAAATCTTCCCATAAAAAATATGGGGCTTATTCTTCGTTATCACGATTTACAGAGCCGTATGAAACGGTTGATAGTCTACTCCTCGATTCTTTAAAAATAAAAAAAGCAACGATAACTATAGGAATTCCCACCAAATCTTACGGTTCTTTAAGGACTTTTAATAAAATAGGTGTGCATTATGGACATACTTTGGCCCCAACAACAATAAAAGTCTTTAATGACGATGTGCTGATCAAAACAGAAAACCTAATTGAAGATGGGGCTTATCACAAGTTCCCCATAGATTTAGCATCGACGCCTTCCCACCTTAAAATTGAAATTGAAAGCAAAATAAGTCCCGATTTCTATGGACTTACTTTAGATGGAAATAGCGGTATTTCATTTGATAATGTTGCTATGAGAGGCTCTTCAGGAACTATTTTCGCTGGTACCAATGCCAGTAATTTCCAGAAGATGTACCAGCAATTACAACCCAAAGTATTGATATTTCAATATGGTGGCAACTCGGTCCCCTATCTTAAAGATTCTTTGGCAGTAAAAGAATATGCCAGTTATTTAAAAAATCATATCAATTGGGTAAAGCTAAAAAGCAATAATGCCAATGTCATTTTCATCGGTCCTTCTGATATGACCACGACGGATAGCGGTCAATTAAAAACCTATCCGCTCCTACCTTATCTGAATAAAATTTTGAAAAAAACCTGTGTAGAAAATGGCATCGCCTTTTGGAGCATGTATGACGCCATGGGTGGAAAAAATTCCATGCAACATTGGGTCGATCAAGGTCTGGCCGCAAATGATTACACTCATTTTTCGCCCTCGGGCACAAAAATAATCTCCGAATTATTTTTTCTGGCGTTGTATTTAGATTTAAATAATAAGAAATGAAAAACCAATTAACCCTACTTTTAATACTTTTTACTTCAACCTTTTTTGGACAAGAGTATGTTCTGGATAGCCTTAAACCGAATTTAAGATCTCTGATCAATTTTGAAGCGAATACGTTTAAAATGGCAGTGAATTCCCCGTCATTTAATCAGTTTTTCGCAAAAATGGATTCTGTTTATAGCGGCAAAAAACAAAAACTACATATTTTTCATATTGGCGGATCTCATATTCAAGCCGATATTTATTCCAATAAAATTAGATCTTACCTTCAAAACACCAACACCGTCTCCCAAGGACAACGCGGGTTTGTATTTCCATATCACTTGGCACATACTAACAATCCAATTAATTATCGCATTGAAGCCACTAAATCTAAATGGAAAGGCTACCGCTCTTCAATTAAAAAAGATAGTATTGCTTGGGGATTATCAGGAATTACTGCAGCATTTAGAGACCAATCAGACACCATTCAGGTTAAATCGAACTATCGAAATTACACGAATCAACCTTATGAGTTCAATAAGCTGAGAGTGTTTTATAATACTTGGCAATCTGATTATGACCTTGACGTTTTAAATTCTGAACTTGTAATTTCAGATACTTTAAATTTGGATAAAATGTATCGGGAATTTCGTTTTAATAAATTGTTGGACGAAGTGAATCTTTCATTAATAGTAAAAGATTCGACTGCTAAAAATCCGGAATTTGCTTTAATGGGTCTGGAATTCATGAATGACAATGACGGGATTGAATATACCAGCATTGGCGTCAACGGCGGGAGTTTTGCTTTTTATAACCGTTCCGCATTTTTTGAGAAACAGCTCCAGCTCTACAAACCAGACCTGTTCATAATTGCTATTGGCACCAACGATGCCTACATGCCCAAAAGTGAATTTGACGCTGAGAAATTTCGAGCATATTATGAAGCCTTTATACGAATGCTTCAACGCGTAAATCCAGATTGTGCCATTCTTTTGACCGTACCTAATGACGATTATTACCAAAGAAAAATTCCCAATCCAAATACAGCCACCCAGCAAAAAGTGATTAAGGAACTGAGTGAAAAATACAAGATGGCGGTTTGGGATTTTTATGAAATCATGGGCGGTTTAGGTTCTTCGAATAAATGGTATCAAAACAAATTAATGCCGCGCGATCGTATTCATTTTACCCAATTAGGGTATAGTATTAAAGGCGATTTATTCATGGATGCGTTTATTGATGCTTGGGCAAAATCCACAGATAGAAATAAAGAAGAATTGTTGAAGCACTATAAAACACTGAATGAATAGGCTGTACGACATTTTTACGTTTTCGGAAGACTTTCCACTGATCTTCACTCAAGCAAATTTCTGGGTCTTTTTTGCCGTGGCGTATTTTCTATTTGCTCTGGTATATAAAAAAATCACATTACGGAATTCTTATCTGTTCTTAATTTCACTTTTCTTTTATTATAAAACCAGCGGACTCTTCATCGGCATTCTTATTTTTAGCACGCTCGTCGATTTTTTTATTGGCAGAAGTATCTATAAAAGTGAAAAGCAAACCAAACGATATGTTCTGGTTACCTTAAGTGTGATCATTAATTTAACCGTACTGTGTTATTTTAAATATGCATATTTTTTCACAGATTCCTTTAATATGTTGTTTCACACCAACTTTGAAGTGGTCAATTGGTTAGCACAATGGGGAAATAGTTTTAATAATCAGAATTATTTTACGGTCGATAAAATTATTCTTCCTGTGGGGATTTCCTTTTACACATTTCAAACCATCAGTTATAGCGTTGATATTTTCAGAAGAAAATTAGTGCCCTTAAAATCTATCCTCGATTTCGGATTTTATGTCAGCTTTTTTCCACAGCTCGTTGCAGGGCCTATTGTGAGGGCAGAAACATTTGTCCCTCAAATCTCAAATCCAACGGTAATTACAAAATCTGATTTTAATCGCGGAACCTTTATGATTTTAAAAGGCCTGATCAAGAAAATGATTTTTGCCGATTTTATTGCGATGCATTTTTTAGATCGGGTATTTGATGCGCCCGAAATGTTTTCCGGCTTTGCGAATGTCATGGCCATGATTGGCTATTCGCTTCAAATTTATGGTGATTTTTCAGGCTACACCGATATAGCCATAGGGTTAGCACTTTTGATGGGTTTTAAACTGCCCATCAACTTTAATTCGCCTTATAAAGCAACCAATGTGGGCGATTTTTGGAAACGATGGCACATATCCCTGTCCACCTGGCTTCGTGATTATTTGTATATCCCTTTGGGTGGTAATCGCAAGGGCACTGTTGCCTCCTATATCATATTGGGCATTTTACTATTAGGGGTCATGTATGCCTCTCAAGGTATGCTCGTCGTTTCTATTGTTCTGGGTAGTGCAGTTCTGATTTATGTTCTATCAATTTTCAATAACACTGTAAAAAATCATATCAATACCAATATCAATCTTATGCTAACCATGTTAATAGGTGGTTTGTGGCATGGTGCTTCCTGGAAGTTTGTTATCTGGGGCGGACTAAATGGTTTGGGTATTGTATTTTATAAATTTTGGCGCAAAATAAGTCCATATGAAACCAATAACCAATGGTACGCCCGCTGGTGGAAGATTTTAGTGACACTTACATTCATTACTTTTACTCGAATTTATTTTAGAGGAGAAAGTATGGATCATATTGCACGTTGGTACAAGCAGGTAGCTTATCACATGGATTGGCATTACGCTTGGGATATTTTAGTTCATTATCAGTTGGTGTTTTGGGTAATGCTTTTAGGCTATATTACGCATTGGTTACCACAAACAACCAAAGAAGGAATTGAAAGTGTTTATGCCAAAAGCCCGGGATTTGCTAAAGTGATAATTGCAGCAACTGTTGGTATTATATGCTTTCAGGCCTTTTCTACGGATTTTCAGCCGTTTATTTATTTTCAATTTTAAATGATAACACGTAGTGTTTTTAAGCGCTACTTTGAAAAAAATATTGCAATTATAGCTTTATGACTTACTCTAAAAGGTATTTCCCTTCTAAACATTATTTCATTTAAATAATCTCCCTATTTTTACAGAATTAAAATTAAAAAACTATGTCACTAGCAAAAAAAGACTATAAAAGAATTACCGTAAAAACATTGGTGGACATGAAAGCCAATGGCGAAAAAATATCGATGCTCACGGCTTATGATTATACGATGGCCAAGATTGTGGATGGTGCTGGAGTTGATGTGATTTTGGTAGGCGATTCTGCTAGTAATGTTATGGCGGGTCATGAAACGACCTTGCCTATTACTTTAGATCAGATGATATATCACGCTGCTGGCGTAGTGCGTGCCATTGAACGTTCCTTGGTAGTTGTTGATTTACCTTTCGGAAGCTATCAAAGTGACCCAAAAGAAGCTTTGCGTTCGGCAATCAGAATCATGAAGGAAAGTGGCGGACATGCTGTAAAATTAGAAGGCGGTAAGGAAGTTAAGGAATCTCTTAAACGTATTTTGAATGCGGGAATTCCAGTGATGGGCCATTTAGGATTGACACCGCAATCAATTTATAAATTTGGAACTTATACCGTAAGAGCCAAGGAAGATGAAGAAGCCGACAAACTGAAGGAAGATGCTTTAATGCTCGAAAGAATCGGATGCTTTGCCATTGTTTTAGAAAAAATTCCTGCAAAATTAGCTCAAGAAGTTGCCGAAAGCGTTTCTATTCCTGTTATTGGTATCGGTGCCGGCAATGGTGTGGACGGTCAAGTATTGGTATTGCATGATATGTTAGGAATGACCCACGAATTCAATCCGCGATTTTTACGTCGCTATATGAACCTTTATGAAGATATGACCAATTCAATTTCGCAATATGTGAAAGATGTGAAGTCTGAAGACTTTCCTAATGATGAGGAGCAGTATTAATAGGCCCCTTGGTCCTTCGGACATTTCCCGAAAGGGGAAAAGAGTATGTAGTGTTCAGTCTGTAGTCGGCAGTAAATAAATGTTCCAATATATAAGCTCCAAATTCCAATAGGATAAATCTTGCTCAAAGCAAATCAATTTAAATCATAAAAAATCAGCGTCATCTGCGTTCTATTGCAAAACAACAAATTGTAAAGAGGTCGTGCCAATTAGTGAAATTCGTGTCAAAAAAGTAATCCGTGTCAAAAATACTCTCCAATAAAAACAATCTCCAAGTTATTTACGAAGACAATCACATCATTATTGTCAACAAACGTGCTGGAGATATCGTGCAAGGAGACAAAACTGGAGATGAGCCTTTGAGCGAGGTCGTTAAGTCGTACATCAAACACAAATACAATAAACCGGGAAACGTCTATCTTGGGGTCGTGCATCGTTTGGACCGTCCTACTACTGGAATCGTCATGTTCTCAAAAACGAGTAAAGCGCTTCCCCGCTTGAACAAAATATTCGCGGAGAAAGAGGCGAAAAAAATCTATTGGGCTTTGGTCAAACAAATGCCGCCCAAAACGGAAGATACACTTACGCATTGGCTTAAAAAGAATCCGAAAAACAATAAGTCGACCGCACATATTAAAGAAGTTGTGGACAGTAAAAAAGCGGTGTTGCACTATAAAGTGATTAAAAACCTTGATAATTACTACTTACTTGAAGTTGAATTGGAAACTGGACGACACCATCAAATCCGGTCGCAATTGTCAAGTATTGGATGTCCAATTAAGGGCGATTTAAAATATGGTTTTGACCGTAGCAATCCAGATGCAGGTATTAGTTTGCACGCTCGGGGATTGTCATTTATGCATCCGGTTTCAAATGAGCAGATTCATGTAGAAGCGCCATTGCCGAATGATCCTCTTTGGAAGGCTTGTTTATAGTACTTGGAATTGAATAAAGATACTTTGACAACCTCAGTAACCACCGCTTTGCTTTTAGAACTAAGACTTATTTCGTGAACTAATATTACAATATCCGTCAGAAATGCATCCTTTCGTTTGCTCCTATTTCTAAAGTAAATCTTTTGTTTTTAAACCACGCTCAACAATTGGATAGATCATAGTAAGTTGAGTGCCTTCATTAATTTGAGAAATCAAATTATATGAAGAGTCTGTCAGTTCTGCTCTGTTTAGTGGTGTATCCTGCCTCTCCATTTTGATCTGGGTGTGCACCCAAATAGATGCGTACCCCGTCCATTGTATAATTTAGTTGTTAAGCTTCCTTTTCGGCATAAATCAGATAGTTTCTGAGCTCCCCCAAACCATACCACGATGAACGATTATCTCCACGACTTCTTCGCTCAATAGAATCGCTGATTAATTTGTACCTCGAATTATAGGCGTGGTCTAAAGTTTTTGTTTGGTCAGCGGTAATCAAGTCTTTCGGAGAATTGCCTACCATCCCTTCTTCATTAGTTTTGCAACAATAAAAATAGATGACTAATGCGCAAATAATCATTCCTATGACGAAAATCACAAAAATTATTATAATCTAGTTGGTTTTAACTAATCTAATGATGAAAATGTATAAAATTTACTTATAAAGCTAAAAAATAGAAATCCTAAAAAACGAGGCGTCGAATTTCAATAATAAAAACACTTCATTTTTGACGTATGACTGTGAAGCATAAAGATGATAAATTGAAATATATACAAATACCCGCCGTTCAAACCAACCCAACAAGTCATTATAGGACAAATCAGTAAAAATCATATAAAATCAGCGTCATCAGCGTTCTATCAAAAAGCACCAAAAGCAAACAAATGATTCTGCTAAAGGCACACTTGAGCAGGAACCAAATTAAAAGAACAGACCGTCATATCGATAACTGTCGAAAAAATCAATGAAAAATCATATAAAATCAGCGTCATCAGCGTTCTAATAAAAAATCTATTCCAATAAAAAACGTCTATCTAATTTTGTAAAAATCCATATTCCAAACTGATTGCTGAAAGTTAAGATTATCAGTCCCGTGATACTGTATTTAAGGCATAAATAGCAAAGCTCCCCAACCAATGACCGCCTTCATAGCTATCGCCCACAATGCTGGGTAACGAATAATTTAAATGTAAATTACCAATGTTTTTAAGATGTGCATATTCGGGTAAATCCTTGGAAATTTCATACAAACTCCATGCACGCGAAAAATTGACACCATCGAGATGCACTAATTTCCCGTCGGTCCTGTCGCTCACTTTGCCAGTTTCTAAAGTGAAATTTTTGTCCATTAATTGCGGTAGAAAATTTGCCAACCAAGTTTTAAATTCTTCTTTTGGAAGGATTCGCTTCATCAATGCCGCTTCCTCCAAACAAGGCGATAGAAAATCAAAGCCGCTGGGCTCCCAGGTCAAAGGACAATTAGTGTCCTGTATATAAAAACCTTTAGAGTGTATAATTATAAGCGATTTTAACTCTTCATGACCCATTATTGTGGCGTAATCAGATGCAAATGAAAGTCCAAAAGCAGTGTTAGAATGTTCACCTACACGAATAGGGTAATTGAGTTTTGGTAAAAACTCGAGATATTTTCCGACAATTAAATCAGTAAGAGGTTGTAAATTGGTTTCCAACTCTCTCGCTAAAGGTGAGTCCCAAGTATGTAATTCTTCGGCGAGTTTCAATACCCACGCCCACCCATAGGTGCGTTCATAACTCGAATTATGTTTGTTGAAAAAGTAACTGACTTCATTCTTAATATTTTCTTTAGATATATTTTGCAAAAGCATCTGCTCTATCTCTTCTTTCTTATACAATTCTGGAAACTGCTTCAACAAACTAACCAAACTCCAATGGCCATGAACAGATGAATGCCAATCAAAACAGCCATAAAATGCTGGATGAAGGGTTTTTGGTTCTTTTAAATCGGCGCTACTGCCAATGGTGTGCCCCAGTTTGTTTGGGTATTCGGTCTGGATGCAATTCATCGGTAATTGTGCTAATCGATTGGCTTGTTTTAAATGTAAGTTTGGCGCTTCGACTTGTTCGATTTTAGGAGTCGTTGGTAGTTTGGTTTCTTTTTTTTCTTCAGAGGAATTGCAGGTTAGAAGTAGAAGGAATAGGATTGTATAGAGTAGTAATTTCAATAGGATGAATTATGTGGTTTGTTGTTTTGGAGCTTAGGCTTCTGGTAGATGAGGTTCCTGTCTTTACTTCGACAAGCTTAGTAATCACGCAGGAATTTAGCTAACCCAACCAACCTTCCCGATCCATGCTTCGGTATTGAATAGCCTCACTAATATGGGACCCACTCAAAGCTTCAACACCTTCCAAGTCAGCGATGGTTCTTGATACTTTTAGAATACGATCGTAGGCTCTGGCAGAAAGATTTAAGCGCTCCATAGCAGTTTTAAGTAATTGCAAGGAAGCGGCGTCCAACTTACAATATTCGCGAATTTGCTTGCTGTTCATTTGGGCATTATAATTGACACTCTTACTTTCCTCAAAGCGCTTTGTTTGTCGCTCTCTCGCCAACGTGACACGCGCTCTAATATCAATGGACGATTCTCCTTTACGTTCATCTGATAGTTTCTCAAAAGGAACTGGCGTCACTTCAATATGAATATCGATACGGTCCAAAAGCGGTCCTGAAATTTTACTTAAATAGCGCTGCATTTCTGCAGGCGATGAGGTTACGGGTGCATTTGGATCATTGAAATACCCACCAGGACTCGGATTCATACTGGCCACTAACATAAATGACGATGGATACGTTACCGTAAATTTAGCGCGTGAAATGGTCACCTCTCGATCTTCCAAAGGTTGACGCATGACTTCTAATACGTCACGTTTAAATTCTGGCAATTCGTCCAAAAAAAGCACACCATTGTGGGACAAGGAAATCTCTCCAGGTTGCGGGTAACTACCGCCGCCGACCAAGGCAACGTTGGATATTGTGTGGTGAGGACTTCTAAAAGGCCGTTGCGACATCAACCCCGTATTGTCTTTGACTCTTCCGGCCACGGAATGAATCTTGGTGGTTTCCAGAGCTTCACGCATCGTCATGGGTGGCAAGATACTCGGCAAACGTTTGGCCAACATGGTTTTTCCAGCTCCGGGCGGACCGATTAAAATAATATTGTGGCCTCCAGCCGCGGCAATTTCCATGCAACGCTTGATGGACTCCTGTCCTTTTACATCAGAAAAGTCGAATTCTGGAAAGTCTAAATTCTTATAAAATTCCTCTTGAACATTTATTACGGTTCGCTCAATGGGTACATTTTTATCGAAAAAATCGATCACCTGCTTTATGTTCTCAACACCATACACTTCCAAATCAGAAACTATCGCAGCTTCTTTAGCATTTTGCATGGGAAGGATAAAACCTTTGTAGCCTTCTTCTTGAGCTTTTATTGCGATTGGGAGTGAACCTCTAATTGGTTGTAAATTACCATCCAAGGACAATTCACCCATAATCAAATAGTCTTCTAAATTTTCAGCTTGAATTTGTTCTGAGGCGGCCAAAACACCAATGGCCAAGGTCAGATCGTAGCTGGAACCTTCTTTGCGTAAGTCGGCAGGCGACATATTAATGATAATCTTTTTCCCAGGAATTTTATAACCGTTATTTTGAAGTGCTGCTGCAATTCGGAAGTTACTTTCCTTGATGGCATTGTCTGGGAGTCCAACCAGATGGTATCCAACGCCGTTGTCAACATTGACCTCAACGGTAATTGTCGTAGCCTCAACGCCGAAAACGGCACTTCCGAAAACTTTTTTGAGCATAATCGATTGGTTTTGATAAATGTAGGAAGAAAGGCTCGAACTTCAATGTGGAAAATTGAGATAGAGGAAATTTGTATTGGAATATGTTTACATGCTCAGCTTATTTGATACACTTTGAAAGTTTTTTTCTGGATAGCATCAGCAAAAGTCCAAAAACCAGTAATTGGTTACTTTATTTCGATTTTAGTAAGCGATTACATTCGATTTTTTTTCATCGATAAAGTTTAAAATAGAATTATTAATGTTAAGGCTGATTGTTGGTAGTTTTCAATTCTGCCATAATCTCCTCTATCTGATCCGTAATCAGTTCACTTTGAATGACGCGATCATAATACGTAATCGTGCTTTTGCTTAAATGTCTGGCCAAGGTTGGTTCGTAAGTTTCCCAAACGGCACCATTATCATTAATTTGCTCTTTTACCTTTGCGTTTTCCTGATCTAAAAAATATCTGAGCTCGATGACTTGATTTGGATTAATTAATTTGCCTCCCAAAAAGTCTTCTACTTCCTTTAATTCAATTAGAAAAGGTAGATATATTGGAATGTAGCTCACTAAAGGATCATTGCTCCAATGGGTTAAGAAATCGCTTAAATAATTCGGAATTTTATCCAAATTCAAGCCCGTTTTTATATCAGCCACAATATTATCCTGCTCAATTTCATCAATCATAAAATGGTCAACCTCCTTATCTTTCTTAAACTTCTGAATGAGATGCCAGATGTAATTGTCTCGTCCGTTAATAATTTCCACAAATACCTTTTTTGTCTTATTCAATGTGGAATCCTTAAGTAGATAATTGTGCAAATCAATAGAACTTAGAAGTCCACTATTGTCAATAGCACCAGCATCTATATAGTGACCGTAATTTTTGATTTTAGCCGCCGGGCTGAGCGCAGGAAACCTATTGGTGGACGACACGGCCTCATAAAAAGCAATGGATCCATTATGTAATTGCGATAAATTATCTGAATTATAGAATACAGTGGAATCCTTGGGATAAGTAACCGAATAGAACACCCCACGCTTTCCATTAGTCTTGGCCGTATTGATAATTAACGATGGAAAATATTCGTTTTTATTATCATAGATCTTAGCTTTCCAATACGCATTGAAAGACAAGGAATCCAAAGTCCTTTCCGTTTTGTTTTCTAAAATATTTTGATAAGTAACCATCGCGTAATAGGACCGATCTCTGTATTTACCGATTTTACTAAAAGGATAAAGTTTTCTAACGCCATCGAATCCAAAGGTAAAAGCCAAGTCTTTGGAAGCAAAATTCTCAGTGGCCACTCTATTTATTTTATTTCCAATAGCGTTAAAACCAGTGTTATGCTTACCTGCCAAAACAGAATATAATGACAAGCCCATCATACCGCCAGAAGCTCCAGAAAATGATACGGTTTGATTAAGAAAATCGCCGTTCGTTTTTACTTGTATCTCGTTGAGAACCTTCATCGTCCAAATATTAGCCTTTAATCCGCCGCCATGTGCAGCAACAAAAAATAAAGATTTTTGGGTGCGCTGTCTGAGTTTCAGTTTGAACTCTTCCATATCCAAAAGCTTTTCCTCTTTCGGAGAATTGTACACTTCTAATTCATGAATAGCACTTTCTGAATTAAAAGTGATGACACTAAGCACTATTATGAGCACGGTTATGACAGAAGCAATCAAGCGCCTGCGCACCGAAAAATCCTTTTGCATATTAAGGGACACGAGGTTATGTCTATTCTCCGTCTTAATTCCTGATCTGTACAAATAACTTTTATCTGTAACCTTAGGGTTATTTTTAAGATCTTCTTGTTGCGTACTGAAAATAGACAGCATGAAATAATATTTTACCAAACACGCCAAACCATAATAGAAAACATAAAAATAAGAGAGTAAAATGAACATCGCATTGGACTGTTTCCAATTGTAATACACAGCAAGATTACTATATAATAAAAAACAAATAATAACAACTGCGAAGACAAAATAATATCTCAAATAGCCCACGCTATTACTCAAGGCATTTAGTTTGTAATATACCGTTATGACATAAACTCTAAACACTCGAAACAAAATGTACATTAATGCTAACAAAAACGTAAAAATCTGGAGCAGCCAATAGCCCGTAAAACTAAATTTTAAAGTTAATACCAAAATTAGAGCATAAATAAGAACAAGTCCAATAGACAGCAGAAGTGCAGTGACGCCAAGCGTGACAAACTTCTTTTTTTCGACTTTTGCTTTTCTGACTTTTTCCTCATCGTTTTTGGCATCAATAATCTTGTCCTGGTAATCATCGAACTTATCCAATAATACAATTAAAACAAGTGCTGGAATTACTGAAAATAAAAGTGACATGCCGCGAACAAACCCTATGTTGTATCCACTAAAGACCAGTTTTGGATAAAAGGTTTGGTAGATGTAGTAATGCCAAATAATAAAAATGACCAAGCCCAAACAGTGTCTGAAAAATTTTGCTTTAAAGTCCTGTTTATAGTCTCTGTCTATTTTTGAAAAAACAAAAATGGCATAACCGAACCATTTGTAAGCATACCATTGGTGGTCGTAACGACTGTCGTTAATGTTTTCAGCATAATAAATATATCGTGGATAGTGGGCCAATACCGATGCAAAAACAGAAATGACGATGAAACAAAGGATTAATGACGTCTTATCGTTCTCAATCATATCTACAAGTAAAGTATTGGCCTGTTCCATTACTTGCACCATAAGTAGGATAATTCCTAAAAACAAGAGACTCAAATAGGAGGACTTTCCAAATTTTCCAAAAGCGGAAATTAGCCTATTTATGAAATTTAGAAAGCGAAGTATTAATTGTCCTAAGTTTTTTAGAAACATAATTGCAGTTTAAACAGGTTAATTCTAAAGGGATTAAGAATTACATTGAATTATTTATAGTGAAAGCCTACCTCCAATCTACGAAAAAAGCGTTGAATTTATATTTTCAACTCCCAATTAATATTTTCCAGAATTGATTTTCATTACAATAACTTGCAGAAAGATATTTTAGCACCTATACGAATTATAAAAATTAAATTAAGACTGCTATAAATTTATATCTTAGTTCCATCAACCCAGCCCTATGAACAATATCAAACGCATCGGTTTTATATTAGGACCTTTATCATTTATCCTGATCTTATTGTTTTTCAAACCTGAAGGTCTATCTCCTGAAGCCAGAGCCATATTAGCATCAACCGCGTGGATTGCCATTTGGTGGATAACCGAAGCCATACCAATCGCCATTACTGCCTTATTGCCAATTGTACTTTTTCCCTTGTCTGGCGGATTGGATTTAGGCACAACCACCGAGTCGTTCGGCCATAAATACATTTTTTTGTATATGGGAGGTTTTATTATCGCCATTGCTATCGAGAAATGGAATCTCCACAAGCGGATTGCCTTAAACATCATCAACTTTATAGGTTCTGACATCAAGAAAATAATCCTAGGATTTATGGTAGCGACGGCATTCTTGAGCATGTGGATCTCCAATACAGCAACTTCCGTAATGATGTTGCCCATAGGGATTGCCATTATTACACAACTCAAGGATAATCCAAATACCATAGAAAACGAAAACCGTTTATTTGGAAAAGCGCTCATGCTCGCCATTGCATATAGTGCCTCCATTGGTGGTATTGCCACGTTGATCGGCACGCCTCCAAATTTAGTTTTGGCCGGAGTGGTTCTTAATACCTATGGATACGAAATTACATTTTTGCAATGGTTTATGTTTGGATTTCCTATTACATTGGTTTTACTTTTTATCTGTTGGAAATATTTGACCACATATGCCTTCAAATTTGAGCAAAAGGAATTCCCTGGTGGAAAAACTGAAATCAAGCGTTTATTGAAATCCCTTGGTAAAATAAGTTATGAAGAAAAATTAGTAGCTGTTGTGTTTGGTGCCACCGCATTCTTTTGGATTACGCGATCGCTTCTTTTTGATAAATTAATTCCAAGATTGGATGATACGATTATTGCTATCATTTTCGCCATTGTGTTATTCCTCATTCCTTCAAAAGACAAAAGACAACAATTGATGGCTTGGGAAGATGCGGTAAAACTACCTTGGGGAATTATTCTGCTTTTTGGTGGCGGAATGGCCATTGCCAGCGGATTTGAATCGAGTGGATTAGCGGTTTGGTTGGGGAATCAAATGACCGCTTTTGCAGGATTGACCACAATTATCCTTATTTTATTATTGATTGCTGCAGTCAATTTCTTAACAGAAATCACTTCTAATTTGGCCACGACCGCTATGTTGTTACCTGTATTGGCACCAATGGCTGTGACTGTTGATATCCATCCTTTCATTTTGATGGTGGGCGCTGCGGTGGCTGCATCCTGCGCGTTTATGTTACCTGTGGCAACGCCTCCCAACGCGGTTGTTTTTGGGTCTGGCTATCTACGGATTCCGGATATGGTAAGTAAAGGGTTTGTGATGAATGTCATTTCGATTATCATATTGACCTTATTTGTGTACTTTTTGTTGCCTGTGCTTTGGGATTTGACGGTGGAAGGATTCCCAGAGGCCTTGAAACTGTAATTTTCGGACTCTAATTTCACTAATTCTCACGAACTGTTCAATTGAATTTAGAATTTGAGCTTTGAATTTTGAATAGAACGCTGATGACGCTGATTTTTTATGTCATACACTGATCTTTATGATCTCTAATCACACTGTTTTCAATTAATTCCCTCTTTGAGGATCTTTACCCCTACGAGAGATTTGCATTTTAATTTTTCCTTATTAATTATTAATTGTTTGAACAAATTCCAAAGCCCTCTTCTCATTGTAATAATACCCACCCCGCTGAATAAATCCCACATGACCTCCAAATTTCGGCATTTCTAAATACAGATTGGGATTGTTTTTGGCCTCTTTTACTGGGAAACATTCTGGGGTTAAAAAAGAATCATTGAGTGCATTAATGATTAGACTTGGTACTTTTACATAAGGCAGAAACTGAAGGCAGCTACTTTTTACATAATAATCTAATGCATTTTCGAATCCGTGGGCTCTTGAAGTATAGACTTCGTCAAAATCGTTCAAAGTTTTAATGGTATCAATCTCCTGTATAGATAATTGCTCGGGAAATTTGGCCTGTTTTATTTTTAGACTATTGATTAAACTATCTCTGAATCGGTCGTGAAAAGGCTTATTCATAAAACTGTGCAATTGTCTTGCAGAATGTTCCAAACTACAAGGCACAGAGACTGCAATGCAAGCTTTTACTTCAGATGGCACATCGCGTTCTCCCAAATATTTTAAAGCCATATTGCCACCCAAACTTATGCCTTTCAGATAGATCTCCGCATAATTTTTATCCTTAATTGCGTGCATCACAATGGTATGCAAATCTTCAGTGGCTCCAGAGTGGTAGGCATAATATTTTCGGTTAGGTTCGCCACTATTTCCTCGAAAGTTCACACTGAGAGCATCAATGCCATTCTGATTGAACAATTTTGCCGCTCCTGTGAGATAAGGGCGTTGCGCATGTCCTTCCAATCCACTGAGCAAGATCACAACCTTATCAGATTTTTGATCCGCGTAGCTCCAATCTAAATCGATAAAATCGCCGTCTGCCAGTTCCATCCGTTCACGTGATTGCTCTAAATTGACTTTCCGGATCAACCCGGAATAGACGGTGGCGAGAAATGCCTTCCTGAAGTAAAAAGGTGGTTTAAATGTGGAATCTATGATGGGCATTTTACTGTTTTGGGTTTAGAGGTTTGTTTTAAAAAAATATATTTTACAGAGTTTCTCTGAGGAATCACAGAGTTACACAGAGTATTTTATTCGAAATCCACAGTCGTAAATTTGAAGTCCTTGCCATTAAAAAGACCTTTATCGCTGAGTTTCAATGAAGGGATTACCAAAAGTGCCATAAAGGATAAAGTCATGTAGGGTGCTTTTAAAGTACTGCCCAACTGTTTTGCCATTTCGTCTAAAGCTGCGTATTGTTTTCCAACAGTTTCGCCATCCTGATCGCTCATGATTCCTGCAACTGGCAAAGGAAGAATCAACTCTTGGGAATCAGAAACTGCACAAATCCCTCCTTTATTTTCAATCAACAAATTTACAGCTTTACAGATGGCTGCATCTGAAACGCCAACGGCAATAATATTATGGGAATCATGTCCTACTGAACTAGCAATCGCTCCCGTTTTCAATCCGAAGTTCTTAATAAAAGCTATCGAAGGCGGTTGATCTTTGTAACGATTGACAACTGCCATTTTCAGAATGTCATTTCCAACATTTGATACGAGATTTCCTTCTTCAATCAAACTGTCTGCTATATTTTCATGGGTAACCAATTGGCCTTCCAACGCTTCAATCACTCGGATTTTTTTAGCAGAAGATTCAAATCTAAAATCGCCTATTTTCTTTTTGGAAGTATTGAAATTATTAAGGTTTTCAAAAGCTATTTTTTCAATTAAAGAAACTCCGTTATCAAATACCAATTGGCCATCAATATAGGTTTGCAAGGTTTTAAAAGCCTTTAAATCTTCCACAATAATCAGATCGGCAGGATCTCCAATCTTTAAGGTACCAACATCCAAACCATAATGTTTTATTGGATTGAAACAGGCCACTTGTAGCACTTTAAAAATATCCATTCCTTTTGCAACCGCTCTTGCGCAGAGGTTATTGATATGATGGAGTAACAAATCGTCAGGGTGTTTGTCATCGCTACAAAACATCATATTTTCATAATGCTCTGGCAACAAATCGATCAAGGCTTCGAAGTTTTTGGCAGCACTCCCTTCCCTAATCAGAATTTTCATGCCTTTTTGAAGTTTTTCTAAGCCTTCATCATAAGTAAAACATTCGTGATCAGTGGTAATTCCTGCGTTGATATATTTTGTAATCTCTTCACCTAAAATTCCTGGGGCATGACCATCAACAGGTTTTTTATAATGTTTTGCCGATGCGAGTTTTTTCATGACTTCGGCATCATCAAACAGTACTCCTGGATAATTCATCATTTCTGCCAAATACTTAATGTCTGGATTTTCGAGAAGTTTTTTGACCCCTTCAGAATCGATAATAGCACCTGCCGTTTCAAAATCGGTAGCAGGCACGCATGACGGCGCACCAAAATTGAATTTAAAAGGAACCTTTTTGCCATTTGCGATCATAAACTCGACACCTTCAACACCAAGAACATTGGCAATTTCGTGCGGATCAGAAACTGAAGCCACAGTGCCATGTCGTACCGCTAATCGTGCAAATTCACTTGGCACCAACATCGAACTTTCAATATGGATGTGCGCATCTATAAAACCGGGTAGAATATAATGATCCACATTATGATCCATTGCTTCAATCTGCTTTATTCTTCCATTTTGGATAGTGATTTCGCCTCTGTAGATCCGCCTGTTTGGAATATCGACTATTTGACCTTTTAACTTCATTTATCTTAGTTCTATTTTTAAAATAGTTGTGGTATTTTCTGTGACCTTAAAACGTTCATCGGCACGTTTTCCGATAACCCAAACCACATCGTCATCAGAAAAAAGAATCCAAACGTTTTCTTTATCAATTAATGAGAGTTTTTCATCTTTAAAATATTTACTCAATTTTTTCTTGCCTTTCATTCCTAAAGGGTAGAACAGATCACCTTCCTGCCATTTTCTGATGGCTAAAGGAAACTTCAGTTGCTCTGCATCGGCATAAATTATATTTTTTGATGTCTCCAAAATGGAATCAACTTGGTCGAAATACATGTCTCCAACTAACGTTGTCACTTCCTTATCTTCTTTTGAAATTGATATCGAAATTTCGGTAGAATTCAAATCAAGTTCGCTCAGCAAAACGTAATCGCGATCTTTGAGCAGCCGGTGCGTTGAGGAAAACACCTGTTTTCCTGATTGGGCATCCAGTAAATTGACCACATCATTCCAAGCGGTAAAATTAAAATCCTTTAATAATTGATAGAGATATGCCTTGGGATTGGATAGCTTTTTAATCTTTTTGATGTTCAACTTTATCTGATTATCCTCAACTTCTACTACTTTTCTCTGAAGCTTAACAATAGCATCCTCAACGAGATCTTGACTATCCTGCAAATTGGAAATCGTGGTTTGGAAGTTTTGAAGTAACTGCGGATTCATCTGTTTTAAAATCGGAATAATATCATGGCGCAATTTATTTCTCAAGTATTTTGTCGATGCATTACTACAGTCCTCCTGCCATTTAATATGTTCAGTATTGGCATAGACTTCCATGGTTTCTCTTGAAAAGGGCAATAGTGGCCGTACGATTTTACCGGATACTTCGGGAATACCGGTTAATCCTTCCAATCCTGTACCTCGTGTTAAATTGATCAGGAATGTTTCGAGATTATCATCTGCATGGTGTGCGGTTAGAATATAATCAAATTGCAGTTGTTCTGCCAATTCAGAAAACCAGTTATAACGTAATTCACGAGCTGCCATTTGAATGGAAATGCCTTTTTCTTTGGCATAGGTTTCCGTTTCAAAACTTTCTATATATATCTCCAACTCCAAATCTTCGGCCAACTCTAATAAAAACTCTTCATCGGCATCACTTTCGGCACCTCTCAAATTAAAATTACAATGTGCGAATGACACTTTTAAGTCTATTTTATGGCATAAATGCGCTAAAACAACACTGTCCAATCCGCCAGAAATTGCCAATAGCAATCTGCTATCTTGCAAAAAGCCTAAATGTGTTTCGAGATGTTGCTTAAAAGCCTCTAGCATTATTTGAATTTTAAATTGTCGATCATTTTATGAAGACTTGCTTTTTGAGTAGCGTCATTATAAGAAATTACCATAGCAACGACAAATCCGTTTTGAAGAGTTGCGAAAAATTCTTGCGTAATATTATAATCTGAATTATAAACTTCAATGACTGCAAATTGCTTACCGTCAATAGTTATAGAGCTTGGCTTCTCTCGGTATACAAACGTCAATGGGCCGTCGTCTAGTAAAGCCTTAGTTTCATTAATATAGTCCTCGGGCGTCTTGATCTCCGGCAAACTTTTGAGATTTTCTGCATTGATAATCAAGGAGGGATTAAACTCAGAAACTGTGCCCGTTGGAAATTTGAATAGGGCGAACAACTCCGCAAAGTTAACCTCTGATGCTTTCGCATTCTTTTTTAAATTCCCCTCGTCTTCATTCACAAATTTTCGAACTTGTTCACTCATTTCGGTCATTTGCTCCGTTGATTTCAGGCTCCAATCTTCATTATAGGACAATTCTAAATTGAAAAACTTATTGCGATAGACTCCGTTTTCAACGGTACCATAATCAAAGTTCTCTGGAATGTTACGCTCTTCTTGACAAGACGATAAAATCAATATAACACAAAGACTTCGGATAATTTTTTTCATATTTTTAAAATAAACAAGTTAGTTCTCAAGCACTTCTCTCATCGCTTTTGCCTTTAACAAGCATTCCTCATATTCTTTTAAAGGGTCGCTTTTTGCAGTAATTGCACCCCCTACAGAATAAGAAACATATTGATTTTCAGCATTATACAAGATACTTCTAATTACCACATTAAAATCAAAGTCACCAGTTGGATTAAAATAACCGATGCCCCCAGAATACAATCCACGTTTGGTTTCTTCAAGATTTTCAATGATTTTCATTGCTGAAATTTTCGGTGCTCCCGTCATGCTCCCCATAGGAAAAGTAGATCTTAAAATACTAACTGGAGAGATATCTTCTTTCACCCTTGACGTGATCGTAGAAATCATTTGATGTACTTGTGCAAAAGTATAAACTTCACATAGTTCGGCAACAACAACGCTTCCTTTAATAGCGGTATGTGACAAATCATTACGCACCAAATCAACGATCATGATGTTTTCACTGCGTTCTTTTAGGTTAATTTTGAGTTCATTTTTTAGTTGCTCATCGGTAGCAGCATCTGACGAGCGCTTTGCAGTGCCTTTAATCGGTTGTGAAATCACTATATTATTTGTCTTTTTCAGATACCGTTCTGGAGATGCTGATAACGCAAAATGTTGATGATTTTTGAAAAATGTAGCGAAAGGCGCTTTAGATATGGCATTTAACTTTTGATAGGTTTCAAAGGGATCAATTTCTGTGTTTTCAGCATAAAACTCCTGGCAGAAATTGGCCTCATAAATATCTCCTCTTTGGATATGTGCTAACAATGAATTGAACTTTTCAAAATAGTGGTGTTTGGTCAGCCTTAATTTGATTTTGATTTTTTCTGAAACAATGATCTCTTCATTTTTTAACAATTGTTCTATGTCTTTCAAATCAGATTCAAATTCGTCATCGACCATTTTCAAATACTGCATCTCCACTTGATCACCTTTGATCAGAAATATTTTTTTAGGCTGAAAAAAGAAAAGTTCCGGAAAGTTTAAACCGTCAAAATTGTTAGACTGAAGATTTTCGAGGTCATTTTTTAAATCGTAAGTCAAATAACCGAAAATCAAATCCTTAGCCATGCTTTGATATTCCTGCAACTTATCAAATGCTTGCTGGCTATCTGTAGAAATACAAGTAAAAGCGTCTACGGCCAAAACCGCGTCATAATCACTATATTTTTGATGATGACTGTTGGAATCCAACCAAACCACTTCCTCAAATTGCTGACTCCATTGCAAAAGTTGGCCTTTAAAGTTCGGAGATTTTATAGTAAAATTATGCTGTGTTCTCAAGATTCAATTTTCCGAAGTAAAGTTACTGAGATTCTACAAACTAATTCAGAACTTTGTATTTTAGTTGAAAATTTCAGGATCATGTTTACCTTAAAAAATGAGCTTTTAAAAATTTCGATCAATCGTATAGGTGCGGAATTAGGAAAAATTACCTCTGCACGAAATGGCAGAGAATTTATGTGGGATGGAAATCCCGAGGTTTGGAGCGGTCATGCACCCAATTTATTTCCAATTGTGGGTGAATTGAAGGAGGGTCAATATGTTTTTAAGGATAAAATTTACAGTCTATCTCGACATGGATTTGCACGACGGAGCGATGATTTTATGCTAGCTGATAAAAGTGATACACATCTGACATTTACATTGAAATATTCAGAAGAGACACTGCTCGTCTATCCGTTTAAATTTGCATATTCGGTAACTTATGAATTGGTAGCCAATCACATTGAAATTACGTATACCGTAAAAAGCTTAGACGATCAAACGGTTTATTTTTCAGCGGGTGCACATCCTGCTTTCAATTGTCCGCTATATCCCGATGAAGCCTATGACGACTACAATCTGCAGTTTGAACATCCTGAAACTTCTGAAACGCATTTGCTTAATTTAAAAACGGGGTTGTTTACTGGTCAAACAGAAGTGGTTTTTAAAACTCCAGATTCCATATCGTTGAATTATCATTTATTTGATAAAGATGCCTTGGTTTTTAAAGACTTGAAATCTAAGAAAGTCACTTTGGAAAGTAAAAAACACGGCCCAATTTTAAGTGTCTCCTTCGAAGACTTTCCATTCCTGGGAATTTGGGCCAAACCAAATGCGAATTTCGTATGTATTGAACCATGGCAAGGTTTGGCAGATTCGGAAGATGGCAATCACCATATAACAGACAAAGAAGGAATTGTAGCCTTAGAGAAAAACAAGAGCTACACAGCCTCCTACACTATTGAAATACACAAAACGCATTTAGTATAAGTTGAATTTTAGCTTTAACTTTGTCAGCTTGTAAAATGAGTTCAGAGTTCAGAGTTCTTAATACTTGATACTTAATACTTGATACTTGATACTTAGTACCTAGTACTTAGTACTTGATAAATTTAGATATATTACCAATTCTTGTCCATTCAAGACTCAACAACAAACATTGATCCTTCCGTAGCATTATTGAAAGCGGAATTTAACACCAAACAAATTAAATAAAACAATTTGAGCTTTAAAAACCTAAATTTAAACACCCCGTTATACAACGCCTTAGACGATTTAGGGTTCACCATGCCTACCCCTATTCAGGAAGAGGCTTTTAACGTGGTTGCTTCTGGTAAAGATGTCGTTGGAATTGCACAAACTGGTACTGGTAAAACCTATGCCTACATGTTGCCCATCCTTAAGAATTTGACTTTTTCAAATCAGGACAATCCGAGGATTATGATTATGGTTCCCACTCGTGAGTTGGTCGTTCAAGTAGTGGAAGATATAGAAAAACTCACTAAATACATTAACGTAAGAGTGCTTGGCGTTTATGGAGGCGTCAACATAAACACCCAAAAACAGGCTATTGCACAAGGATTAGACATTGTGGTCGCCACTCCGGGTCGTTTATTTGATTTAGCGGTCAGTCATGTATTACAATTGAAATCTATTCAAAAAATGGTTATCGATGAAGTCGATGTTATGCTCGATTTGGGCTTTAGACATCAACTTTTAAATATTTTTGACATCTTGCCAGAGCGTCGCCAGAATATCATGTTTTCGGCAACTATGACAGAAGATGTTGATGAATTGATTACTGATTTTTTCACATCGCCAGTAAAAGTGACCGTTGCAGTTTCTGGAACACCTTTGGAAAACATCAGCCAAGAGCGTTATAATGTGCCCAATTTTTATACAAAAGTAAATTTGTTGGAACATTTGCTTCAGGATAAAGAAACCTATAATAAGGTCTTAATCTTTGTAGCTTATAAAAAGATGGCCGATTTGTTATTCGATAAAATAGAAGAAATTTTTCCTAATCAAAGTTGCATTATCCATTCCAACAAGACTCAAAATTACAGACTCCGAAGCATTGAGCAATTTAGAGAAGGCACCAATCGCATCTTGATTGCAACAGATGTGATGGCGCGTGGTTTGGATATTGACCATGTGAGTCACGTTATTAATTTTGACACACCAAATTTTCCTGAGAATTATATGCATCGAATCGGGCGAACGGGTCGTGCTGAACGTGAAGGACATGCCCTTATGTTTTCCACGGAAGTGGAACAAGATCTCGTCACAGCGATTGAAAGTTTGATGCAAATTGAAATTCCTTTAAAAGAAATTCCAGAAGAAGTCTCACTGTCAACAGAACTTATTGAAGAAGAGCGCCCACAAAATAAAGAGCGTAACAATCCCATAAAACGACGTGACGAAGATGTAGCCGGACCTGCATTTCACGAGAAAAAAGAAAAGAACAAAAAAGAAAATCTTGGGGGTTCTTACCATCGCGATATCGCCAAAAAATACAAAAAACCTAAAACAAGAGGCGATAAAAATTTTAATAAAAGAAATAAGAAAAATTAGTAAATTTTTAAAAATGAAATCGAGATTCCTTTACATTTTAATAACGTTTATCCTTTTTAGCTTTAATAGTCAGGCTGCTTTAAAATGGGGTGCCACTGGACATCGTGTTGTGGGCGCTATTGCCGATCAATACACAACTAATAAAACGAAACGTCATATAAAAAAGATATTGAACCATCAATCCTTGGCGTTGGTATCTACTTTTGGTGATGATATTAAATCAGACCCTCGTTACAAAGAATTTGAAACTTGGCATTATGTAAATATGACATTTGATGAAACCTATGAAGCATCCAAAAAAAATCCGAAAGGCGATTTAGTTACAGGCATTGCTTATTGCAAAAGCATCATTAAAGACGCTAATGCTTCCGACGAGGATAAGGCCTTCTATTTGAAAATGCTAGTTCATCTAGTGGGCGATTTGCATCAGCCGCTCCATATTGGGCGTGAAGAAGACCGTGGGGGCAACGATATTAAATTGCAGTGGTTTAATAAAGATACCAATCTTCACAGAGTTTGGGACAGTCAGATCATTGATGGTGACAAGATGAGTTATAGCGAATTGGCTGAAAATGCTGAGTACCTATCAAAAAAGCAAGTCAAGTTTCTTCGACAAGGTTCGGTCATTGATTGGGTAAATGACACTCAAAATCTAACCAAAACGATTTACGCTTCAGTTGAAAATGATGAAAATTTGCGTTATGATTACTCTTACAAATACTTAGACGTTGCACGTACCCAATTGCAAATTGCAGGGATTAGACTGGCGCAAGTATTGAATGAATTGTTTTAATAAGAAATAAACTTTTTGAAAATTTATAGAAGGCTCTTCCTAAACGAAGGGCTTTTTTTGTGACTGACTGAACATCCGGTGATTTCATTTTAAACGTAAGGATCGCAAAGTTCTTTCGCAAAGGGCGCGAATAAATTTTATAACCTTGCTAACATTCCGCCTTTACCTTGCGTCTTTACGATTAAATAATTAATATACTTTATGTTTATCACTGGCCTACGCTATTTCTAATGAATTAATCTTACTTCGATTACTATACATTGAACTATACAGTTTTCTGTCTGTTAATAAAAAATCACTTATTGAAAATTCCCCAATTTCAATGATTTAGAACAATTCATAAATAAAAAGCATAGAACTACACTAATAAATTTAAAATATAGTATATTTTTACACTATTAATTGAGTTTCGCTCTAAAAAAGAAAATTTATGAATTTTGATTTAATCGAAGATGTACTGAGTTTGGTAAAAGAATTCGATATCCAAACTCAGAAAGGAACCACATACACCAAGGATATAGATGGGTTTAAGCATTGGATTGCACAGTCTGTAAACGTTAAGGAAACAATTTCTGAACCCGATTGGGAAGCGAAAGGACTTGGCCGCAGTCCTGAGAGTGTTATCAACACTTTGATTGTTCACATGAATCGATATGCCAGAAACTATTCCAAGTCAGCAATTTATGATTCAGATTTTTCTACACAGGAAGATTTTATATATCTTATCAACCTCAAAGCTTTTGGAGCGATGACCAAAATGGAATTGATCAAGAAAAATATTCAAGAAAAGTCCGTAGGAATTAAGATCATTAATCGTTTATTGAAACAAGGTTGGATCGATCAGACAGAATCAGGAGTTGATAAAAGAAGTAAATTGGTTGATGTGAATCAGAAAGGTCTGGAAGCTCTAGAGAAGCAAATGGATAAGGTGCGCCAAGCTACGGAAATTGTTACAGGCAATTTATTACATCAAGAGAAGATGCAACTTATTGGATTATTAACAAAATTAAACGATTTTCATCATCCTATCTATTTGAGAAACCATGACTCTTCGGAATTATTGGATGAGGTATTGAAATTAGTGCATAGAAATTAGAAATGAGAAAGAAAATAGCAATCATAGGGTCTGGATTTTCAGGTCTTTCTGCTGCGGCTTATGCCGCACAAGCAGGAAATGAAGTCCATGTTTTTGAAAAACATGACCAACCTGGCGGTAGGGCGAGGCAATTTACTACTGACAACGGATATGTTTTTGACATGGGCCCGAGTTGGTATTGGATGCCTGATATCATGGAGAATTTCTTTCATGACTTTGATGCCAAAACGTCGGATTATTTTGAACTTGTTTCGCTTAATCCACAGTTTGAGATGATCTTTGCAGAGGAAAATATTTCCATTCCAGAGTCCTATGAAGATTTAAAAATTTTATTTGAAACTTTAGAAACAGGAGCGGGCAAGCACTTAGATAAATTCATGAAAGCTGCTAAATTTAAATATGAAGTAGGCATGCAGGATTTTGTCACGAAACCTTGCCATAGTTGGTGGGAATTTGTGTCTCCAAAGATTGCAAGCAGTGCACTTAAGTTGGACTTGCTAAGCAACTTTAGGAGTTATGTAGGGAAATACTTTAAACATCCAAAATTGCGCACGCTCATGGAATTTCCCGTGATATTTTTGGGAGCATCTCCAAAAAATATCCCAGCACTTTACAGTTTGATGAACTATGGAGGTTATGCTTTGGGCACGTTTTACCCGATGGGTGGCTTTTATCAATTGGTTTTAGGGATGAAAGCCGTTGCGGAAAAGCAGGGCGCAATTTTCCATTTCAATCATACCTTAGAGAAAATAAACACGGATAACGGAAAAGTTACGTCTTTGATCATCAATGGAGAATCCCATGTTTTTGACGCCGTAATTGCCTCATCCGATTATCATCATACGGAAACTTTACTTTCAGAAAGCCAAAGAAATTATACTGAAAAATACTGGGAGGAGCGCACTTTTGCGCCTTCTTGCTTGATTTATTATTTAGGGATCAATGAGAAAATCCCCAATTTGAAGCACCACACCTTATTTTTTGAGAATGATCTCGATGCCCATATTGACACTATTTATGGGGATAAAAAATGGCCTAGTAAGCCTTTGTTTTATGTGTGCTCCCCTTCCCAAACAGATCCTGGAGTCGCACCGGCAGATTGTGAGAATTTATTTTTATTAATGCCGTTGGCCACAGGATTAAAGGATAACGAAGCCACGAGAACCGTGTATTTGAAAGATATGCTCGCACGTCTTGAAAAACACACAGGCGTGGAAAATTTAGAAGGAAAAATAGAATATCAAAAAAGCTACTGTGTAAGTGACTTCATGCAGGACTATAATGCCTATGAGGGCAATGCGTATGGACTTGCGAATACCCTATCCCAAACGGCGGTTTTGAAACCTAAAATCCGGAATAAAAAAATTAAGAACCTTTTTTATACGGGCCAGTTGACGGTACCAGGTCCTGGTGTGCCACCGTCTATAATTTCAGGTAAAATAGTTGCCCAAGAAGTGAACAGATTAATTAAATCGGCTCATAAAAAAGCTTCTCTATGAATTAAAACCTCATTTTTGAAAGCAAGGTTTTGCTTCTTAAAATAATTAGTGAAAATCCACAAAAATATTTTAGATTAGCAAATCCGTATTTTGGAGAGTACCAAAGTTTGGGTCAGGCCTAAAACCTAAATGCGCCATAAATTGGCATACCTATGAATCAATTCGTTTGGCTATTGTTTATTATCATTATGCCAATCGGTTTACAAGCCCAGACTATGGATTTAGAATATATGCGTTTAAATTATGACAAAGCAGTTTCTGACAAGGAGCTTTGTAGTAGGCTGATTGAGGAATTAGAAACTGTAAAAGATAATCCAGTTTATCTTGCTTATTTAGGAGCCATGCAGACCATATGGGCTAATCATACTAGAAATCCAATTTCCAAACTCCGAACATTTAATCGAGGAAAAAAAAATATAGAAAACGCAGTGGCCTTGAACTCTGATGAAATTGAAATTCGTTTTATCCGCTTATCAGTTCAGAAAAATGCACCCTCTTTTTTAGGATATTATAAGCAAATCAGAGCGGATGAAGCTTATATTGATAAGCATAAACATGTCATAGCGTCCCCCTCTTTATTGCGACTAGTCAATAAATCAAATTAACCCATTAGAAACGATTTCAATCCAATAATTGAATTGTGATCTCTACGTTTAAGTATTCTTTTTACTTGGTTATACAATAAATAGTGACATTCAGCAGCAAACTCTGAAAAGCCACAATTAAATATTATCCTTGCGAACATTGCGATTTCTCTTTGCGTCTTTGCGGTTAATTAAGATTTCACAATCCTTAATTTTGGCCGCTCAGCATGAACTTCCCGCCCTATTTATATTAACTCACAATCAGCCACAAAAAAAGCCTCCAAATTTCTTTGAAGGCTCATATTCTGGGTGGAAGACCGGGCTTACTTCGGATCAAGTCAAAAAGTTGTGGGATTTTAATATTAAGCATAAATTGTTGTAAGTCTATATAGGAAGAACTCTACGTTTCTAACCCCTCTGAACTGCGCTCTGAAAGCTTTTATTTTGGCATTGAAAGATTCTGCAGAAGCG
>JBBSRC010000030.1:0-38910 GCA_038243395.1 Flavobacteriales bacterium | reverse complement strand
TTTATTATTTTTCGTTAGAAGGTTTTCCAATCGTGGCCAAGATTCCGCCATCCACATAGACAATCTGTCCGTTCACAAAATCACTGGCTTTTGAAGCTAAAAACACCGCAGTACCTTGTAAGTCTTCTGGATCTCCCCAACGTCCTGCAGGCGTTCTGCCGATAATAAAATCATTAAATGGGTGGCCATCAACACGAATAGGTTCTGTTTGGGTGGTTGCAAAATATCCTGGACCGATTCCATTGGTTTGGATATTAAAACGTGCCCACTCGGTAGCCATGCTTTTTGTTAGCATTTTAAGACCCCCTTTAGCGGCGGCATAAGCACCAACAGTATCTCGACCCAACTCGGTCATCATAGAACAAATATTAATGATTTTACCCGCTTTACGTTGAATCATACCTTTGACCACGTATTTGGAGACGATAAAAGGGCCCACAAGATCGACTTTGATTACCTGTTCAAAATCTGCGGTTTCCATATCCACTAATGGAGTTCGCTTGATAATACCAGCGTTGTTAACCAAAATATCGATAGGACCGACCTCAGATTCTATTTTTTTAATTGCAGCTTCCACCTCTTTATCGCTGGTAACATCAAAGCCGTAGCCATGCGCTTTAATTCCGTCTTTTTTATAATCATCCACGGCAGCCTGTAAAGCTGATGGAGTATTATTGTTTACGATGATCGTTGCACCTGCGTTGCCCAAACCTTTAGCCATGGCCATTCCAAGCCCGTGGCTAGCGCCTGTAACCAATGCTATTTTTCCTGAGAGATCAAATAATTTCGTTGACATATATTGAATGTTTTCTAATTTATCTTAATTCATTTATTTTACAGTGATCCATGTCGCCATAGTCCAAGTTCTCTCCGGCCATACCCCAAATAAAGGTGTAGCTGCTCGTTCCTGAGCCTGAGTGAATAGACCAAGGTGGGGAAATAACCGCTTGATCGCTGGCCAACCAAATATGTCTGGTTTCTTGAGGTTGTCCCATGAAATGACAAACCGCTTGATCTTCTGGAATTTCAAAATAAAAATAAACTTCCATACGTCGGTCGTGAGTATGTGCCGGCATTGTGTTCCAAGAACTCCCAGGTCTAAGCGTGGTCATTCCCATTTGTAGTTGGCAAACCTCTACTACTGTATTCACAATGTATTTTCTTAAAGTTCTTGCGTTTGCTGTTTCTGGAGATCCTAGTTCGATCACTTCAACATCGTCGGCGCCTATTTTTTTGGTAGGAAATGCTTTGTGAGCAGGAGTAGAGTTAAGGTAAAATTTCGCTGGATTATCTGCGGAAGCGCTCTTGAAAACAACCTCTTTATTACCTTGTCCTACGTATAATGCTTCTTTATGATCCAGTTCATAGTCTGTACCGTCAACCGTTACTCTACCTCTTTCTCCAACATTGATGATGCCCAATTCTCTGCGCTCTAAAAAGAACTCTGATTTTAAGGCATCCACAGTTTCTAATTTTAAAGGAGAAGCTGTAGGAACCGCACTTCCGGCCATATATCGATCATAGTGGGTGTACACAAAATGGATGGCGTCGGGCTTCATTAGTGAATCAATTAAGAATTCATCACGTAATTTTTGGGTATCATAAGATTTTACATCGTTGGGTGATGCTGCATATCTTACTTCACAAGTCGTTTTCATATATTTTATTTTTATTATTAAAATGTAGCGCATAAAGCTTTGAAATGTAAAAGTAATAAAAATATAATACAATCGATTGTATTATATTGTATATCTTTGAAACCATGTGTATTCCCTCAAAATAATATTGTGGTGGATATTCATTAATCGGTTTGAACTGAAGACGATTACTTTTGAAATTTTCAACAAACACATTTGATTCCTAACTATATATCATTATTAAAAGTAAGCCATGAGTACGGATAGAATTACGATACACGATATCGCTAAAATCTTAAATATTGATAGTTCTACGGTTTCTAGGGCACTCAATAACAGTCCTAGGGTTACTGAAAAAACTAAAAATAGAATTCTGGCAAAAGCCAGTGAGTTGGGGTATCAGCGAAACGACTTAGCCTCTAACTTACGTAAGAATAAAACCAATACTTTGGGGGTCATTGTCCCTCGGATATCCAGACATTTCTTTTCTTCCGCCATTGCGGGCATTGAAGAAACTGCTTATAAGTTGGGCTATAATGTGATTATCTGTCAGTCGTTGGAACAATTGGAACGGGAACAGAAAAGCATCAATACCTTATTAGCCAATAGAGTAGATGGCGTATTGGTGTCTATTTCTATGGAAACCGAAAACTATGATCATTTCGACGGGTTAAGGCAAAGACGGATTCCTTTTGTTTTTTTTGATAGACATTGTAATATCCCGGAGACGAGTAGTGTACTGATCAATGATTTTAAGGCGGGATTTGATGCCACGGAACATTTGATCTTACAAGGTTGCGAAACAATAGTTCATTTTTCCGGACCGCTTCATTTGGAAATTTATAAAAACCGTTATGAAGGGTATAAAGCAGCACTTTTAAAACATCAGTTGGCATTTAATGCTGATTTGGTTTTCAGTTCCAAGCTTATGGAGCAGGATGGTGTGGATAATGTTTCTAAAATGCTAGCGTTACCTGATAAGATCGATGGCATTTTTTCAGCAAATGATGTCGCGGCAATCAGTGCCATGCAGCAGTTAAAAAAAAATGGCATCAAGGTGCCCAATGATATTGCCGTAGTTGGATTTAGCAATGAAACTATTTCGGCCATAATTGAACCTTCCTTAACCACCATCAATCAATCTGGATTTGAAATTGGTAAAACAGCCACGGAGCTTTTGATTTCACAAATAGCCAGTGGTTCCAAAAATATCGTGAATGAACGGATTGTTATTAAAGCACGGTTAATCGAACGAGACTCTTCCCAAAAACGCAAAGAAACCGTCGATTAATTTAATTATCTTCACCACTTGGAAAAATAACTGATGCCTTTATGATGCAAATGATCAAAAAGATTTCGATTTTACTTCTTATTATAGCCCACTTTTCAGGCTATGGTCAAACTGTTTTAAATGATAATCAAAAATTAAAATTTAAACAATATTCTTTAACCGAAGGCTTATCGCAAAGTTCGGTGCTTTGCATTTTGCAGGACAGTAAAGGCTTCATGTGGTTCGGTACCCGAGATGGTCTGAACAAATTTGACGGGCAAAATTTTACCACTTATAGACATAATTCACAAGATTCAACCAGTATTAGCAATGGTTTTATCCGATCGCTGATTGAAGACAATGACGGGAATATCTGGATTGGTACCATGAATGGTCTCAACAGGTATATTGCCAAAGACCATACATTTGAACGTTTTAAAGAAAATAACGGTCAAAAAAGAATGTCCAATAACGAGATCTGGGACATTGAGGCCACCAGTAATGGGCGTATTTGGTTAGGTACTAATTTGGGCCTTGAGGTGTTAGATAAAAAATCTTCAACGATATCGCGCGTCGAAACACCAAATGATAAAAGGAAAAATAGCGCCAATCACATCCGTTCGCTATTGGTCACATCCAATGGCAACTTATGGATTTGTAATACCAACACGATTGAAGTGTATAATCCAACATCCAAAACTTTTAAAGAGTACAACTATCCTCAAAGTGAGTCGAAGGAAGCTAATAAAAATTATGCGCCTGTCCTCTATGAAGATGGTCAACAAAAGTTATGGCTAGGGTATAAAAACGGACTGTTTTTATTTGATCCTGCAACTACTAAATTTAAAGCACATCAACTTAATTCCCAAAACAATCCAACCATTACAGATGAAGTAAGGGCCATTCAGCAAGATCATTTAAACAATCTATGGATCGGAACCTATAATGGTTTATATGTGATTGATAAGGACAATGAAAAAGCCTTTCAGTATACGCATGACGAAAATGAAAGAACAAGTTTAAGCCAAAATTCCATTTACACCATTTATAAAGATCTTAAAGACGATTTGTGGATTGGCACGTATGCCGGAGGTGTCAACTATTATGATCGCAGCTTTGACGTTTTTAAAAGTTTCACGGCGGGAACCAATGATTTAAAGTTGAATTACAAGGTGGTCAGCTCCATTATTGAAGATTCAGAAAAAAACTTATTGATCGGCACTGAAGGTGGCGGTATCAATGTGTATAACCAAGATACAGGACGCTTTACTTATCATACTTATGATGATACTAAACCTCATAGCTTGAGTACGGATAATGTGAAAGCGATGATCAAAACCCGTGACGGCGATTATTGGGTGGGAACTCATGATGGTGGTTTAAATGTTTTCAACCTAGAAAAACAAGCTTATCGTTTTAAGAGATATGTTAACATTCCAAACGACAGTACCAGTTTAAGTAACGATCGGATTATTTCATTATTTGAAGATGCTCGTCAGGATGTTTGGATTGGGACGTCAGGTGGTGGCCTTAATAAGTGGAATCACGAATCTCAGATTTTTACGCGTATCAAAGATCCTATGAACTCTATTGGATCTATTATTTATGCGATAACCCCGACGGGTAATAAGAACAGTTTGCTTATTTCAAGTAGCAAAGGTTTGACAAAAATCAATGTATTGACCCATGAATTGACCCTCATTCCTTATAAAAAGTCGGATCAAAATAAAGATAACATCCACGCCACGTTGTATGCTTATGAAGATCCACTTCAAAATTTTTGGATTGCGACAGAAGGTGATGGCTTGTATCATTATAATCCGCAGACTGAAGAAAGTACCAAATACGGCATGTCTGATGGCTTGCCCAATGAAGTGATTTATGGGATTCTGCCGGACGATTTTAATGCCATTTGGCTCAGTACCAACAATGGATTGAGTCGGATGGATCTTGAATCAAAGACCTTTTCCAATTTTGATGTCTCGGATGGCTTGGTCAGCAATGAGTTCAACTATGGCGCATTTAAAAAGCTTGACAATGGAAACCTCATGTTTGGAAGTGCGAACGGGGTTACGTATTTCAATCCTAATGCGATCACAAAAAATGCGTTTGTTCCTCCAGTTTCCATAACCTCGTTTCTAGTTAATAACAAACCATTTTTAATTGAAAATGAAAACGAAGATGATGAGACGATTAGGCTCGACTACAACCAAAATACAATCAGCTTTAATTTTGTAGCTCTAAGTTATTCTCAACCTAATAAAAACCAATATGCCTATAAACTTGATGGTTTTGATGACGACTGGATAGAAATTGGAAACAACAAATCGGCTACTTATACCAATCTCAATTCGGGTAATTACACCTTCAGAGTAAAAGCAGCCAATAATGATGGATTGTGGAACGAAATAGGCGATTCCATGAAGCTGAAAATTAAACCAGCACCTTGGTTGACCTGGTGGGCCTATCTCATTTATGCATTGTTAATTGTCGCGGTTCTTTTGATGATCAGAAAGTATAGTCTGGTACGCATCCATGAGAAAAACGAACTAAAACATGAGCGCCAGGAGAAAGAGCGCATTGAAGAAATCAACCAAATGAAATTGCGGTTGTTTACTAATATTTCACATGATTTCCGAACCCCACTCACGCTAATTATCGGGCCATTAGAACGGATGTTACATAAAAATATCGGCACGCCCTATATCCAACGACAACATGAGATTATGCACAGAAATGCAAGTGTGTTACTGCAATTGATCAATCAATTATTAGATTTTAGAAAAAGCGAATCGGGGCATTTAAAGCTTGCCGTATCTAAAAGTAACATTATTCCTTTTGTTGAAAATATCAAAGTTTCTTTTGATGAAGTGGCGCGATTGAGAAATATCGATTTTAAACTACATATGGAAGATGAGGTTATTGATTTATGGTTTGATAAAATCAACTTAAAAAAAGTGATTTATAATCTCTTGTCAAATGCGTTCAAATTTACACCGGAAAACGGGCGCATAACAATCAATATTTCGAAAGTGACCAAAAAGAAAATGAAATTGACCTCTACTGAGTTTTTGGAAATCACGGTCAAAGACAGCGGGAGAGGCGTGCCAAAAGAAAATCTCAAATTTATATTTAACCGGTTCTATCAATTAGGACAAGATGACACCACGCGCTCAGGCACGGGTATCGGATTGGCATTGACCAAGAGTATTGTTAAATTACATAAGGGCAGCATTAAAGCCAAAAGTAATGAAGGTGAAGGCACCACATTTATCGCTTTATTGCCTCTAGGGAATGCCCATTTATCAGATATGGATATTGTTGAGGAACAAGATGCCAGCTCTGGCTCGTTTTATTTTAGCAGTCCTAATTATATGATTAAGGATTTACTTTCAGAAGAGCTTGATGTGGAGCAGGAAGAACAGGTGGCGAATTCGTCGGGCGTGACAATTCTGATTGTGGAAGATAATATTGAAGTAAGATTGTTTATCAAGAGTATTTTTGAAGATGATTATGAGATCTTGGAAGCAGAAAATGGCGAAATGGCGATTGAGATTGCCAACAACCACAAAGTTGATCTTATTATCAGTGACGTGATGATGCCAAAAATGGATGGTATTGAAATGTGCCGTCGTATTAAAAGCAATATTTTGACAAGTCATATTCCTGTATTATTACTAACTGCAAAAACATCGGAATCAGCTCAAAAACAAGGATTCCAAACTGGCGCCGATGCTTATATCACTAAGCCTTTTGACGCCAATGTATTGGAAATGAGAGTCAACAATCTGCTGAAAACCAGACAAAATCTGATTGATAAATTTAAGAAGGATCTAATCCTAGAACCTACAAAACCAGATGTGGTTTCACAAGATGAGGTCTTTTTACAAAAAGCAATCAACCTTGTAGAGACTCATATCAATGATTCTGAGTATTCCATAAATGACTTTGTGATTGAAATGGGCATGAGTCGATCTGCGCTTTACAGAAAACTAAAGGCCTTAACCGATCAATCCATCACGGAGTTTATCAGAACAATTAAGTTAAAAAGAGCAGGCCAGCTCATTCTTCAAACCCAGCTTAATATTTCCGAAATTGCTTTTGATCTTGGTTTCAATGATTTAAAGCACTTTAGAAAGTCTTTCCAAAAATTATTTGATGAATTGCCATCCGAGTATCGTATAAAACATGCTTCAGGTATTGATGAGCAGTCTGCAAATCACAAATAAATCAGGAAATTTTTATACTTTTCATAATTAGTACTGATTATCAGTTAGTTATGTATTGATTAAAATATGATAATGATCAGATAACCCCTTATAAAAAAATCAATCTACCCCCTGTTCGAATTCCGTGTTCTCTTAATTTTACATTATTATTTTATCAAATAATGTTATAAACAAAGACGCACATGAAAAATCAATTAAAAATCCAGACGATTAAGCCCTCATTTCGTGGTAAAGTCGTTTTTCTTATGCTGTTGTGCAGTACCTTATTTAGTATGTCTGTATTTGCTCAGACACAAACGGTAACGGGAAACATTGCAGATGATCAGGGGGAACCTTTGCTTGGAGCAAACGTCCTTGAAAAAGGCACTTCCAATGGGACGGTGTCAGATTTTGATGGTAATTATACCATCAATGTATCTCAAGGTGCAACTTTAGTTGTGTCCTATGTAGGATATGAAACTAAGGAAATACCCGTGGAGATGCAAACTACAATCAACATCAGTTTGAAAGCAGATAATACTTTAGATGAAGTTGTGGTTGTAGGGTATGGAACACAACGTAAAAGTGATCTTACTGGCGCGATTTCTAGTGTGGGTGCAAAGGATTTTGAAAACCAACCTCTTACCCGAGCTGAAGATGCTTTACAATCGCGTACTGCTGGAGTCAATGTTTCTAAAAATTCAGGAGCACCGGGTGGCGATATTAAAATCCGTATTCGTGGATCAAACTCTATTACTGGTAATAACCAGCCTTTAGTGGTTATTGATGGTATTATTGGTGGCGATCTTGCTAGTTTGAACACCAACGATATTCAAAGTATGGATGTCTTAAAAGATGCTTCGGCGACTGCCATCTATGGTTCAAGAGGGTCAAATGGGGTTATTATGGTGACTACTAAAAAAGGAAAGGCGGGGGTACCTCAAATTAGTGTTAACTATTTTCTTTCATCTTCGGTAGTTCCTAAAAAATATGACCTCCTATCACCATCAGAATTTTTGACAGTTGCAGGAGGTGCCTCTGAAATTATTAACGGGGGTGCAGATTATCAAGATGAATATTTTAGAACGGCATTGACTAATAATGTGCAGGTAACTGCAAGTGGTAGAGAAGGCCGTATCAATTATTACCTGTCGGGGAATATGGTAAGCCAAGATGGTATTATTATTAACACCGATTACAAACGTTATTCCTTACGGAGTAATTTAAATGTTGATTTAACTGATAAATTTAAAGTAGGTCTCAATGTATATACCTCTAAAGAAGATTCGCATAATTTAATCGCTGGTGGCGCCCGAGGTGCACAAGATGTAAGAGGTGGTGTTCAAGCGATTTTAGGATGGAATCCGGCAGTTAATTATATCAACCCTGATGGATCATATAATTTGCAAAGCACTTTTGGATCTATATTGATGAATCCAATTGCAGTTCAAAGAGAGAGAGACGGAAACGATGTGACTAACAATATCAATACGAATTTGAATTTGTCGTATACTTTCACGGACAATTTCAATTATACCATCTTGGCTGGTTCGTCCCAAAGAATTTTAAATAGTGAAGTTTACAACGGGATTCCTGATGGCTCTGCGATATTCCCTCCAAATGCGAGTTTTGGTTCTAGAAGAACTGAAGATTATCAATTAAGTAATATTTTTACTTGGAATAAAACCTACGGAAGCACGACGATTAAGCTAACGGGGATCTATGAATTGCAATCTTCTACCTTAAAATCAGCAGGTTTCGGGGCGGCAAACTATATATTTTCCGTAAATCCGAATCTTTACTCTTTTTATCTCTCTGAATTAGCGGAAAATCAAACCGTGAATGCTGATAAGACACAGAGCGCCATAGATTCTTATGTGGCGAGAGCTGAAGTTAATTTTGCTGAAAATTTATTTGTTACTGCAACGATGCGTGTGGATGAGTCTTCAAGATTTCGCAAAGGAAACAGAACGGGTTATTTTCCATCAGTATCTGCTGGTTATAATTTAGGGAATTTGTTTTTAACTGACGATTCAGCACTTAATAGTTTAAAGTTAAGAGCTGGCTATGGTGAAACGGGAAATCAGAATGTGGCTCCATATTCTACCTATCAAGAATTGATCACAGGAAAAAATTTCCCGTTTAATGGTAAGTCATTAGCGATTGGTGTTGGATTTGGTGGCCTGGTAGATGAAAATCTTACATGGGAAACTACAACACAATTTAATGCTGGAGTCGATTTTAGTTTGGTTCAAAATCGTTTAAACCTAAGTGTGGATTGGTATAAGAAAAACACGGTTGATTTATTATTAGAAAAACCTGTTTTAGCCTCTAACGGTGGTGGAACGATCTTAACCAATATTGGAGAAGTGGAAAACACAGGTGTAGATGTTACGCTTTCAGCTAGCGTACTTAATTCAGAAAATTTTCAGTGGAACTCAGATTTAACGATGTCTTTTGTCAAGAATAAAGTTGTTGATCTTGGCGGTCCAGATCAAATAGTAACCGCAGCACCATTTAATCCTGCAGGTGGATCATCAAACTGGTTTTTACTTAAAGTAGGCGAGCCACTAGGGAATTTTTACGGGTACCAATATTTAGGTGCTGATGAGAATGGAGCAGCCAGATACAGCGAAGATCAAGGTATCATTGGTAACGGAACGCCAGACTTTACCTGGGGTTTTAATAATACCTTATCTTATAAAGGTTGGGATTTGAACTTTTTGATTAGAGGCGTTCATGGTTTTGACGTTCTTAACTCTACATTAGGGATGATCAGACAGGCGACTGGTAATATCACTGTGGCGACCAGTGCAGAAGTATTAGATCCTGCAAGTCCAAGATCAGGAAATAATTACATCAACTCCACCAGAAATATTGAAAATGGTAGTTTTATAAGAATGAGTAACTTATCATTGGGTTACACACTTCCTAGCGTTAAAGGTTTTTCCGATGCGGTAAAAATATATGTGAGTGGACAAAATCTATTTACCATTACGGACTATAAAGGTTACGACCCAGAAGTTTCTTCGGTGGGTGTAACAAGTTCAGATGTTACAGCTTCATTTGATGCAGGTGCTTTGCCAAATCCAAGAACTATAACGGTTGGAGTTAACATAGGTTTTTAATAAAAAATAAATAAATAATCATGAAGCGATATATTCTAAAAACAAATATCTGGACACAAATAAGTACGGTGCTATTTTCACTATTACTCATGACCTCGTGTTCCAATCTTGACGAAAATCCTGATGACGTGCAAATCAACCCTGCAACCCTTACAACGGCTGACGCCTTGGAAGCCATACTAACAGGGATGTACAATAATCTGATGGATGGCGCAAAAGACACACAATTTCAAATCTCAGCTTTTGGTGGCGATGATATTACCACGCACAGCGCCAGTAATAAAATTGCCTTTAGAGAAGCAGATTGGAGAAGATTGACCCATAGTTCAGCGCGTATTGAAACCGCTTATAATACCAGTTATAAGGTAATAACACTTGCAAATATTGCCGTGGAATCCCAAGCAAATATTGTGAGCAAGGATCAGGCAAAAGTGGATCGACTTATTGGAGAAGCTTATTTTATGCGTGCTTTTTCTTATATGCATTTAACAAAAACCTACGGTAGAGTGCCGCTTCAACTGGCGACGAATTCTAACGTAGAATTACCAAGGGCGTCGTTTGTAGAGATTTACACTCAGATTGAGTCCGATTTGCAACAAGCAGAAACTTTACTTCCAAATAAATTTCCTGGAATTCCAGTAGTAGGTGCACGACCAAATAAAGGTACTGCACAAGCTTTTTTATCCCGATTGTATTTAATGTGGGGCGGGTATCCTATCAAAGATGCCAGTAAATATGCTTTAGCCGCGAGTAAAGCTAAAGAAGTTATTGACAATGAAGCTGTTTATGGATTTGGATTGGCTACTAACTTTAGAGCTTTGTTTACGGAGGCCAACCGTTTTAATCAGAATGAAAGTGTATTTACATTGGTAAGCTGTGTGCCTTGTGGGATACATAACAGAACTATGGGAAGACTAGGTATGCCGGCGGAAGCGGGAGGGTGGACAGAAACCTTTAGTGAAATTACCTTCTTTGAAGATATGAAGGCTGATGCCACTGCCAATGGTACTGAGCAGCGTTTTAACGATACTTATGTGCTAGAACAAATACCAAGGGCCCCATCATTTCCAATTGGTGCAGAATGGAAGACTTGGTTAGATCCACACCCATTATTTCGTAAAATAATTGGAGGTGATTTAACCGAACCAGGAACAAATAATACCTTGGCCGATTTTAATATTTACTTTATGCGTTATGCTGAAGTCCTATTAAATTATGCGGAAGCTACGGGAAGATCAGGTGGTAATGATGCAGCAGCTTGGGATGCTCTAAATAGAGTAAGAAACCGTGCGGGTGCAACAACAACCTTAACAGATGCTGATGGTTCTTTATCAGATCTCGCTTTTGCTGAAAGAAAATGGGAATTTGCCGGTGAGTTTTTAAGGATGCACGATTTGGTGAGAACTGAAAAACTCTCAGAAGCATTAGCTAACAGGTCACCTATGGAAACTGTTGATATTAAAAATAATATTGTTCCTATCACTAGCGGCGGCGAAGAGTTTTATTTCACGCCAATACCTCAAGCGGAATTAGATATCATGCCAGAATTGGGGAATTAATAATATATTTTATTTGTGTTTAGTTTGTAGAAAACCTCAGAGCAATTGCTTTGAGGTTTTTGTTTTTTCCTCTATCACGATCAGGAGAACTTAGACAAGCAAATTATGCGTTGCTGACAAAACTAATTTACGCTAACGTTTTCGTTGAAAATGGATAGAATGGGTGTGGGGTTATTTTAGATTATTTACAATGTCAATTAAATCAACGTTTTACGATTTGTTGAGAACAGATAGCCCCGTTTTAAAAACCAATTTCCCCCTCTGTGAATGTTAATATCATCTTAATTTTACAGTATTATTTAATTAAAATGAAAAAACTAACACGCAAATGAAAAATCAATTAAAAATCCTATCGACAAAACCATCGATTAGTGGTAGAGTCGTTTTTCTAATTCTTTTATGTAGTACCTTATTTAGCATGTCTGCTTTTGCGCAGGCCCAAACAATAAAGGGAACGGTATTAGATGAAATTGGCATGCCTTTACCAGGTGCTAATATTTTAGAAACGGGAACGAAAAATGGGGCTACTACAGATTTTGATGGGAAATATTCTCTTCAAGTTTATAAAGGATCAACACTTACAGTAACTTATGTTGGGTATAAAACGCAAGTATTGAACGTAGGCTCACAAGCTACTATCAATATTAATATGGAACCAGACTTACAACAACTGGATGATATCGTAATCATTGGATACGGTTCTGTACAGAAAAGAGACGTAACAGGTTCTGTTGCCACCGTAGATATGGGTAAATTAACCGAAGCACCGGTTGTTAACTTTGATCAAGCCTTAGCAGGACGAGTTTCTGGTGTTCAGGTGAGCAATGGTAGTGGAGAGCCGGGAGCTAGCGCGAATATTGTGATTAGAGGTGGTAACACCATCAACGGGGATAACTCACCATTATATGTGGTAGATGGCTTTATCGTTGATAATTTCAACCCTGGGCTCGTAGATCCTTCGGATATTGAAAGCATGACCGTTTTAAAAGATGCTTCCGCGACCGCTATTTATGGAGTGCGTGGTGCCAATGGTGTCATCATCATTAATACAAAACGTGCCAAGGTAGGAGCAACGAAAGTTACTTATTCAACACGATTGGATGTGGCCAACGCCTCAAAAACATTAGATGTGTTGGATCCTTATCAATTTTTGAAACTTTCTGAGGAAATAAATTATAATAGTACAGCATCGCGCTATTATTCTGTTCCTGCGACTGACGGTAGTACTGGAAATGTCATCGTAGGTAGCGCCGAAGATTATATAGGATATAAAGGTAAAAACTGGCAAGACGAAGCTTTTCGTACAGCTTTTACAAAAACTCACAAATTAAACATCGCTAGCGGAAGTGAAAAAACCAGATTGAATGCTTCAATAAATGCTGTTGACGATCAGGGTACTTTATTAAAGTCAGAATACAGCAGGTTAAACGGAAGAATGACCGTAAACCATAAAATTAGTGAAAAGCTTGAGACCACGATCGATATCATTTACACGCACCAAACACAAGAAGGAATTGGAGTTAATGGCAGTGGTCAGTATTCTTTTATGAGAAGTTTGTTAACTTATAACAACGTAGCTAATAAATTTTTAGACTATCCAGCTGGATATGATCCATTAGATCAGGTGAGTGAATCTTTAGATGCAGTAAATGCTGTGGTTTGGCATCCAATCGTATCATTGAAAAATGAATATAGAAAGAACGCGACCGATCAGTTTGTTGCGAACTTAGGGTTGAAGTATAAAATAACTTCAGATCTGGATCTAGAAACCAAAGTAAGTTTCAACCGTCAAACTAGAAATAGTGGAACTTTCATGAACAGTCAAACGGTTTATGGGCGATTAATAAATAAAATTGAAGGTATTAATGGAACTAGAGCGGAGCAAAACGCTAATAATTTCTCCTCAGTTAACACCTTAACTTATAAAAAGAAATTTGGCGACCATTCCATAGATGGATTGGCAGGGGTTACCTTAAATGTCAGAAAAAATCAATATGGTAGTGTCTCAGCTAAGGAGATTCCACAATATCTTGAAGATTTAGGGATTAATGCGATCTCTGGCGGAATATTAAAGGATGAAAATGATAGCTACGGTACAGATGAATCCCAAGTTTTTTCATTATTAGCCAGGGTTAATTACGGGTATAAAGGCAAATATTTATTTACGACTTCAATCAGACGTGATGGCTCTTCAGCTTTTCCGGAAAAAAATAGAATTGGATATTTTCCATCTGCAGCAGCATCATGGAATGCAGATAAAGAAGATTTCATTAAAAACTTAAATGTGTTCTCACAATTAAAGTTTAAAGCAGGTTATGGTAAAACGGGTAATGATAGAATTCCTGGTACTGCCAGATTTGAATTGTTGACCGACGATTTAGCAAGTTACTTTTTTGGTGGGGCGACTGTTTTAGGTCAACGTCCTCCGAGTAGAGGCGCCAACCCGAATTTGTTTTGGGAAACCACTGAGCAGGTTAATGCCGGTTTAGACATGGGCTTCTTTAAAGATCGGTTGTCTGTATTGGTTGAGGTATACCAAAAAGATACTAAGGATTTACTTTTAAATAGTGATGCAGCGCCATCTCAAGGTTTTATTTCCATTTGGGAAAATACCGGACATGTGAGAAATAAAGGTTTTGAGCTGAGTTTAAACACAGTAAATGTCCAATCTAAAAACTTTACATGGACGTCAGATTTTAACATCTCTTTCAATCAAAACCTTGTGGTGTCCATTCCAAACAGCAAACCACTTTTTGGCTCACCTAATTATTATCAAAGGCTAAGAACCCAACAGTTTATTGTGCAAGAAGGCAAGTCAATGGGCAATATGTTTGGTTACATTTCTGATGGAGTATATCAACCTGGGGATTTTGAAAACTATGATTCTAATGCATCGACGCATACGTTGCTTCCAGGACAGCCTAGTTACAAAGCAGGCCACCAACCAGGAGATGAGAAGTTTAAAGACGTAAATGGTGACGGAAGAATTACTGGTGGAGATAAAACCATAATTGGTAATGGCTTACCAAAACACTTTGGTGGTTTTGGCAATACCTTTACCTATAAAAATGTTCAGTTAAGTACATTTTTACAATGGTCTTACGGTAATGACATTTTAAATGCAAACCGACTGGTGTTTGAAAACATGGAAAATGCAGGTTCAAACCAATTGGCAACGACACTTAATAGATGGACTCCAGATAACCAAAACACAACAATGCACAGAGCAGGTGGACAAGGTTTTGAAGATATCTCATCTAGAATTGTAGAAGATGGCTCTTACATCAGGTTGAAAACTGTTAATTTATCTTATAAATTCTCTAAGGATGTTTTAGATAACTTAAACTTAAGCGGATTAGAATTGTATTTATCAGGCCAAAACCTAATTACATGGACCAACTATTCTGGTTTTGATCCAGAGGTGTCGGTAGAAAACTCATTAATTACTCCAGGGATTGATTATTCGGCTTATCCAAAGTCTAGAACATTCAGTTTTGGTTTAAATGTATCATTTTAAAAAAAATAGATGATGAAACGAGCGTGCAATAGTAGTATCAATTTAGGAAATGATTCTTCGCGAACAGCATGTGTCCTTTCAAAAACAATAAAAACGATTCACATGAAAATAAAATTTATAGTAGCAATAGCACTTACGGCCTTTATGCTACAGGGCTGTGATGACCAATTAGAAATAGAACAAAAAAATAGTATCACTTCAGATAACTTGTACAACACAAAAGCTGGAGCATTAGCGGGTTTAGCTGGTGCTTATAGTAGGGTAGTTGAGACTTATAGGGACGCACTGATCAATGCCCAATACCCAACGGATTGGACAGATGAAGGCATCTATAATAGAAAAGGACTTCAAAATATCATTAAAAACAACTTCACGGCATCAGAACCTAAGTTAAGAAAGATATGGAGTGATTATTATGCAGGAGTTGCTGCTGCAAACTCTTTATTGGTAGGTATACAAGGATCGCCTTTAGATGCTGAGGTGAAGCAAGAGTTTGAAGCGGAAGGTCGTTTTTTAAGAGCGTTTTTGTTTTTCGATATAGAAAAAGCATTTGGTGGGGTGGAAGGAATTCCAATGCCCTTAGAAGATGATTATTTAAACAAGGCCTTATTACCAAGAACAAAAGGTATTGAAGTGTATAAACAAATCATCTCAGATTTGGAGTTTGCCGAAGCGTATTTGCCTACTGCAGCTTCTGCAATTGGTGGAAGAGGAAATAAAAGTGCGGCTAGAGGTTTGTTGGCTAGAGCCTATTTATATATGGCAAGTGCGCCTTTTAATGAACCTGGAGCCTATGAAAAAGCCAGAGAATGGAGTAAGAAAGTTATGGATGACTCTTATCACACATTAAATCCAGTTTACGCAGATATATTCAACCAATTGGCGCAAGGACAATACGAGACAAAGGAAACTTTATTTCAAATCGGTTTTTCTCCAGATGTTGCGAATCAACAATCAACTTTAGGGTCTAATTTTGGATTGAAATTTGACGATGAAGCATGTGCTAATATGGGTGCTCGCTTAAAAGGTAAATCGTATGCACAAACTTATGCGACGGTTACCCTAGTCTTAAAATACCGAGAAGACCCATCTGACGAAAGGGGCTTATGGAACACGCTTCCATACTTTAATGCACGTAATGAGAATTGTCAATTAAAATTGGGAGACTCTCAGTTTTCCTATGCGTCATCAAAATACAGAAGATATTTAGAGGATAGCCCTACCAATACTAGTTATGGATCGCACCACTGGCCAGTGCTGCGTCTGTCAGAAATGTATTTGATATATGCTGAGGCTCAAAATAACCTAGCGCCGGGATCTGGAGAAGCTTTAGATGCCATAAATGAAGTGAGAAATAGAGCGAATGCTACGCCTATTACTGCTGTTACAAAAGAAGCCATACAGGAAGAGTATTTATTGGAATTATGTTTTGAAGGACATCGTAAATATGACTTAGTAAGATGGGGGATTTTAGAGCAAAAAGTAAATGAAACAAGATCTAGAATGAAAAGTTTAGAAGCCAATACCAGTTTTATGAATGAAGATTGGGTCACTTTTGGAACTTTTTCTTTAGATGCCAATGATATACCAGTTATCAGCATGGATCCTGTAAATACTACTCCAAGAAGGAATACTATGAGCGGAAACTTCAACTATTATGACGGGTATGATGACTTTGAGCCAAGTAAAAATTACATACTCCCTATTCCAGAACAAGAATTGGGTGTGAATACAAATTTGAAACAAAACATAGGTTGGTAATAAAAACTAATAATTTTAAAAAAATAGACAAAATGAAAAAAGTAGTTTATATATGGTCAATGTTGCTTCTCGTCACCTTTGTGTTTCAGAGTTGCGATGATTTAGAGGCAGTAGACACACCCAATTTTGATGTTGCTTTTAATACAACAGCTAAAGTAGGCGAGCCAATCGCGTTTTCAGTAATGAATGCGCCGAACTTCTTGAATTTTTATTCAGGTGAATATGGCCGTGAATTTAAAAATAGTGATCGGTACAATGCAGAAGGAGAGTTCTTTTTGTCCTTTGATACAGCAAGACATTATTTTGATGGTGCCAGTAAAGATGATAATGCTTGGAGTTTATTAGTGTCCACAGACTATACAGGTTCAGGTACTGCTGCAGATGTAGAAGCTGCTACATGGACAGATATTTCGGATCGTTTTACTTTTGCAACTGCAAGAACTTATGACCCTACGAATTCTGGATCTGTTAATATTTCAGATTTAGCGGGTGATAAGCCTACCTATTTTGCTTTACGTGTATATGCTGAAGGAAAAAACTCAGAAGGTAATAGACAAGGTGTATTTCAGCTAAAAAGTTTTGATATATCATTGGCGGTTGCTAATGAAAGTTATTCATTGGGAATCGCAAGCATCAATAATCCTGGTTGGAAACCTGTGAATGTTGCGGGGACGCATCCTTCAGTTCCAGCCAAAGACAATTGGATCAGTAAGAGTGGTTTATATGAAATGAATGCCGATCAGGCTGATTACACTAACGAAGATTGGTTAATTACTTTTCCAGTAAACTTAGCAGGCTCCGTCTCTCCAGATAAAGGCACGCCGTTGAAAACCTATTCTGAAAAATTGGATACGTTCGTATATATCTATTCAGAACCTGGTACGTATAAGATAGCTTTTGTGGGGAGTAATGAAACCATATACGGGCAACAAGGAAATGTTAAGGAATACACTATTACTGTAACAGAATAACAGTGCGATAGATCCTCATTAATATTTGCAAATCCCCGAGCCTGTACAGTATTTAAGTAAAAGGCTTGGGGATTTTTTTGTTCATGAGATCGTCCTTTTTTAAAAACCATGTTTTGCAGACCGAATAAGCAAAGTTTATGTTCAAGCTTCGATAGTGGAAAATGTTTTTTTAATATAAATAGACGCAGTTGAAAAACGAAAATTTCTTACAAAAAATACAGATTGTTAAATTGAATTTTCATTTGATTGTTAAACAAATTTACGGCTCTAATTCCGCCAACGATGATTCAGTATATGCATTTGTGAAACTTAGTTATCCGTATAAGTAATTGTCTTATAAGGTTTTGTGTGCGGCTTGAAGGATTGAAATTTGAATTATGACCAAAAGATGCCCCTTCAATGACCGCTTATACCGCTCTTTTGAGTCTTATACTTCTTTAAATTTGTTAATCATGAAACCTAAATAAACGAAAATCAATTTAATTTTAAAATAATGGAACAGAACTTATTCAAATCTTTTCAGCTGAAAAACCGGCTATTATTAATGTCTTTAGTTTGTATTGCAATGCTAAACGTGAGTTGTAAAAATCAAAATAAAGAAGAGGTAGCTGTTGTTACGGAACCTAAAGAGGAAGTATCTTTTGATTTGCAGAGTGCTATCGACGATTGTGATTCGCAATTGGAGATTGCTGTTCCAAAATTAACAGATCTTACAAAACACCCACGACTCATTGAAACTGGTGAGAAAGAATGGAAACAAGTGCCCAATCACAAGTTGGTGTGGACTTCTGGTTTTTATCCTGGTATTCTCTGGTACACTTATGATGTAACGGGAAAAGATAAGTGGAAAGAGGAAGCGATAAAACGTACAGAGGTTTTTGAAAGTTTTAAAAACATTACTGATCATCATGACATCGGGTTTATGATGTATCCTGCGTATGGTTTAGGTTATGAAATAGGTGGCAAGGAAGAATATAAAGATATTTTGTTGACCTCTGCCAACTCTTTAGCTTCACGTTTTAATCCTAAAGTGGGAACAATTAGATCATGGTCAAATAAAATGCATCCGCGTTGGAAAGAACACATTACCATCATCGATAATATGCTCAATCTAGAGTTGTTGTTCTGGGCAGCAAAACATGGCGGCGATCAAAAATTATATGATATTGCAGTTACCCATGCTGAAACGACAATGAAAAACCATTTCAGACCAGATTTTACTTCATGGCACGTCATAGAATATGATTCTATAAACGGAGATATCCTAAACAGACATACCAAACAAGGCTTTAGTGATGACAGCCGTTGGTCAAGAGGTCAAGCTTGGGGTATTTATGGTTACACGATGGTCTATAAAGAAACAAAAGATAAAAAGTTCTTGGATTTTGCTCAAAAAATAACTGATAAGTATCTAACACTCTTACCAGAAGACATGGTGCCATGTTGGGATTTTGATGTTGCACAAGATCCAAAGGAAGAAAAAGATGCTTCCGCAGCAGCCGTTGTCGCAAGTGCCTTATTGGATTTAAGTACGATGGTGGATTCGAAAGAAGATCAAGAACGCTATTATAACGCTGCTATAAAAATGTTGAACTCGTTGGCATCAAGTGATTACTCAGGGGTTGGAAAAGCAGATTCTTTTTTACTACACTCTACAGGAGCCAAGTCCTTAGGCCATGAAATTGATGTGGCGCTAATATATGCTGATTACTATTATATCGAAGCTTTGTCAAGATTACAAAAAATGCAAAAACAATAAATGCCTATTGTCATAATGAAAATTAATAAATCTATTTTTCTTATTATAATAAGTGCTTTTTTCCTTCTGAATTGTAAGGAAAAAAGCACTTCTGTAGTACAGGATGAGAAAAATCATTCGCAACCAAACCTGCTCTTTATTTTTCCGGACCAATTCCGAAATGCCGCTATTGGCATCAATAATCAAGATCCGGTAAAAACACCAAATCTTGATCAATTGGCGGGCGAGGGTATGATTGTGTCCAATGCCATTAGTAGTTATCCCTTATGCAGTCCGTATCGTGGGATGTTGATGACGGGGTTATTGCCTTATAATAACCAGGTGCTAACCAATAGCAACTCACAAAGACACCAATACAATAACTCTTGGCAAAAGGATGATATCAGTTTTTCGGATGTTTTAGTTAAAAATGGATATGACGCAGGTTATGTTGGCAAATTGCATTTGACCTCACCACCGCCACTTGAAGGCAAGGATTCTGTCATTTGGGATGCTTACACACCAAAAGAGTTGCGCCATGGATTTAACTTTTGGTACGCCTATGGCACGTTCGACATGCATAACAACCCACATTATTGGATCAATGACGCTAAAGAAGATGAATTGACCTATATCAATGAATGGTCGGCAAAGCATGAAGCCGATGTCATTATTGATTACTTGAAGAATCCATCCACTGAAACACGAAGTAAGGACAAACCTTTTGCGCTTTTTTGGTCGGTTAATCCGCCGCATCCACCCTATCAATATGTGCCAGAAAAATATTTGGAAGCGTATAAAGAGAAATCCTTACAAGATTTACTAGTTCGTGGCAACGTGGACTTGAACACAGATGGGAAAGAACTCGCATTCCATAACGGGGCTACGATAGGACGCACCAAATTGGCAAAAGATCACGCAGCAGAATATTTTGCAATGGTAACTGGAGTGGATGAGCAAATTGGCCGTGTCCTAAAAACGCTTAAGGATGAAGGCTTGTACGATAATACGATTGTCATCATAACTTCCGATCATGGTGAGATGATGGGCAGTCATGGGCTGATGTCAAAAAATATTTGGTATGAAGAATCCATTAATGTTCCGTTTATCATCAGATGGCCAGAACGTTTAAAAGCGGGTCAAAAATCAGATTTATTGATTAGTCCAACGGATATTATGCCTACTATTTTAAATATGATGGGTGCCACTAATGGGATACCATCAAATTTAGATGGAAAAGATCTCTCTGGTCTTATTCTTGATAATAAGGGCGACGAGCCACAGTCGGTTATGTATTATTTTATTGAGGAAGGTCAGCCTGCTTCCGGACATAGAGGTTTGAGAACAAAACGATATACCTATGTCATCACTTTGGATCGCAACGATGTGGAACGTGAAATTTTATATGATAATAAGGAAGATCCTTACCAATTAAAAAACATAGCGAATTCAGCTACCGATATTAAAAATGAATTGCATCAAGAATTATTAAAGCAACTAAAGTCTAAAAAAGACCCTTGGTTGGATCGCTATAACGATCTCCAAAAGAAAAAATAAATAGCACCTCCAACATCGGAATGAATAATGCAGAGGTTGTGCTGAACTAAACGAAAAAACAATGAAAATGATACGTACCGCTTTTTTAAATACAAACGAAAAAATGATGTTGCTATTGCTTCTGATATTGCCAATATCGGGCTTTTCTCAAGATAGTTACCGTCCAGCCGTTGAATCTTTTGAATCTCAAAATTCCTTGAAATTTTATGATGCCTCCAATGGGAAACTAGAAATAAGTGAGGCCCATAGAATGCATGGAAAATCATCTTTACAATGGGAGTGGACTGGCAAAAGCAACTTTGGAACGTCTCATTTTAAAATTCTATCTCACGATGAAAGTCCGTTGGAATATGGCGATCATTTCCCTGCTTCGCCAACATTGCAAATGTCTATTTACAATGAAACGCCTCAAGATGGAACTATTACCATCGCCTTTGAGAAAAATGGAAAAGCACAAGTACATTTTGACATCAATACAAACTTTAAAGGATGGCGACGCATCTGGGTGCCTTTTTATGAAATGTCAGGAAATCCACCAAAAAAATTAGCACAAATTGATTATGACTATTTTAGAATTTCAACAACAATGCCTAAGGGAAAATTGTTTTTTGATGATATTACTTTTTCTCAATATCAGGACGATAGACACCCATATCCAGATGAAATCGTACCATTTATAAAACTTGGGCAAAATCTGGCTCAAGACCATTGGATGCCATTGATCGAAAATTACGATAGGATCAAAAACTTAAAGCCTAAACCGATATCCATGGCGGTTAAGATGGATCTTAAAAAGCTGGAACAAATTATTGATCAAGATTTGGTCATCGATAAAAAATACAAATTATATATCAATTCCGTTCGGGAGGATTTTCAGAAACTGGGTCTTAAAGATAATGGTAAAACCGTATTGGGACCAGCATTAACCTTTAAGGAACAACAAGATTATTACGACGTCAAACAACAAGGCCCTAAAGTTTTTAATGATGTGCAAAGCTTAGGAAAGGTATTAAAAAAAATAGCCTCTTATTCCGACCGGGGAACTCCGACTGAACAAGCGGAAATGAAAACCATGTTTTTAACCGGAACAAAATATTTTCTTGATCAAGGTTGGGCGGCAGGTTCAAACGGAGGTACCCGACACCATATAGGCTATAATGTTAGAGAAATTGCTGAGGCTTTTTATATCAATCGTCAATTATTATATGATAACGGTTTATTAAACGAAGTTGGTGGAAGCTTACATTGGTTATATAACCTCGGATCTCTTTTAGACGATCCAGCCAATTTTCATGTCAATATTGATTATTTAAATACACAAGCTTATCTTCACTTAATGCTCATTTTCTTATTGGAAGAGCAAGAGGCACAAGCCGAATTAGTGCAGGCCTATTCTAATTATATGTCTATTACCTTAGCGCAGCAAAATGAAGAATGGGGTTTTAAAGTAGATGGAACGGCATGGCATCATAACGGACATTACCCAGCTTATGGGCTTGGTGCTTTCCAGGCGGTGCCTAAAATAATTTCAACCTTGGCAGGTACTCGTTTTCGTATCCGTGCCGGAGGTCATGCGAATTTTAAAAATTCTTTCTTAGCTGCTCGAACTTACAGCCAATTGTACAGTTGGGGTTTCGGCAACGCAGGACGTCATCCATTTGAAGGTGATGGGATTCAGTCTCTAAAGAACCAATATTTACTAATGGCTAATGCGGGGAATCCAGAAGGCACTTCTAAGATAGACCAAGATGTTGCCGCCGCTTACTTAAGACTTTGGGGTAAGGATGATATCATGAACACTTCAGTTTTTACGGATATAAACGGCATCCAAAAAGAAAAGTTGTCAGGGTATTATACCTTTCCTTATGCGGCTACTGGAATTCACAGGCGTAACGACTGGGCTGCTTTAATAAAAGGGTACAGCAAATATGTTTGGGCATCCGAAATTTATGTAAACTCCAATAGATATGGCAGGTATCCTGCAAATGGGACCATCCAATTATTGAATGCTGGCGGTGAAGAAGGCAGTGGATTTAAACAAGCAGGGTGGGATTGGAACCGCTATCCGGGAGCTACCATCATTTATTTACCATTGAAAGAATTAGAAACGAAAATGCCACTGATCATGTTCCGATCAAACGAAACCTTTGCGGGCACGACGAAATTAGATGGCAATGGTATTTTTGGAATGATTTTAAATGAAAGCAAAGGATCAAACGCCGATGGGAAAGAAGTTAATATCGGATTCCCAGGAAAATTGAGCGCTAAAAAATCAGTGTTTTCTTTTGACGGAAAACTGATCGCCATTGGTACTAATATTTCAAGTGTTGACGAAAAGAATCCAACGCAAACAAATTTGTTTCAATCATTTCTGACCGATAACAAGCAACCACTTTTCACTTCTGAAGCTGAGGTTAAGAAGTTTCCTGCTAGTGCGGTATTGAAATCTCAAGGAAAACAACACAATTGGGTGGTTGATCCTTATGGTTCTGGATATTATATGCTGTCTGATAATGCGGTTCATATTAAGAAAGCAAATCAGCAATCGTATCATAATAAATATTCTATAAATACTGGTGCGATGGAAGCGCGAGGAAAAGGTATTAAAGAAACCCAAGCTGATTATGCTTCCGCTTGGATTGACCATGGCATGGCACCAAATAATGGCTCGTATCAATATGTGATTTATCCTTTCCTGGATGCAAAAGATCAGAAAAACTTCGGTAAAATGGCCGAAAAAGATGATTCATATGCCATAAAAAGAGCAGACGCTGTTGCGCATATTGTACGCGATAATCCAACAAATACCACAGGATATGTGATTTTTGATGCAAATAAAGCGTTGGACAGCGGAATTTTGAGTTCGGTTTCAGAACCAGCGCTGATTATGTTGAAAGAGAATTCAGATAATGTAATTACCATAAGTGCAGTGCAGCCTGATTTAAATTTCCCAGAATACCAACCAGGGAGATTCAGAAACTACAGCCAACCCGTTGAGCTCGAAATTACACTAAATGGAAATTGGAGTCCATATTCAGAAGATTTTGTAATATCATCATCGCATGCTGATGGAAAAACGAAAATAAAATTAAGTCTGGTAAATGGTTTGCCAGGAGAATTTAAATTGAATAAACTTTAAAATTTCAATTAATTCGCCATGGCGAGGCACGAAGCAATCTGTTGAATGAATTGCTTTTACATAATAAATAGATCATAAAAATGAAGCACCTGTTTTCGAATATGCGTTTATATAATATTCCATTTTTTGGACAAATGATGTTTTTGACATTAATGGTCAGCGGCTGTGGTTCCACCGTAAAAAAAACAGGGTCAGAAGATCAAGGAACAGCTACTGAAAAGCAGCACTCTAACGAAGCGTTAATTTGGCAAAAATATACGGGAGCAATTGATAATCCAGAGATTCCTAAACTTTTTGATTATTCCTACGCCGGTTATAAACTGGGTGAAGAAGGAATTCCTGAGAAGTTTGATCAACTTAAAGTTTTTAATGTCGTGGATTATGGCGCTATTCCAAATGATAGTATTTCTGATCAGGATGCCATTCAAGCGACGATAAATGCAGCCGAATTAAACAAAGGAGGTATCGTGTTTTTTCCACCGGGAGAGTTTCTGGTTAATGTGAATCCAACCGAAGCCAATCCTATTAATATTACAAGTTCGAATATTATTTTAAAGGGAAGCGGATTTGGTAAGAATGGCACGATCATAAACATGAAAGATCACATGCTTCAAAGCTACCCAGACCAACCAGAATGGCAAGTGAATTATATGTTTAAGTTCTTTTCTAAAAAAGGGGAAGGAAAACCAAGTAGCATTTCAAAAAATGCCAACGAAGGTGATTTAACCATTGAAGTTGATAATATAGACAACTTTAAAAACTCAAAATTTATTCAATTAGAAATGGCACCCAATTTAGATGCCGTAAAAGAGGCCCTTCAAGGCAAACCGACGCGACCACACTGGGAAAGAATTAAAGAAACTGGGGTTACCTACGTCGAAAATCATGAAATAGAGCGTATTTCTGGAAACACGATTACCTTAAAAGATCCGTTAATAAATACAATCAAGGCAGAATTCAAATGGGTCGCGAAATCTTATTTTCCGTTAGAAAATGTAGGCGTTGAAGACATTTTTTTCAAAGCAAACTTCAATGATAAATTTGTGCATCATAAGGATTTTTTACACGACAATGCCTGGTCGATTGTTTCTATGTCGAGAGTGGCAAATTCTTGGGTAAGACGGTGTCGATTTGCGAATGTAACCGGAGGTGTTTCTTTTGGTAATAGTTATGCGTCTTCAATTTTAATGTTACTTTTTGAAGGCAATAGCGGACATAAACTGACCAACGTGACACAATCTGCAAGAATACTAGCCGGCTTAATTGATGATGTTTCAAGTGAAGGGCAGTTTCATGGAGCGTCAATGTCTCACAGAACTTCTGGCTCTGTAATTTGGCGAGTGAAAAATCCGAAACAAGGCTGGGACTCTCATGCAGAATTTCCAATAAATAATTTGGTGGACTTATATGAAGGTTCAAAAATGACCAATCATGGTGGTTTTCACGGAAACGAACCGCATCACTTAAAAGGCTTGACACTATGGAATTATAAACGTGTTGGGGACACCATAACTAATTATGATTTCTGGAAAATGTCTGGACGGGGCATGTATTGGGGTTTTTCGGTAGTTAATCCTATAGTTGTTGGCCTACACGGTTCATCAACAACGTTTAATGAAGAAAATCTTGGCTATCTTGAAAGTTTAGGACAAGCGGTTTTACCGGGATCTTTATATGAAGCACAATTGAAGTTCCGATTGAAAAAAACACCAAAATGGATTCCTGAAACCTTATTGGAATGGCAGACGATAGAAAATGAATGGAAGGTAATTGACCATTCAAATAAATCAAAGTAGATTTAAAATTTAATCAAAAATATCCTAGTAAATATGAACTATTTTCACAAAATACTCTTCTTAGGCATTGTTTTTTCTTTAATGTCCTGCAAAGTGAAGCAGCAAAAAGAGGCATTAAATACCGAAGAGACGACTGAAGTAAAGAATGAAGAAAACCCTTATATCGAAGCGGATAAGGAACCGGAGTATACGACCAATTTTGATGCTTATTTCAAAAGCAATACGCCGTCAGAAGTTGAAATCCCTTATGAAACGGAAGAGGAATATCAAGCACGGATGCAATGGTGGAAAGATGCCAAGTATGGGATGTTTATTCACTGGGGTTTATATTCTGCGCTAGGTGGTGAATACAATGGTGAAGTCACGCCAAAAATTGCGGAATGGATCCAAAACACTTTAAAAATCCCAGCAAGCGAGTACAAAAAATTAGTGGATCAATTCAATCCCACCGAATTTGATGCTGATGAATGGGTTTCCGTAGCCAAGGAGGCGGGAATGAAGTACATGATTATCACTTCAAAGCACCATGACGGATTTGCGTTGTTTGATTCAAAAGTTTCGGAGTATGACGTCATGAGTACGCCTTTTAAACGTGATATTATTAAAGAACTTAAAGAGGCTTGTGATAAGCAAGGTATAAAATTTGGGTTGTACTATTCTCATGCCATTGATTGGGACCATCCAGACGCTTATATCGGCGAAGGTGTTTTGCAGGAACGTATGAATACCGTTGATTTTGACGCGAGTAAAATGGATCGTGCTAAATATCTGAAGGAAAAATCCTTTCCACAACTTCGAGAAATCCTGTCCAATTACGGGACTATTGATATCATTTGGTTTGACATGGGCAAAGGCTTGGACAATGAGGAAATCCGTGAGTTTGTTAAAATTACCAGAGAATTGCAGCCTAATATTATTATAAGCTCAAGAATTGGAGACGAACAAGCGCCAATCGCTTTTAATAAAGATTTGTATTTTGACTTTTTCACACCTTCCGATAATTATTTTACAGGCGATCAACTTGCAATTCCTTTCGAAATGGCAGGAACAACCAATAGTTCTTGGGGTTATAGAAAGGATGATACAGAATGGCGCAAACCTGTGTTTATGCTAAATGCGTTGATTGCATCTGCAAGTAGAAATGGAAATTATTTATTGAATGTTGGTCCAATGACCAGTGGCATGATGCCTTCAGAACCGGTTAAGAACTTGAAAATTGCCGGTGGATGGCTTAAAGAAAATGGCAAATCTGTTTACAGTACAACACCCTCTCCTTTTCCTTGGAATTACGATTGGGGCTATGTCACTCAAAAGCCTAATAAAATTTATCTAAATGTATTCAATTGGCCAAAAAGCAATCAGATTGATCTGAACGGAATGCTTACTAAGGTTGATAACGTTCACGTGTTAGGATCTTCAAAAAATGTAAAATTCAAACAAGACGGACGTTTTTTAACCATCGATTTAACTGGTGTAGAGAAAAAGGAATTTGCAACCCCATTAGTGGTAGAATATGAAGATGCCGAATTAAGAATCGATCACGCTATCTCACAAAATGCAGAAAATAACATTCGCTTAGACCGTATTACCAGCACCTATATCAAAGACGTTGGGATGTCATCATGGGAATTTAAGGTACATACGCCTGGGACATATAAAATCAATATTCTTTCCAATGAAAAAGGAAATCACTCCAAGCCAGTTTGGACAGGCTCCGAACAAAAAGGAAGTGTTCAGGTTGCTGGAAAAATATTACCAGTACTATTAACAAGAGATACGGAAAAAATAAATCCAACCCTGTTTTTCTATAAAGAAATAGGAAGTTATGTGGGCGAAATTGAATTTCTAAAAGCAGGAACTTACACGTTGCAACTGAAAGGTTTCAAAATAGGCGCTGATAAATGGACTGAAGGATTGGGATTGGAAAGAATCGAATTGATCAAGCAATAATTCTGATTATTCAGTTGCTGTGTTAACAATAAATTAAGTCTAAAGTCTTGAAATTGTCTATGAAATGTTTAAATCTGTTCCTAATCATTAACCGTTTTTAATTAATTAAGACCCAATAAGTTTATGAAAATTAAATCTAAAAATATCCTTCTATCCATATTGAGCATTTCATTGTTTTTAGTAACCTTGAACATTCATGCGCAAACTCAGGAGGTTCCAGACAAAATGAGCTGGTGGGAAGACGCCAAATTTGGCATGTTTATGCATTGGGGATTATATTCTCAAACTGCTGGGTATTGGGACGGGCGTAAGGCTAAAGGAAAAGAGCATTTTATGCTTCATGAACGCATTCCATGGCAAGAATATGCCAAAATCGCCGATGATTTTGATCCTGTAAATTACGATGCCGAAAAGTGGGTGCTTACTGCTAAGGAGGCTGGAATGAAATATATTATTATTACCGCCAAACATCATGACGGTTTTGCAATGTTCGATTCGCCCTCAAGTGATTATAACATCGTTACCCGCACGCCTTATGGCAAAGATCCAATGAAAGCACTTGTAGATGCATGCCGCAAGTATGATATGAAATTTGGTTTTTATTATTCCTTGGGACGTGATTGGCAAGATCCTGATGTGCCAACAAACTGGCCGGAAAAAGCAGGACGGAGTAATACCTGGGATTATCCTGATGAAGATGCTAAAGTTTTTAGTAAATATTTTGAGAGAAAGGTAAAGCCTCAAATGAAAGAACTTCTTACCCAGTACGGAGAAATTGATGTGGTCTGGTTTGATACGCCTGAGCTCATCAGTGTTGCCGAAAGCAAAGAGTTGAGAACGTTAATACTCGAACTTCAACCTAATTGTATCATTAATAGCCGGATCGGTAATAACGAAGGCGATTATCTGGTCACTGAACAAGAAATTGTCAAGAAAACATTGGATAAACCTTGGGAAGCTTGTATTACCATGAGCGCAAATTGGGGGTTCGTTGAATACGACACTGTTTACAAATCTAGCGAATTAATGACCCGACAACTTCTGGAAATAGTCAGTAAAGGCGGAAATCTATTATTAAATAATGGTCCAACCCCTGAGGGCGAAATAACCCAAGCTGCCAGTGATGGATTAGCACAGATGGGCAATTGGATGAGCAGCAACTCTGAAGGTATTTATGGATCATCCCCATGGAAAATCTCAAACGAATTATTATCTGCGGTATCACAAGAGTCTGGTGATAAAAAATCGGATGTAAAAAACACGATGAAAGATGCGGAAAATGATGCGACCTCAAAACTTATTTTTCCAGAAGTTAGCTTTACTACAAAAAATGGATCTGTGTATGCCTATGTTGCGAGTGCTACCGAACCAAGTGTGCTTATTAAAGCACTTGCTCTTGAAAACGAATTAAAAATTAAGAAAGTAACCATGCTAGGAACCAGGCAAAAGGTAAAATGGAAGCAAACAACCGACGGTCTAAAAGTTCAAATGCCATTATATTCGGAAAATGAAATACCTATCACTGGGTTTAAAATTGAACTTAAATAGTTTAACAATAATTGATTATTGCTTTCCATTTGGGATAAGGTAATATTTTTAATTAAGTGTTATTGGAATAAATATTACGTCAATAAAAAATCATGATGGACAGACCATTAGCATCGAACAGAATACGTGTTAGCCATTATATAACCTGGTTACTGATGTTTGTTATGGTAAGTGTTCTAATATTTTCGTGTAAACAAAATGTTGAAAAACATAGCATTGATCCTGTTCACATTTCCAATCAAAAGCGTCCGAACATTGTCCTTATAATGACCGATCAGCATCAAGCGGAAGCCTTAAGTATTGCTGGAAACCTCAATTTAAGTACGCCAAATTTAGATAAACTCGCAAAATCTGGCGTGCGTTTTGAAAATGCTTATGTCACGTTTCCACTTTGTAGTCCGTCGCGATCTAGTATGTTTACGGGCCAAATGCCACATCAATTGGGAATTAATTCCAATGCTGATAAAAAACTACAAACAGATAAGGCAAACAAAAGCTTAGCCATTATCTTAAAAAACAACGGTTATGACTGTGCCTATGGCGGAAAATGGCATGCGCCTGAAGTCGAAATTGAATCGGACAGTGGTTTTGAGAAAATTTCAGAATTTGGAGATATTAATTTGGCTGAGAATAGTATCGCTTACATGAAATCAAAAGCGGATAGTAAAACACCCTTCTTTTTAGTCGCTTCATTTGATAATCCACATACCATTTGTGAATGGGCAAGAAATCAACCTTTACCTTATGGAAATATTGCTCCAGTAAGTATAGCTAAAACACCAGAGTTGCCCGTTAATTTTAAGAAATCGGCAACTTTCCCAGAGGCACTTCAGATTGAACAAGACGCGGATGTGTTGTCATATCCCACCCAAAACTATACGGAAGCAGATTGGCGGCAATACCGATACACTTACTACAGATTAATTGAGAAAGTAGATCAAGAAATTGGGAAAATTATCGATGCGGTTGATGCTATGGGCTTAGCCGATAATACGATTGTTATTTTTACGAGCGATCATGGCGATGGTAATGCATCACACGGCTGGAATCAGAAAACCGCTTTGTTTCAAGAAAGTATCAAGGTGCCGTTCATCATCCGCGACCAAATTGGCCCAACCTCTCAAAATAAAATTAAAAACACGTTAATATCTACAGGCTTAGATTTATATCCAACGGTTTTAGATTATGCTGGAGTTTCATCATCTGATACGCTGTTAGGGAAAAGCATAAGAACTGCTGTTTCTGACGAAAGCAATCACAAGGAACATGATTTTGTCGTTACCGAAACTAAATTTGACAGTAATAACGGCTATGGCACTTTAGGGAGGGCATTGATTGATAAACGATATAAATATGTATTGTATAGCTGGGGCAAAAACAGAGAGCAATTTTTTGATCTTGAAGTTGATCCTTTTGAAATGAATAACTTGGCAAATAATCAAAACCTTACGCCGCTAATAGATACATACCGACAAAAATTAATAACTTGGTGTCAAAACACAAACGACAAACAATTTTTGAAGCGCATAATTTTACCTTCTACAAGTTCAATGACTTCAAGCGAGTTGTTTGACAAACCTTATTAAATCACAAAATTTTGACTTTTAAAAACCATTCCCTTTTAGTTTACTTTTTACTCGCTTTTATAGCGATAGGTTGTAAAAACAAGCCTTCTGAAAATGAGACTAATGCAGAAACTCCAACTATAGAAACTCAAAAACCCAACATCGTTTTTATGTATACCGATGATTTGGGCTATGGCGACATCAGTGCTTATGGTGCAACCGCAGTCGCGACACCGGCGATCGATGCTTTGGCTGACGAAGGAATTTTATTTCGTAATGCCTATGCCACCGCAGCAACTTGTACACCCTCGCGATATTCTTTGTTAACTGGTGATTATGCATGGCGTAAAAAAGGAACCGGCGTGGCTGCAGGAGATGAAGCGCTTTTAATTGATACGGCCAGAACTACGTTACCAAAGGTTTTGCAAACCGCAGGGTATAGAACTGGGATTGTTGGGAAATGGCATTTAGGTTTGGGTGATGGAAATGGTCCAGATTGGAATGGGAAAATCAGTCCAGGTCCTTTAGAAATTGGATTTGATTATTCATTTTTAATTCCTGCAACCGGCGATAGAGTGCCGTGTGTTTTTGTGGAAAATCATCATATTGTTAATTTAGATCCTAACGATCCCATAAGTGTAAATTACCAGAATAAAATTGGAGACTGGCCGACGGGCAAAGAAAACCCCGAGTTATTAACGATGAAACCTTCTCAAGGTCACAACAATACTATTATCAACGGAGTTAGTAGAATTGGCTATATGACGGGCGGGAAAGCGGCGTTGTGGGATGACGAAACCATCCCAATGGAATTATTGGATAAATCTAAAAAGTTCATCAACGCTAGTAAGGATCAACCGTTTTTCTTATTGCTTTCTACCCACGATATCCACGTGCCAAGAATTGCCAATTCCATGTTTCAAGGTAAAAGTGGGATGGGAGCAAGAGGCGATGTGATTCTGCAATTAGATTGGACAGTCAATGAAATCGTGAAAACACTTAAAGAACAGAACTTATACGATAATACTATAATCATTTTTTCTAGCGATAATGGCCCAGTGGTCGATGATGGCTACCACGATCGTGCAAAAGAATTGTTAGGCGAACATAAACCAACCGGAGGTTTGCGTGGTGGAAAATACAGCGCCTATGACGGCGGTAGTAAAATACCATTGATTATTAGATGGCCAGATGGAAAGGGGAAAGGAACAGTATCCAACGCGTTAGTTAGTCAAGTTGATTTCCTGCGTTCTTTCGCGCAATTAGCCGGTGTTGAAAATGTAAAAGACGATGTGATCGATAGCCAGAACAGATTGGATGTGTTTTTAGGGGATAGTACTTCTGGAAGAACGTCTTTGGTTCAGGAAAGTTTTATGGGACCATTATCATACCTTGAAGGCGAATGGAAATATATTGAGCCTAAAGATGGACCAAAACAAGTGCCTTGGGGAACAGAGATTGAGACCGGTTTCCAATTAGTGCCTCAATTGTATCACTTAAAAAATGATCCGAACGAAACAGAAAATCTTGCTTCAAAATTTCCGGAGCGTGTGCAAGATTTTAAAAACAAATTGGCGGACTTAAAAAAGGACGGATTTACGAATCAGCATGAAGTCAATCTGAATTAAACTTTTGTTCAAAGGAATGAATTTTTTTGGGCGTCAAAAGGAAGCTGGCACTAAATCAATTATTTTTACGATTAGCGGATTGTAAGATAATTTTTTATGATATGAGTGATGAGATCTGCGAACATTTATGAAATCAGCGGGAGATATTAACATTAGAATTTAAAAGTTCTTCCACAGATTACGTGGGATTACACAGACTAAAATAAATATGCGTTCTTGTATACGACATATAAAACTGCTCTGACCTGACAATTTATAGCTTTAAAATATTTTGCGGAAAATCAATTAACAAATTACTATTTTGAAAAACATCTATTCAATTATTCTTCTTTTAGTCATTTGCGGCTGTAACGATGACAAAATCTTATATAATAATGTCCTCAACGATTCGGAAAATTGGGTAGTTGAACAGCAACCTGGTGGCCAAACCATTTTTTCTAATGAAGGTCTCGAAGTTATTGATGCCGACGGATGTACGATTTGGTTTAAAAATCCATTAGAAGCGCCGGTTAAAATATCATATGATATTACTATTATCGATCAAGGTGGCCAATATGATAGAGTATCCGATATGAATTGTCTGTGGATGGCAAATGACCCAAGAAATCCTGATGATTTTTTCAAAGCCTCTAGAGAGAGAGCAGGGCATTTCCCCAATTATCATCATTTTACAGGATACTATGTGGGTTATGGTGGCCATCATAATGGAAAAACGAGATTTAGACGGTACAATGGTAATGTCGATCGACCATTATTGCCGGAGCACGATTTGTCCGATAAGCAATTCATGATTACCGCCAATAAAAAAATGCGCATTGAAATTATTGTGAAAGACACTTTTACAAGTTATTCCAGAGATGGAGAATTGATTTATGAAGTTAATGATTCACAGCCTTACACTAAAGGCTATTTTGGATTTAGAACTGTAAATAATCACATGAAAATCGAGAACTTTGAAGTCCGAAGACTTTAGAGATGGCTACATTTATAAAGTTTATCGTACTAATGTGATCAACCCATTTTCTCTTGTTATTTCCGTTTTAATTGCAACCCCCAAAACCCGATCCGACTTGGGACATCATCGGTAAAATTTGCTTCTTTTACTTTTTTTACTCCTTCAATTGTGTAGAATGCATTGGGATGATACTCGTTGATTGCCGTAGTCAAATCATTAAGCTTTTCCCTCTTAATAACTAAAAAAACAACATTCACTTTCCCTGTTTTCCCTTGGGCATCCAAAATAGAATAACGATAATCATTATCGGTCAAAAAAGTGAGCAATTCATAAACCGGTTCTTTTGTGATCAGCCTTAAAACGACACGGCCAATCGCCAATTTTTCCTCCAGATACATCCCAACATAGGTTCCTACCGCAAAACCACTGGCATAAGCCACATAGGATAATACATTATCGATGTTGCTTATAATTTGACCAATAGCCAATAACCAGATCAACGCTTCAAAGAATCCTAAAAAAGGAGCGATATTTCTTTTCCCGCTCATCACAAAAATTATTCGGATGGTGGAAATCGAAACGTCCCCGATTCGTGCTATAAATATTAATAAAGGAATAATCAGGTAGTTTAAAGTGTTCTCACTTACGCCGAAATTATCATAGAAAAATTGTTCCATACTGCTGAAATACCAAAGGAGATTTATATCCACTTCAACTATTTGTTGAAATTTGCTGCAAATGTATTGAATAATCTCTTTATTAAATCTAGTTATGACCTCCTGTTTTTCAACTTATTTAAAAATATAATTGCCAAGGCGTAGATAAGATAATGGCTCAGTTGGTCGGTGTTTATTTTGTTAGTATATTGTCAATAGATCTGTTTTTTGAGATTGAAATAAGTGTTTTTTTAAAGTGGAATTCATGACCTTTTATTCAGATTTACGATTTTAAAAACCCTTTGGATAATCTTTGAGATCAGTATATTACTTGCGATGCAGCCAGTTTTTAGTGGCTGATTGAAAGAGAAATAACAATCTTAATACATAATATGAAAATAGCCAACCAAGCAGTCCGTGTTTTTTGTCTTCTTTTAATTATTTCCGTTTGTAGCGTTTCAGCTCAAAAAATTCCTAACAAAGATCTTTTTGATAAACTTGATTTTAAGCAATCAAACTTAAAATCAGTGGAACAATCAGTGGAACAATCAGTTGCAACTAATAATCAGCAACACGCCTTAAAACAATTACTGGACATATATAGAGCGAAGGATAATCTCTATTTGAAAGTTGATAAAAATGATGTGGCTTTCATCAAAAGTAAATATCCGAAAGATGTGGCCGCTACCATCGAAGTTGCCGATCAGGTTTTAAATAAATATTTTCTTTTTCGCTATGATTGGGATATGGAAAAAACCAATATCCCGCATCAGTTCAAAGGAGAAATCGATTGGAAAGCAATGCCAAACGGCGATCCCGAATGGTGTTATATGCTCAATAGACACCGTTATTGGATTGATTTAGGAAAGGCGTATCTGCTTACCGGAAAAGAGAAATATGCCAAAGGTTTTGTGGAACAGGCCACGCATTGGATTGATAACAATCCATTATCAGATGAGCTTAAAAATTTATCGTGGAGACGTATAGAAGCGGGGATCCGCGGGGAGAACTGGGTTAAAACATTCGAATATGTAAAAAACTCCAAACATATTACCCCAGAGTTTTTAGCTAAATTTCTAAATAGTTTACACCAGCACGCCACCTTCATCAACAGTGATTTTAGCGAATTCTCAAAAACCAGCAATTGGGGCGTGATAGAATTTCAAGGCCAGTTTAATATCGCTCAATTTTTAACCGAATTCAAGGATGCTAATCAATGGCAAGAAGATGCCGTAGCTAATTTAACGACGTGTATCAATCTACAAATCTTACCGGATGGCACCCAATGGGAACAATCACCCATGTATCATAACGAGGTTTTCCATTGTTATATGAACGTGAATTTATTATCTCAACAAAGAGATATCAAGCTGCCCGAAGCTATTGTGCAAAAAACAAAAGACATGGCTTTTGCTAATATTGAATGGCAAAAACCAAATTTCCACCAACCTCTATTAGGCGATAGCGATGATACCGATTTGAGAGGCATGCTAACCCTTGCCGCTTATTTGTATTCAGATCCAGTATTAAAATCTAGGGCTTATCCTGAATTAGATTATGAAACTTTCTTTTTATTGGGAAGTCAAAAGGCAAACGCCTACAAAACTATGAAAGTTGAAACTCCTGAATTTTTATCTGTGTTTCAACAAAGTTCGGGAGATTTATATATGAGAACGTCATGGGAAGAAGACGCTGCGTATTCAAATTTTCATTTAAAAAGAATAGGTGCTGGTCACGGTCATGATGATCTTTTACATTTTACCATTTTTGCCAATAATAGAGATTACCTGATAGATAGTGGCCGTTATTCCTATGTGGACACTGAGTGGCGCGAGTTATTCAAAAGCAATAAAAGCCATAACACTTTAGGAGTTGATGGTTTACCAAACACCATTTACAAAGATTCTTGGCTCAATACTTTCGAAGCACGATCTCAAGGAATTTATACTAAAATAACATCTGATTTTGACTACGCCGAAGCTGAAAATACAGCTTACCAAAGATTGCCAGATCCCGTATCCTTAAAAAGAAGACTTTTATTTTTAAAACCGAATATTTGGTTGGTCTTCGATAGTTTTTCGGCCCAGGGCGAGCACAAATTTTCACAGTATTTTAATTTCCCTAATGCGCAGATTGAAATATCCGATCACGGTTTAAATACGACCTACGCTGAAAATAATTTAAGAATTCAACCTATCAAAGAGTTAGAAATTGAATTAAACGACGCTTGGTATTCTCCAGAATATAATTTAAAAAAAGAAAGTAAGAGAGCGGAATTCTTTAAAAAAGCAGAAGGCTTTACCTCGTTTATAACCTTATTATATTTTCCTGAGAATACCCCATTAACTTACAAAAAAACACCTGTTTATAATCGAAATGATGTTTTACTGAAAGATGCCGATGTTGAAGCGGTAACCATTATTGTTGATGAAAAGGAATACACGTTGATGGTGGTTCACAATTCGCCCGCACCGGCAGCACATTTCTTTAAAGTGAATGGTCAATATGTGAGCGGAGAGGTTGTTTTAATTGAAAAAGATAAAGAAGGATCGCGTATTCATGTGATTAAGGAATAGAGTATCAAATTCACACTGTTTATGGAACATTTGTTTCACAACGGTGTTATGATTTTCAGGACATTGCGATTTGATTTAAATACATTTTTTTAATTACTTTCAGATAATTGGTGTTTTGAATGGCGTTGAAATATCGTTATAAATATTGCAAAAAAATAATTCATACAGATATTGGTTTGATGATAAACCGTTTTTATAATGGAATGCAAATTAAAAAAAGTGTGTATATTCTAATGTTGCCAGTAATTTGAACAAATATGTGTGAAATAGATTGGACATTTTTTGATAACGACTTTTTTAAAGATTTGATTGGTACCTTAATTGGAACTGGTACTGCACTATTAATTTTCTATATGACATTAAAGTCAGACAGTAAAAAAATAAAAAAGGAAGAGGAAGAACAAAATAAACGTAGATTAGATTATCTATCGAATGTAGCTACTGCAACAAAAAACCAAGCTGAATCTTCTATTGAAAATTTAAAAAAAAGCATTTCAGATTTTACAGCGGACAATTTAAACTTTCATTTACTAACTAAAAATCCGAATTCAAGTCTCGACCGACTCAACTTTATTTTGAGTAATGAAAATTACTTTTTAGCCTATTTAAAAAAGTACGGTAAAAAAAATATGAAAAAGTTTAATAATGTATCATTACAAGTTGACTTCTTTATTGAACAAGAGAAACAGATATGGGAAATGACTAAAATCGCTCAAACATTTGACCATAACAGAAAACAATCATTCGTTAAAACTGTAAACGATTTAATGAATAGAACGGCTGGATTATTAAAAATTGATTTATTAGAACAAGAATATATAGTTGAAATAAACCGTATTTTTAAAGACTTCTATGATAATGTTGGAGATATGAGTGATTTAAATTTTCATTATACACGCTTCATTAGACCAATGATGGCAAATGTTTTAATTGAAAATGTGGACAAACCGGAAATTATTGAGTTAATATCAGAATTTAAAAATGTTTCCAATCTTTTCAACGAAATAAAACTTCAAAATGATAATCATAACGAAAGTCAGAAAACGATTTTAAATCATTACGAAGAAAGTTTAGGATTCTTTAAAAGAGATGCGAGCGAATTGATTAACGAAGAAGAAAAAAATAAATCTGAAGAATAAAAACTACTGGCAACAATGTCGCCAAATCTTTTGATTTGGCCTTTTGATGAATAATATAAAACATTATACAAAAGATTAGGCTTGTAGTTAATCCGAAAGGTAATTGCTTATTTACAGCCCTACTTCTTTTATACTAGACCGTTGGCAACAAGCTGAAATCCGCAAAATTCAGAAAAATAGTGACTGATTTTGATAATTTAGTATCTTTGATAAAAAGCGAATAAAATGAATTTAGAAGCTCGAAAAATAGAATTTGTCCAAGAATTTTTGAAACTTCAAAGTGAGGACGCCATTGCCCGACTCGAAAAAATATTGAAAAAGGAAAAAAACAGTTCTGACGAACGAATATTTGAGCCAATGACTGAGGAGGAATTGAACAAACGAATTGATCAATCTGAATCAGATTTCCATAATAATCGATATAAAAGCAGTTCTGAACTTTTGGCCAAATATGAATAATGGTTTTGAAAATTATTTGGTCTGCATTTGTCGAGACTCAACTTGACGAAATCTATGAATATTACGAAAAGAAAGTAAGTTCAAGAGTTGCTACAAAATTCGTTAAGGGAATTATCAACGAACCAAAAAAATTGATAAAAGCATCTTTCGTTG
>JBBSRC010000029.1:0-39789 GCA_038243395.1 Flavobacteriales bacterium | reverse complement strand
TTTTAAGGCTTTATTTAATTGCCCAGGCAAATCCATGATTTTCACTTGGATGTTTTTGTCATACTTAAAACATTGCAAGGCAAATTTTCCAGTATTCCCGCCAATGTCAAAAAGTAGTTTGGGTTGATTTTTAAAAACGCGGTTTAGGGCATCTTCAAAAATCCCATCGGAATAATAATGATCAAACTCAAACCAAGATTGTTGTTCTTTTGGGGTTAATTGTGAAAGTCCTTCATAAATGGTTTCCCAAGGCCCAAGTTCCTTAAGTCCCGATGGTTTACCAGTTTCAACAGCTTCATCTAAATGAAACAAGCCTTTGTAGCAGATGTCATGTGTGAAATTGAGATTGACGTTGACTGCCTTATTAAAATTAAGGAAATATCCGATTTTGGTCAGTTCGTAGGTTCCTTCTGGAGATTTACAAACGATATTAGCGCTTTCAGAAAACTCTAGAAGCACGCGAAGGCCATAAAGTTTAATGGAGAGTTTTTTAGCAATCTGCTCAACGGTATTACCACCTTCATGACGACTATCAAAAATGAGATCAAACACGCCCAACTTTTTTAAAGTCACGGAAGATTGGAAAATAAAGGGAGCGAAGGCAATTTTTTGTGCTTCCAATAAAGCATCTGCGGCTCTCATTGTTTTTGTGGTCATAAGCTTTTAGGATACTTTTCTGAAAAGTGCTGCCGTGTTGCAACCTCCAAATCCAGATGCTGTTTTTAAAAATGTTGTTAATTCTTGTGGTGTTGTTTTTGTAATGATATTAAGAGGTTGTGAAAGACCTAGATTTTCAAATCCTGCGGAGGATATCAAAGTATTTTGATGTAAGGATTGCATGCCAATAATCGTTTCGAGTAAACCTGATGCGCCTAAAGTGTGTCCAAAATAACTCTTTAAACTGTTTAAGGGCGTTTCATTTAAACCTAATCTATTAAAAGCGATGGCTTCCATTTCGTCATTAAATAAGGTCGCTGTGCCGTGAGCAGAAATATAGTCAACTTCATTCAGGGTAATATTTGCTTCCTTAACTGCTGATTTTACACTGCGCAATAAACCTTCTCCTGTGCGAGAAGGCCCAGATATATGATTCGCATCATTACAGCTGCTTTCTCCTAAAATTTCAACGACATCAACAGAAAGATGTTCCCTGTTAGAAGTGATTAATACACTTGCTGCCGCTTCACCTAAATTAATTCCAGTCCGATCTTGGTCATAAGGTTGGCAAACGGCATTACTTAAAGCTTGTAACGAGTTAAAACCTGAGAGTACGAAATCAGAAACTAAATCGCCGGCCACAACAAAAACATGGTCGTAAACATCTTCTTTTATATAGCGTTTTGCGATGGCAACTGCCAAAATTCCAGAAACACAGGCGTTTGAAACAACAATGGCATCATTTTTAAATCCAAAAAAATCTTTGATAACCTTTCCTAATTGGCCTAAATAAGCGCGTTCTTTCGGGAATTGGGTTTTATTATCCAAAACATCAATATTGCCTTTAGTTGTAGAAATAATCAATCCAACGCGATCATTTAGTTCAATGTTTGAAGATTTTATCGTTTTTGATAGTGACACAATCAACATTTTTTCTAATCGTGTGTATTTTTTTTCTGTTTCCAGCGATTTAAAAGCCATGTTTAGAGTTTCTGTTGGAATTACAGCACCAAAAAAGGATTTATAAAAACGGGATGCATCATTTACTAATTGAATTCCACTATTTCCGTTTTTGAGTTGTTCAAAAACACTATGCGTATCAAACCCTAAAGCAGACGTAATATTGTTATATGACAAATAACATTTAGTCATAAAGTAAGCCCTGTTTTTCTTTCCAAGATCTGTAAAAATCAGGAAGATTTAAGGACATTATGCCAGATTGAAGTTTGGTAAAAACCTGTGTGCTCTCTCCAGTACATACAGTTTGGTCATTTTTGTTTTTGATTTGATATGAGAATATCACTTTAGCGGCGCGCGAATTTACGTAGGTCGTTTCAATGGTGGCTACCTCTCCATATCTTAGCGGCAATTGATGTTCTGAAGACATTTTGACAATGGGCGTAGCAAAACCATGGCTTTTCACATCCAAATAAGTTAACCCAAATTCGCGACCAAAAGCCTCACGTCCATCTTCGAAATATTTGATATAATGTCCATGCCAAACAATTCCTAAAGAATCAACTTCATTGAAGCGTACTCTAATTTGATGTATGGTTTTTAATAAGGATTCTTCTTGATTTGGTTTTTTCATTAGTCTTCTTTGAGAACGGTAATCATTTCGGCATTGGCAATTTCATTACCATCTATAAAGGTAGAAAGTTTTACCGTGGTCATGTGCATGATTTCATGAATAATGGACACTTTGGTTTTTAAAACGGCATCTACTTTCGGCAACTTTTGGATATTCAATCTTTTGATAGAAGCGATGAACCCTTCTTTTACAGATTTGTTTTCAGAATGGTTTTTAAATCCAGAGTATAATGCGGCCGCTTGAGCCATGTGTTCAATTAATCCTGTTTCCGAAAATTCATTATTCATAACAAAAAGGTTATCCTTTAAAACAGTATAGCTAACGATCGCTTTTCCATCCGTAAATTCTAATAAAGAATCGACCATGATCATCGGTTCACGGTGCGGCAACAATTGCTTGATAATAGCAAGATTTGTTATGGGAAATTCAAGTGTTTTCATCTTTTGTCGTCCCAAAAGTCATAAAAATTAAACCATTGCAAAGGATATTTCTTGATCATTTGCTCCACGTTTTCTGTGTATTGTTTTAATAGATCTTGAACATCGTCTTTCTTGTAATCAATCCATTTGGCGTATAGATGGTAGTGCCGTCTGGGTTCGCGCATCACATAAACGAACAAAACAGGCACGTTTAACCGACTGGCCAGATAAAAGGGGCCCAATGGAAATTTTGCGGTTTTACCCAAAAGCGTTTCTTCCAAGCATTTCGTATTGTCCATATAGCGGTCTCCAGCGATGCAAATAATTCTGTTTTGGGCTAATGCCGCATTGATTTCGAAAATATGCGACAAATCATCTTTAACCACAATAAAGTGGGATTCTGTTTTCACATACTGTCCTAAGTATTCCTTGATGTCTTTATGATCTTGATCTGTAATGACAATGCTGACGGAATCCGCTGCTAACCGCTCCTTGAAAAAATATTGAGCCAATTCGAAATTTCCAATATGAGCACTGATAAGAATGCCGCCTCGATTCATTTCTAATACTTCAGAAATTTGGATTTCGCCATCAAATTCGTAGGTGTAATTGCTCCGTAAGCCGGAAGATATGGCGATTTTATCAACCAAGGTTTGCCCAAAAGTATAAAAGGTTTGGTAAATGCTGACCATGGTTTTAAAACGAGAATATCCCATTCTTTTTCTAAAATACAACCGTAAACCTTGCACATTTCTACCAGAAAATAAGCAGAAATAAGGCACAGGGAGATGCATCAGCGTATAAGCTGCATTTATGCCAAAATTCTTTATAAAGAATACAAAGACCTTAAAACCGAGAACAGTACCTCTCGACTTCCCATCCCATTCTGCCATTCTAATTGTGAGCTTAAGCCTTTTGAATAAAGCGATCTAATAAAACGACAAATTTACTTGAATTTTTCGTTTATGAATAGAACAATTAATTAATGAACACCACCAGTAATACTAATTACCTCACCTGTAATATAGGAGGCTTTTTTTGAGGCTAAGAAAGCGACTAAATGTGCGACTTCCTCAGGATCTCCAAACCTGTTTGCAGGAATCATTTTTTTAAGGGCTGCCTCATCAAGTCCTGCAGTCATATCTGTTCTTATAAAACCAGGAGCGACCGCATTAACCGTAATATTGCGTTTGGCAACTTCCATCGAGAGTGATTTTGTGACGGCAATAAGGGCACCTTTAGCCGCCGAGTAATTAGTTTGGCCTGAAACACCCTTAAGTCCGGAGATAGATACCATGTTAATTATGCGTCCATAGCGGTTCAATAACATTTTTTCTATGAGAAGGTTGGTCACGTTAAAGAATCCGTTGAGACTGGTATTGATGACGTCATTCCATTGTTGGGGCTTCATCCACATGAAGAGTCCGTCGTTGGTAATTCCTGCATTATTGACCAATACTTCAATGATAGCGTCAGGTTCCTGTTCTTGCCAAGTGTTCAAAGCTATTTTAACCTGTTCGAAATTAGTTACATCGAATTGAATAATCTGACCAAAACCTCCGGCAGATTCAACTTGTTTAAGGGTTTGAAGAGCGGCTTCTTTATTCTGTTTATAATTGATAAGGATACGATATTCAGAATCCTTGGCAAGCTGGATGCAAATCGCTTTTCCGATGCCTCGTGAACCTCCAGTTACTAGGGCGTATTTTGTTTGTTTGGACATGAATTTTATTTTTCTTCCGTAAATAGCGCAGATTTTCGCAAATTCTTTCTGCGTTGATCTGCGAATTCTGTGGAAAATATGATTTTCAGATTTGATTCAGAAAGTTAATACCTTTTATGGATTGTATTTGCGTTGATCTGTGAGATCTGCGTGAAAATTAATTCTTCATAAGAAATGCTTTTACCGCATTCACATAAGGATACATCACTATATCTTCCTTAAAGCTAGGAACAATGGCTCGAATAGCATCAAACATAGCTCTTGTTTTGCAAGTCACTTCGTCTTTTACCTCCAAATATTCTATGGCTTGGACGATGGTAATTAGTTCGATTGCCAATACTTCATATGCGTTTTCAATGACTTTTTTGGTAATCAAAGCGGCATTGGTGCCCATACTTACCACATCTTGATTGTCATTATTATTAGGAATACTATGTACATACATTGGGTTGGATAGCATTTGATTTTCGGCCGTAGTTGAGGTTGCCGTAAATTGCACGCCCTGCATTCCAAAGTTCAAACCGAGTTTTCCAAGGTTGACAAACGGAGGCAAAATTTTATTAAGGTTTGGATTTAATAAATAATTTAACTGGCGCTCTGCTAACATAGAAGTTTTCGTAACTACCAATTTTAATTTATCCATTTCTAAGGACACATAATCGCCATGAAAATTTCCGCCGTGATATACATTTTTGTTTGCAACATCTACAATAGGATTGTCGTTTGCAGAATTCACTTCTTCGATCAAAATACCCTCTACAGAATGTAAGGTGTCTAAAACTGGCCCTAAAATTTGAGGCACGCAACGCAGGGAGTAGTATTCCTGAACTTTATCTTCAAAAATAGAAGTCTGGTTTAACTCATTGTATAAATGGTGTTCGCGTTTTTTTATCAACGTACTATCCTTCAAGTGTTCGCGCATAATTTTGGCGATTTCTCGCTGTCCTTTATGTTTTTTCGATTGATTTAATTCAAAAGATAAATGGTCGTCGTAAGCTTTTACAATTTCGTTAATTGCCGAAGATGCTGTAGTTATCCAATTTAAAAGCTGTCTCGAATAGATAGTATTAACAATTCCAATCCCTGTCATTACGGACGTTCCGTTCATAAGAGCAATTCCCTCACGGAGTTCAATAGTTATAGGCTTTAAGTTTTCTTTTTTGAAAACATCGGCAGTATTGCACTTTTCGTTTTTATAAATCACTTCCCCTTCACCAATCAACACTAAGGCCAAATGCGCTAATTGTACCAAATCGCCGCTGGCACCTACACCACCGTGTTCGTAAATAACAGGTGAAATGTCTTTATTGATCAATTTTACCATCAGTTCAATGACAGATTTGTGCACCCCAGAATTCCCCAAGCATAAGGTGTTCAATCTTGCTAACATGGAAGCTTTAACGTATAATGGTGGAATGGGATTGCCAGTACCTGACGCATGGCTTCTTATGAGATTATATTGGAGCTGAATCCTTTCAGAATCTTCGATTTTATACTGAGCCATTGGGCCAAAACCCGTATTAACACCATAGATAATTTTGTTTTCTGAAAATTCCTTTAAAAATTGAAAGCTTTTTTCAACAATGGTAATGACGGTGGTATCAATTTGAATTAATTCATTTTCAAATAAAACTTTTTGAAAATCCTTTATTCCTAAGGTTCCTTTAAGTGTTAACATTTAGTGCAGGTTCTCAGTATTTTTTAATTAGATCGCTAACCGGGAGGAAAAGTGGTTATTTTTGTGCTACAAATGTAAAATAATAAATCATTAATTCGATTTGTAGAATGAAGGATGTTCATGTTGATGTTTTGATTATTGGTGCTGGGCCATCTGGTTGCGTTGCCGCCGCTTATTTGCAAAAACAGGGCATACATATAAAAGTGGTTGAAAAAAGTCTGTTTCCTCGATTTGTAATCGGCGAAAGCTTGCTGCCTAGATGTATGGATCATTTTGAAGAAGTAGGCTTATTGGACTGTTTGATCGCTCAAAAGTTTGAAGTTAAAACTGGGGCGCGATTTATAAAAAACGATATCATTTGTGAATTTGACTTTTCTGAGAAACATACTAAAGGTTATGATTGGACGTGGCAGATGCCGAGAGCTGATTTTGATTTTGCCTTGACGGAAGAGCTGAAAAAACAGGGCGTTGACATTGTATTTGAACAAGAAGTTATTGCGGTAGAATTTAAGGAAGATGGGTCTTCACAAACCACCATACAAACAAAAAACAAAGAAACTTATAAAGTTCATGCTAAATTTATAATTGATTCCAGTGGCTACGGACGGGTTTTACCAAGAATTTTACAACTCGATAAACCATCGTCGATTCCTGAGCATTCTTCGATTTTCAGTCATGTGAAGGAAATTGACCGACCTGAAGGAACAGAAGGCACATTTATTACTTTTGATGTGCTCGATACAGATACTTGGTTTTGGGTCATTCCTTTTAGTAATGGCAACACAAGTATTGGGTTTGTTGGTAAAACAGAATTTATCAATAGTTTTAAAGGCACACCTGAGGCACGATTGTCTCAAATGTTGAAGAAGTCATTATATTATTATGAACGATTTGAAGATGTTGATTTTTTATTTGAACCTAATATCCTCCAGAATTATTCAAAATCTGTAACACAGCTATACGGGAAGGGTTATGCTTTAACTGGTAATAGTGCAGAATTTTTGGACCCCGTATTTTCTTCAGGAGTAACTTTTGCAACGGAATCTGGTTTAAAGGCTGCAAAATTGATCACAAAAGAATTAAAAAACTTACCCGTCGATTGGGAAAAGGAATATTCGGACTACATGAAAGATGGTGTTGCAGTTTTTGCAACCTATGTAAAGGAATGGTACACGGGAAATTTACAAACCATCTTTTTTGACGGTGCAAACAATCCTGAAATTAAAAAGCAGATTTGTGCAGTTTTGGCAGGTTATGTCTGGGATGAAACCAATCCGTTTGTAAAAAATCACGACAGATTGATCAAGACCTTAGCGAATATTATACATTTAGAAAGAAAAACTCAAAACCAAGAAGGAGCTAGATAGTCAATCCTAGATTCTGGTTATTATGCAGATTTGTTTTAATTTATAGATGTTTTGATTATGGAATAACTTTTTAAATCCTTATTATCCTTTTTATCAGTGTTTTTACATTCTGACTAAAATATTAACTGATAATTGCCTGCCGTATTAGAAGGGATTACATTTCACCGAAAAAAAATTTGTTTTTGTGTGCGTGTGCAAAAAAAACATATATTTGACTTAGTGATGTAGGAGCGATAAATTGGAGTAGTTGCATTTAGTCGGATAATTGCTCTTTGCGGACTTGTTTTTTTAATTCGCTTTTTTTTATACATTTACACTATAATGATCGTATATAACAAGAAGTATTTAAACGCACTATTATTTATATTAGTAAGTTTTATCTGTACGGCTGCTCAGTCCCAACATGAACCGCCTCCGCCTCAACCAATGGGCTCTCCGCCTCCAGGCTTGCCAATTGACAATGGGTTGGTAATTTTATTTGTCGTTGCGCTTGTTTTCGGTATTTATAAAATTTTAAAGTTTTCCAAAAAACCTACACAGGCTTAAATTTTTAGTTCGTAAAGTCTTTTAATATATTTCCCCAGTACATCAAATTCTAAATTCACAACGCTGTTTTCTTTTAAAAGTTTGAAAGTCGTATGCTCGTAAGTATAAGGAATTATGGCAACGCTGAATTCACTTTTTTTACTATCCACTACCGTTAAGCTCACACCATTTACAGTAATCGAACCTTTTTCAATAGTAATGTTGTTCCATGATGCATCATACTCAAAAGTGAATAACCAACTTCCGTTTTGGAATTCGACAGATTTACAAATGGCAGTTTGGTCTACATGACCTTGAACAATATGACCATCCAATCGCTCGCCCAGTTTCATGGCTCGCTCTAAATTAACTTGATCACCAACATTTAGGTTTCCTAAATTTGTTTTGCTGAGTGTTTCTCTTATCGCTGTTACGGCGTAAACTTGATCATTTAATGACGTAACGGTTAAGCAAACGCCATTATGGGATACACTTTGATCTACTTTTAATTCAGTCGTGAAATTGCTTTTTAATGTGATATGAAGATTATCATGATCATGTTCTAAGTTTGTAATAACTCCTAAATCTTCAATGATTCCAGTAAACATATTGTCGAATAATTAGTTAAATTTGCATTTGTACAATGGTTTACAAAGATAGGACTTTAATGAAGATTTGATGATAATGTCTTATTTAGATAACTATTTATTGACATGCTATTGTTCATGACTAATTAAAATTAAGGATGAAAAGAGAAGGGCTTATTAGGGTTGGAATTTCCATAGGTGATTTAAATGGCATAGGCGCTGAAATTATCCTAAAAACGTTTGAAGATGTTAGAATGCTTGAATTTTGCACTCCAGTAATTTTCGCTTCTACAAAAACCATGTCTTTTTTTAAAAAGCATTTTGACAGTGCTATAAATTTTCATGGCATTAATGAAATAAGTCAGGTTCTGGAAAATAGAGTGAATGTGTTAAATGTTTGGAAGGAAAATGTAGACATCGCTTTTGGTGAAGAAGATTTAAAAGCTGGAGAATACGCATTCAAATCATTAGAGAAAGCGACCGAAGCTTTAAAACAAGATGATATCGATGTTTTAGTGACAGCGCCTATTAATAAATTGACTATTCAATCTGACAATTTCAAATTTCCAGGACATACGGATTATTTGGCCAAGGAGCTTGGAGGAAATAGTCTTATGTTTATGGTTACTGAAAACCTTAAGGTGGGTTTACTTACCGATCATGTGCCGGTTAAAGATGTGCCGCAGCATATTAATGCAAAGCGTATTGAAGAAAAAGTTCAGACTGTTTTCGAATCTTTAATACAAGATTTCCGGGTCAGTAAACCAAAAATTGCTGTTTTGGGTATCAATCCCCATGCTGGTGATAATGGTGTTATTGGAGATGAAGATGAGAAAATCCTAAAACCTACACTTCTTAAAATGAGGGAATCAGGCAAATTGGTTTACGGACCTTATGCCGCCGATAGCTTTTTCGGTTCTAAAAATTATAAAAACTTTGATGCCATTATTGCGTCCTATCACGATCAAGGCCTTATTCCTTTTAAAACTATCACTTTTGGGGAAGGCGTTAATTATACTGCGGGACTCACTAAAGTAAGGACATCACCAGATCATGGGACGGCTTTTGAAATTGCAGGGAAGGGAATTGCTGATGAAAGTTCATTTAAAGCAGCTGTTTTTATGGCGCTTCAAATCTTCAAGAATAGAAGGGAATATAAAAAGCTTACCAAAAATCCTTTAAAAAAGGCATCGAAAAAGATATAAACATTTTTTGTTAATAGCTTCTTTCTAATACAAAAATATTTTCTATATTTGCGCCCTCAAAATGAATGTGATCATGAACACCTTAAAAGAGTATAACATACAATTTGTAGGTTTAAAATTAGGAAAGCACCATTTTGATTATCAAATCGATGAAAAGTTTTTTGAACTTTTCGAATATGATGATTTTAATGATGTCAATGTAAAGGTAGATTTGCTTTTTGAAAAGAAATCCACACTTTTAGAGTTGAATTTTAAAGCTGCAGGTACTATCAATGTTAATTGTGATACCAGTAATGAGCCTTACGACCAAAATATTGAAGGCGATTTTAATTTGGTTGTCAACTTTGGAGATGAATACAACGACGAGAATGAAGAGATTTTGATACTCCCACATGGAGAGTATGAAATAAATGTTGCACAGTACATTTATGAACTCATTATCCTATCAATGCCTATAAAACGGATTCATCCAGGAATAGAAGATGGTACTTTGAAGTCGGAAATACTTGAGAAATTAGAAGAATTAAGCCCAAAAGGCTTAGAAGAAAAAGAACAATCAGAGGACATTGATCCCCGTTGGAATACATTAAAAAAACTATTAACGGATAAATAATATTATATAAAAATGGCACATCCTAAAAGAAAAATTTCTAAAACCAGAAGAGATAAAAGAAGAACACATTACAAAGCAATTGTACCTACAATTGCAACGTGTCCTACTACAGGAGAAGCACACTTATTCCACAGAGCTCATTGGCATGAAGGAAAACTTTATTACAGAGGTCAAGTGCTTATCGATAACTCTGAAAAAGAGGAGAATTTAGCATAAGTATTATGCATGCATACAAGAAAGCGCTCACTCCTGAGCGTTTTTTTTGTGTTTAATTTAAAAACAACTTAATTTGCAGAACATTTGACTGGATTTTTAGTAAATTCAATAAAAATTTACTGCTTTGGCTGATTTTGGTCAAATTTTAGGTCATTCTAATTCAAAATAATGAGTAAAATCACTGCTGCAATTACTGCCATAGGTGGATATGTACCTGAATTTGTGTTGACCAACCAAATTTTGGAAACTTTAGTCGATACCAATGACGAATGGATAACCTCCAGGACTGGAATCAAGGAACGACGAATCCTTAAAGAAGATGGCAAAGGCACTTCTTATTTAGCCATCAAAGCGGCTCAAGATCTTATAAAAAAGAAAGGGGTAGACCCTAAAGAAATAGATTTAGTAATTGTTGGAACTGCAACGCCCGACATGAAAGCTGCTGCTACCGCATCTTATACCGCGACTGCGATTGGTGCGACTAATGCATTTGCATTTGATTTGGAAGCAGCATGTTCAAGCTTCTTGTTTGGCATGTCAGTAGCTGCGCGCTATATTGAATCGGGAAAATATAAAAAAGTGTTATTGATAGGTGCTGATAAGAACTCATCAATGATTAATTATAAAGATAGAGCCACATGCATAATCTTTGGAGATGGCGCAGGTGCTGCTTTATTTGAGCCTAATATGGAAGGTTTCGGTTTACAGGACGAACTTTTAAGAAGTGACGGAACCGGAAGAGAATATTTGCAAGCCACGTATGGTGGATCTTCCTATCCATCTACTCCAGAAGCGGTAGCAGAAGGGAAACACTTTATTTTTCAAGAAGGTAAAATGGTATTTAAAAATGCTGTTTTTAATATGGCGGACATCACGGAAAAAATATTGCTCAAAAATAATCTTGTTAAAGATGATATTGATTGGCTAGTGGCGCATCAAGCTAATAAACGTATTATTGATGCCACTGCAAGCAGAATAGAGATTGATGAAAAGAAGGTCATGGTGAATATCCAAAAATATGGAAACACCACATCTGCCACTTTGCCTTTACTTTTATTTGATTATGAAGATCAACTCAAAAAAGGCGACAAATTGATTTTTACAGCCTTCGGAGGTGGTTTCACTTGGGGCTCCATATATCTTACATGGGCCTACAATTCATAAACTAACTAACCTTAAATATTTTAAATTCTAATTATTATGGATATAAAAGAAATTCAAAACTTAATTAAGTTTGTTGCTAAATCTGGTGCGAGCGAGGTTAAATTGGAGATGGATGATATCAAGATTACCATTAAAACTGGTGGTGAAGATAGAGGAGAGACGACAACTTACGTTCAACAAATCCCCATGGGAGCTGCTCCTGTGGCTCAAGCTCCTGTTGCTCAAGATCCGGTTGCTGCAGTTGCTACACCGGTAGCTGACGAAAGTTCTAAATTTATTACCATAAAATCTCCAATTATTGGAACTTTCTATCGTAAACCTTCTCCTGACAAACCAATGTTTGTTGAAGTTGGAAAAACTATCAAGGAAGGAGACGTTTTATGCGTGATTGAAGCGATGAAATTGTTCAATGAAATTGAATCTGAAGTTTCAGGAAAGATAGTGAAAATTTTAGTTGATGATTCTTCACCGGTTGAATTTGATCAACCATTATTCTTGGTGGATCCTTCATAGTGTAAAAAATCACTCCCGAATTGTCGGGATCAATTCCCAAATTCCAAATATAAAATTGGAATTTGTTTTTTGAATATTGAAAATTTGAATAATTTATGTTTAAAAAAATATTAATAGCCAATAGAGGAGAGATAGCACTTCGTGTTATAAGAACCTGTAAGGAAATGGGCATCAAAACAGTAGCTGTTTACTCTACGGCCGATGCGGAAAGTCTGCATGTTAAGTTTGCTGATGAAGCTGTTTGTATAGGACCCCCAGCAAGTAGTGAGTCTTATCTGAAAATGTCCAATATTATTGCTGCTGCAGAAATTACTAATGCTGACGCTATTCATCCAGGGTACGGATTTTTATCTGAGAATGCGAAGTTTTCAAAAATATGTGAAGAGCACAATATCAAATTTATTGGTGCTTCTCCAGACATGATTGAAAGAATGGGAGATAAGGCCAGTGCCAAAGCGACCATGAAAAATGCAGGAGTGCCTTGTGTACCTGGAAGCGATGGCATCCTTGAATCTTTTGAACAAACTGAAACATTAGCGGTTGGAATGGGTTTTCCAGTAATGCTTAAAGCTACGGCTGGTGGTGGTGGAAAAGGAATGCGCGCCGTTTGGAAAAAGGAAGATTTAAGGGTTGCATGGGATTCTGCACGTCATGAAGCTAAAGCTGCTTTTGGCAACGATGCCATGTATTTGGAGAAACTCATTGAAGAGCCTCGTCATATCGAAATACAAATAGTAGGTGATTCTACTGGAAGAGCGTGTCATTTATCGGAACGTGATTGCTCTATTCAACGTCGTCATCAAAAATTAACGGAAGAAACACCTTCTCCTTTTATGACGGACGAGCTCCGAAATGAAATGGGATTAGCTGCAGTCAGAGCAGCGGAATTTATAAAGTATGAAGGTGCTGGAACCATAGAGTTTTTAGTGGACAAGGACCGAAATTTCTATTTTATGGAAATGAATACACGGATTCAGGTGGAGCATCCTATTACTGAGCAAGTTATTGATTTCGATCTAATTAGAGAACAGATACTTGTAGCTGCAGGTGTACCAATTTCTGGTAAAAACTACACTCCAAAGTTGCATTCCATTGAATGTCGAATCAATGCGGAAGATCCGTATAATGACTTTAGACCTTCGCCAGGAAAAATAACAACCCTTCATGCTCCAGGTGGACACGGGGTGCGCTTGGATACGCATGTGTATTCAGGCTATACGATTCCGCCAAATTACGATTCCATGATTGCAAAGTTAATTACCACTGCGCAAACACGTGATGAAGCCATCAGTAAAATGAAACGTGCTTTGGACGAGTTTGTGATTGAAGGGATCAAAACAACGATTCCGTTTCATAGACAATTAATGGATCATCCCGATTATTTGGCCGGAAATTATACCACCAAATTTATGGAAAGTTTCAAAATGGAAAAACCAGTTGAAGAATAATAATAAGGACTCCGAAAGTAATTTCGGAGTTTTTTTATAAATCAAAGCGGCAAATCGAAATTCAAATTTGTTTGAAATGCTTTTGAAAACGATGTTTTTACCACATACACATTTTGAAATTACGTATTGTTGAAAGTATAATGGACTTCGGAAATAATAAGCAATCAATAGTAAAACAAATATGTTCTCGCATTTATTGGGTTGTAAAATCAGGAGGAATGGGCATTGCTTTTGGAAGTCATGCGGGCAGAGAACTGATAGATTTTGAGTGAACAGTTCGATCTTTTATTCCATATTACTGAGTGAAACTTCATCTCTACTTTGTGTAACTTCGCGTCATAGCTCTAATCTCTTTCTGAATAAATACTAAGATTCAAAGGCAAGCCTGTTAATCAATATGATAAAACCATTATTCAAATTTCTCTTTAAGCTTATTTTGTGGTTATTGGCCATTCCCATCATAGCTGTGATTATTTTTAAATGGGTTCCAGTTCCAGCAACACCATTAATGGTTATAAGATACTTTGAACAAAAGAAAGCAGACAAAGAAACTGTTTGGAAACACGATTGGGTGTCTCTAGATGAGATTTCAAAAAACTTACAGTTAGCTGTGATTTGTAGCGAAGATCAAAATTTCCTAGAGCACAACGGGTTTGATATGAAAGCTATAGAAAAGGCTTTGGATTACAATCAAAAAGGGAAGAAAGTAAGAGGTGCAAGCACTATAAGTCAGCAAACTGCAAAAAATGTATTTTTATGGCCACACCGCAGTTGGCTTAGAAAAGGACTGGAAACCTATGTTACGTTTTTGATTGAATTGACCTGGTCTAAGGAACGCATTATAGAAGTGTATTTGAACAGTATCGAAATGGGTAACGGGATTTATGGCGCAGAAGCGGCCTCTCAATATTGGTTTAAGAAATCGGCAGCAAAATTGACTAAAAGTGAAGCCGCCGCCATTGCAGCAATTCTGCCACGTCCTTTAAAATATAGAGCGAATCCACCAACAACTTATATCTCAAATAGAAAAGTGTGGATCCTGAAACAAATGTCCTTCTTTGGAACTTTAAATTATGATTCTAAAGATGAAAAGTAATTTAAAAATTAAGGAACAACTCTATAAGCAATGCGTTGATTTCGTAGAAGAACGTCTTTCAAATATCCAAAATCAAATCAAAGGAATTCAGGAATCTCTTAATTCAGAAACTAAAAGTAGCGCCGGCGATAAGCACGAAACAGGAAGGGCAATGCTGCAATTGGATCGTGAAAAGTCAGGACAACAATTGGCTGAAGTTGAGAAGTTAAAAGAAGCCTTATCTAAAATTGATGTGGAGAAGACCTCTGAAACAATTAGTTTAGGAAGTGTTGTTTTTACAACGAAGGCTAATTATTTTATAGCGATTAGTGCAGGTCAATTGGAAGTTGCACCTGACAATTTTTTTGCTATTTCTCCAAATACACCTATTGGATTACTGCTAATGGGCAAAACGGCAGATGACGAAATTGTGTTTAGAGAAGAGCGGTTTTGTATTGAAAATGTTTTTTAAAAGCCTCACAGGTTTTCAAAACCTGTGAGGTCTGGGTTTAATTTCCTCGATAAATCATTATTTTTTTCTGTTTTTATCCTTTTCTCTTTTTTTCCTCCAAGGTGCGTTTGCCTGCCAGTCTCCGGCCATGATACATCCATAAGGCATCACTTCGTCAATGACGGTTCCTAAACCAAATTCCTCCATCTGCTGTCTTACAGTATTGGCGTTTTTGTAAGCTGAAGGCAATTCGGTAATATCAATTTCCTTTGAGAAAAATCGAATGTCTAAACCTCTGGTCTCTTCTTTAAAAATTTCCATGGTTGTACCCGTTTTACTTCTTCTATGTTGGGTTCTGCTTATATTTCGACCTGCACCATGGGGTGCAAAGCCCAAGTTATTATCAGTTGTTGCGCCCTCTACAATCAATACTGGTTCAGACATATTCAACGGAATCAAACGTGGCCCAGTGATGTCTGGCATAAACTTATTATCCAATGGCGTGGCGCCTTTAGCATGGTAAAACAAGTCGCCATCCTTAAATACAAAATTATGTTCGTTCCAATACCGGTCTTCGATAATAATGTTCAAAGCTTCCGCCACCGAATCATGCAATACTTCGTGATTGGTTTTTGTCCAATTTCTCATAATTTGTAAAGCATTCCAATAGTCTTGACCTTCCTCGGTTTCAAAGGGGATCCATGCGTTTTGTTTCTTTGTGTCAGGAGATAAATTTTTCCTGAAACGTTCGGCGATTTTCATCCCTTTGTCATATAAGCGAGCACCTGGACCTCTAGAGCCGTGATGTGTAACCATCATGGTGTTGCCTGTTTTTTTTGATTTTCCCACAAACAAGAAATGGTTGCCATCGCCCTGTGTTCCCAAATGTGATTTTGCGATGGTCATCATGTGTGTGTCATTCAAAAAACAATTGCCTTCAAAAGCCTCCAATAATTCCTGGGGGAGTTTGAACTGTTCATGCGTATCGCGTCCGCCTGGACCAAAATGCGTGCGGTCATAAGCGGCATCCAAAATAGCTTTGGGATCTACTTTTCCAAAATCAGTGAGCATGACAGAACAACAGATATCAGCACTATGCATACCTGGGTGGATGGCATTTTTGGCAACAGCCACTCCTCCAACGGGAATTGTTCCGTCGGGTCCGGTAGGACAGGCATCTGGCATTAAAGCGCCTGAAACCAAAGTTGGCGTTTTCATCAGAGTTTGCATAGAATTGATGACGGTGTTTACATTGTCTTTTTCCAATTCATTTTGAGCTTTGATATTGATGGCGAAATCTAATGGTTTAGCATGTAATTTTAGAGGATCTGGCAATTTGAATTGCTCCAGATAATGATCCAAGGCTACACCTTTCAGATCATTTTTATTAATGTGTTTTATGGCATTTTTCATCCATTTTCCTTGACGGAATCCTAAAGCGATTAAATCATGTCCTGTGATTTTTCCCCTCATATTGTTTTTGTTAGGCAAATCATCCATTTCTTTCAATTTGATCATTTCGTTTGAATGCTTTAAATAAGGTTTCTATATAAGATAGTACAAAATTCTTATCGTCTTGTCGCATTTTTGGCTTAAAAATTCTGTGTTCCCGAATATGACCTAGCTTTTTAGCGGTATCTTCTTCCGGATGAAGTATGTCTTTCCTCATTTACTTCTCAAAATTTAAAACGAATTAATCGAAATTCGTAAATTAATTCTAAGAGAAGTGGTTTTTTTAAGAATTGATTATACCATTTGATTGCAATTATTAAGAAAAGAGACATATTTTGAGCAATAAAGAACACTGTAATGCTTGCATTGAGTGTATCTTTAATCAAACTTATTGCAATATATCCTTTGGTGTTTTTAAAATTTTCTTACGATGTCATTATTGTTGGAGGCGGATTGGCTGGTCTTTCGGCAGCTATTCATCTTCGAAAACAAGACTTTAAGGTACTTCTTATCGAGAAAAATGACTATCCTAAGCATAAGGTGTGTGGCGAGTATATTTCAAATGAAGTTCTTCCATATTTAAACTTTTTGGGGATGGATGTATTCGCATTAGGAGCACAAAACATTACAAAGTTTGTAATCTCTACTGCCAAAAATAAACTAATCTCTGCTGATCTGCCATTGGGTGGCTTTGGCATTAGCCGTTATGCTTTAGATTATGCCTTATATGCCAAAGCAAAGGAAAACGGCGTAGTGGTTGTAAAGGACACTGTAGAAGAGGTTCAGTTTATAAAGGAAGAATTTAATGTGTTCACCAAAGAAAATGGAGCATACGTCTCTAAAGTGGTTATTGGTTCTTACGGTAAACGAACGAATTTAGATGTAAAACTGAATCGAAAATTCATCAAGAACAAATCTCCTTATTTGGCTGTAAAGACACATGTAAAAGGGGACTTTCCTCAGGATGTGGTCGCCTTGCACAATTTTGAAGGTGGTTACTGCGGAGTTTCGAAGGTGGAAGATGATACTATTAATCTGTGCTATATAACAAATTTTGAATCGTTTAAAAAACACAAGGATATCAAGGAATTTCAAGAAAAAGTGCTCTATAAAAACAAACATTTAAAATCAATTTTTGAAAATTCTACCTCTGTTTTTGAAGCGCCTTTGACCATCAGCCAGATTTCCTTTGATCGCAAATCGCCAGTAGAACACCATATGCTCATGTGTGGCGATTCGGCAGGGATGATTCATCCTCTTTGTGGTAATGGTATGAGCATGGCCATTAGAAGTGCGCAAATAGCATCAGAGTTGATTATTGATTTCCTTAATAAAAAAATAACCTTAAGGGAGGTGTTGGAGGCCTCATACGAGAAAGCTTGGAACAAAGCGTTCCGAAACAGCTTGAAAGTTGGTCATGTCGTCGCTAATTTATTTAATAATAGCAAATTGGCAGAATTATCTCTGTGGACGCTTAAAAAAATACCGTTTTTAGTACCACAGATTATCAAACTAACCCATGGAAAACCAATGTCTATAAAATGAGTTTTTTAGTTGATACCACTTATCGCACCGAGGAAGCCGAAATCATGGACGATTTCTCAATTGATGGCGCCATTCTTCATGATGCACTGGACAAATTGGCGACCATTAATAAGTTGCTCGGTGGAAATGGCGTGACGCTTGATGGCCTTAAAATATTGTTGAAAAATCACTCTAAAGATGTTCCCATTAGTATCATCGATTTAGGCTGTGGCGGTGGCGATATCTTGAGAAGTATTGCTGCGTTTGGACAAAGAGAAGGTTATAGTTTTCAATTGATTGGGGTGGATGCCAATAAAAATGCCACTGATTATGCAGAAACTTTATCCAAAGACTATGATAATATAAGTTTTGTACATGTAGATATATTTTCAGAATCATTCAAAAGGATGAATTATGATGTGGTTATAACCACTTTATTTCTCCATCATTTTAAGGAAAAACAACTGTTAGAGTTATTAAATCATTTATTAAAGAAGGCTAAGATCGGCGTTGTGGTTAATGATTTGCACAGACATCGACTAGCTTATTATTTGTTTAAGTTGGTAACTGTTCCTGTTAAGAATAAAATGATCATTGAAGATGGATTGACCTCTGTATTGCGAGGTTTTAAAAGAAAAGACCTAGTTGATTTGTCAAAAGAATTAAAAATCAGGTATCAATTGAAATGGAAATGGGCTTTTAGATATCAGTGGATTTTGTGGAGTTCGAAGGAGTTGAGGAGTTGAGGCGTTGAGGCGTTGAGGCGTTGAGGCGTTGAGGCGTTGAGGCGTTGAGGCGTTGAGGAGTTGAGGAGTTGAGGAGTTGAGGAGTTGAGGAGTTGAGGAGTTGAGGAGTTGAGGAGTTGAGGAGTTGAGGAGTTGAGGAGTGAATAGAAGAAGAGATAAAGATACAATATTTGTGAAATATGAGTCCATACTATGAACGTATTTGATTAGTGATAATTAGTAAAATTAGTGTAAAAAAACATGAAAGTAAAAATAACAGCAGTCGCTAAACAACTTCCTAAGTATAATCGGAAAACTAAGGATATTATTCCATTTCTGAATTTATGGCTGACAGGTCAGGAAGAACGGTTTCAGCGTAAGGTCATTAAATTGTTTGAAAATGCTGGCGTTGACCGAAGGTATTCCATCATGGATCCAGAAGAAGTTTTTTTAAATACATCGTTTCAAGAGAAAAATGATATTTATACACGAGAAGTGATAAAGTTGGGAGAACAAGCCCTTTTGAAATCTTTAGAAAAAGCCAATCTTCAACCTACAGATATTGATTTCATCATCACGGTAAGTTGCACGGGAATTATGATTCCATCTTTAGATGCTTATCTTATTAATAGTCTGAAAATGCGTCAGGATATTGTGCGTTTGCCAGTCACTGAGATGGGCTGTGCTGCAGGAGTTTCAGGAATTATTTATGCTAAGAATTTTCTCAAAGCTAACCCCAATAAACGTGCTGTTATTGTAGCGGTAGAATCCCCAACGGCCACTTTTCAACTCGATGATTACTCGATGGCAAACATTGTGAGTGCCGCAATTTTTGGAGATGGTGCAGCCAGTGTGATTTTATCTTCTTATGAAGATGAAGAAGGCCCTGAAATTCTTGATGAAGCCATGTATCATTTCTACGATGCCGAACAAATGATGGGTTTTAAATTAGTTAATACAGGTTTACAAATGATTTTAGACAAAGCAGTGCCTGAAACCATTTCAAATCATTTTCCGCAAATTGTCCATCCGTTTTTGGAGCGCAATCAAATGACTATTGAAGATGTCAATCATCTCATTTTTCATCCTGGAGGAAAAAAAATCGTACAAACTGTAGAAGAACTGTTTGGATCTTTGGGAAAAAACATTGACGATACCAAAGAAGTGCTTAAATTGTATGGTAATATGAGTAGTGCTACGGTGCTCTATGTGCTGGAACGGTTTATGGATCGAAACTTGCCAACGGGAGATATCGGATTGATGTTAAGCTTTGGTCCAGGCTTTTCAGCACAACGCATTTTATTGAAATGGTAAAACTTAAGCTTATAATTTGCTGAAAAACTAATATGACAAAAGAATTTCAAGATACTAATTATTGGGGGCTCATTTTGGGTGGTTCTAGTGGTTTGGGTTTGGCAACAGCAAAAAAATTGGCACAAAATGGTATAAATATCTGTATTGTACATCGCAATCCGAGAGCGCAACAAGAAAATATCGAAACAGAATTTGATAGCATTCGTAAAACTGGTGTGCAATTTAAAGCATTTAATGCGGATGCCTTTAAAGTGGAAAAACGAAACGAAATGCTTTCAGAACTAAAAGAAATTTTAGGAGAAAATGGTCGAATTCGAACTTTAGTGCACAGTGTCGCCAAGGGCAATCTAAAGCCGATGCTTTCAGAAGATCAGCCCACTTTAAATTCGGACGATTTTAATTTAACCATAAACGCCATGGCCATCAGTTTGTACGAGTGGACAAAATCGATCTTTCAATCGCAAATGTTCGCTGACGATGCAAGAATCATCAGTTTTACCAGTGAAGGCAATACCAAAGCTTGGAAAAATTATGCGGCAGTTTCTGCGGCAAAAGTAACATTGGAAGCGATTACACGAAATATTGCCTTGGAGTTTGCACCCTTTGGAATTCGCGCCAATTGTATTCAAGCAGGAGTGACCGATACAGCATCTTTACGAATGATTCCAGGTAGTGAACAACTTAAGGAACATTCGCTACTTAGAAACCCTTTTAAACGTTTGACAATCCCTGAAGATGTGGCCAATGTGGTGTATCTTTTGAGTAAAGATGAAGCAAGTTGGATCAATGGATGTGTGATTCCGGTTGATGGTGGCGAACATATTTCATAAATTCCTGCGCGGTTGCTGAGCTTGTTGAAGTATGGTTACTGAGCTTGTCGAAGTAAAGGCAGGAAATTGAAGCTTCAGCGAAGCTAATGTCACGTAAGAAATAGACAACAATTTTTAAATAAGAAAAAGAATAATAATTATTAGAAACCATAAATGACCTCCAAAGACATTATCTCTTTATTACCTTATAGGCAACCTTTTCTTTTTGTTGATGACTTAACAGCAATATCTGAAGATGGCGTATCAGGTCATTTTACTTTTAAAGAAACAGAATATTTTTATGAGGGTCATTTTAGAGATAATCCAGTTACTCCAGGTGTCATTTTAACGGAGTGCATGGCGCAAATAGGCTTAGTGTGCTTAGGAATATATCTATTGAAAGATCAGCTTTCTGAGAATTTTCAACCACAAATTGCTTTGACCTCAAGTCAAATAGATTTCTTTCTCCCAGTTTTCCCTACGGAAAAAGTAACCGTAGTTTCAGAAAAAGAGGTGTTTCGGTTTAATAAGTTGAAATGTAAGGTAAAGCTCTTCAATGAAAAGAACGAATTGGTATGTAGAGGAACTATTTCAGGAATGATAAAACCGAATGAACATGAATAGAGTCGTCATCACAGGAATGGGAGTCGTTGCGCCAAATGGCGTTGGTTTGGAAGCGTTCAATAATGCCATCAAATCTGGCACCTCCGGAATCACTTTTCATCAAAATTTAGCAGACGCCAATTTTTCATGCTGTATTGGTGGAATTCCGCAAGTTTCCGAAGAAAAAAAATTAGAATATTTGACCCCATTGCAACTCAGAGGTTTTAATAGCTCAGGTATTCTATATGGCTGTATGGCAGGTATGGATGCTTGGAAGGACGCAGGATTTGAAATCAATGCTGAAAGTGAACTCGATTATGACAGCGGATGCATTTTTGGTACGGGAATTTCAGGCGTTGAAAAATTTAGGGAAGCCATTTATAAAGTGGATGCAGGAGAAGTCAAACGTATGGGAAGCACCGTCGTTTTACAAACCATGGCCAGCGGAATTAGCGCTTATCTTGGCGGTATTTTAGGTTTGGGGAATCAGGTCACAACCAATTCTTCGGCATGTACCACTGGAACTGAAGCTATTTTAATGGGTTTTGAACGGATCAAAAACGGGCAGGCTAAACGTATGTTAGTGGGCAGTTGTAGTGATCATGGACCTTACATTTGGGGTGCATTTGACGCCATGCGCGTTATGACTTATAAGCATAACGATACTCCAGAAGAAGGCTCACGGCCCATGAGTTCCTCAGCGAGTGGTTTCGTGCCTGGCAGTGGCGCAGGCGCAATGGTTTTAGAATCTTTGGAAAGTGCTTTGGAACGAGGTGCGACAATTTATGCTGAGGTTTTGGGAGGTCATGTTAATTCCGGCGGACAACGTAATGGCGGTACCTTGACAGCTCCAAATTCTGAGGCAGTGCAACGTTGCATTATAAAAGCCATTGAAAATTCAGGAATTGAAGCAAAAAATATTGATACTATTAATGGACATTTAACAGCAACTTCAAAGGACAGTCTCGAAATTGAAAATTGGACAGTGGCCTTGGGTCGAAAAGGTTCTGATTTCCCATATATTAATTCTTTAAAATCGATGGTGGGCCATTGTATTACAGCAGCAGGAAGCATTGAAAGTGTGGCGACGGTCTTACAATTGAAGGAGCAATTTTTATTTCCAAACATCAATTGCGATGATGTTCATCTTGAAATACTGGAATTGGTTGATGAGGAAAAAATCCCGAAACTAATGATTAAAAAAGAGCTGACTATTGCTGCGAAAGCAAGTTTTGGTTTTGGTGATGTTAATGCTTGTATTATCTTTAAGAAGTATAACTAACTCAAAAAACAAAGTCATTACCAAGCGTACTAAGAAGAAAAATTGCATGAAAAAAGAAGAATTAATTGCCAAATTGAAAACCATTGTCGAACCCTATGTTCAAGATGAGGAAGCTTTTAAAAAGCTATCAGAAGACACAACTTTTATAGGCGATCTAAAAATCAATTCTGCCAATTTAGTGGATGTGATTTTGGATGTGGAAGATGAATTTGATATTCGGATTGAAAATGATGAGATGGAACAAATGCTTTCTGTGAAAGCAGCCATGACCATCATTACATCAAAAATTGACGGCTAATGATTGGCAACGATATTGTCGATTTGGAGTTTGCTGGAATAAATTCAAGATGGCGAGAACAACGTTTTTTAGACAAACTTTTTTCTAAAGAAGAGCAGGATTTTATACTGTCGGACGAGAATCGGTTTGAAAATATCTGGAAGTTGTGGAGCATGAAGGAAAGTGCCTATAAGATTATTTCGAGGGCCGATGGTATCGTACGTTTTAATCCGAAAGACTTTAATTGTGTTGTTAAGAATGACACTCTTGGGCACGTTGTCTTTGAAAACAAATCAATTCCTACAGTCACGCAAACAAATCAAAAATTTATCCAAACGACAACTTGTCTAGAATCACATTGGATTTCTGAAGTATTTCAATTATTAAATACGGATTCTAAAATGCAGCATAAACAAAGCTACAAGCATGCTGCTAAAGCCTATGCTCAATTGAAGAACGTATCTATAGAAATTATTGAAATATTTAAAAATGAAATAGGAGTACCACAATTTTATATTCAAGGAAACTTACAAGAAGAGCAATTATCGCTGACTCATCATGGTTATTTTGGAGCTTTCGTTATTGCCGTTTGAGTATTTCGAGAAAGACTTCTGAGTTTATTTCTAATGCTGTTCGATTCTCAAAATAAATAATATCGTCTTCAGTATGGCCTTCTATCAAATAATAATGACCTTTAAAATAATTGTGGTGGACTGCTACTCTTAAATCCGATTTCTCAACCATTTTAAGTTGATGCGCATAGATTATTTGGTTATTGATGAGATTAAATTCCCCAAAAAATGATGCCGTTAAAGGCATTTCTGGGTTTTTATAGAGTTCTTGAGGCGATTTGTTGGAGATGATTTTTGAATCATGCAAAACAATCATTCTGTCCGCATATCCTAACACGTCTTCACTATCATGAGTAGCAACAATGCAGGCAATGTTTTTTTCTCTCAGATAATTAAAAACGCTCCTGCGCAAGGACTGTTTCTGAAAATTATCAATATGGCTGAAAGGTTCGTCCAATAAGATGATCTCGGGTTGTTTTGCTAAAGCTCTTGCCAAAGCCACACGCTGCTTTTGTCCACCACTTAAGGTTTTAACCTTGGTCTTGGCAAAGTCAGTTAATTCAACAACTTCCAAAAGTTCCGTAATACGTTCTTTTTTTTCTTCTGGAAAAAAATTGGACAGATGTTTGCCAATGTTTTCTTCAACGGTTATATAGGGCATCAAATCAAATTCTTGTGCGACGTACTTCATGAAATCATAGCCAACCACGAGATTGTATTTCGGTCCTAGGATTTCTGTGTCTTCCCAAAAAATTTGTCCTTCGAGTAAATCATATTCGCCGTAAATTACTTTTAATAGCGTGGATTTTCCGGAGCCGCTTTCTCCAATAATGGAAACATGCTCGCCTCGATTTACTGAAAAGTTAAGATTATTGAGCACAGGCGAATCGGTGCTTTTTTTATCGTAAGTGAAGGTTATGTTTTCGACTTTTAGCATAGTAATTTTATAATAAAAACCTGTCAATTCCTAAATTCCGGAACTGACAGGTCTAAAATCAATTCTTAATAGTTTATCCTTTTACTTTCGCTTTGGTTTTATTTGGAAGAACCTTGTAGCCCATATTGTAAAGTGTAAATCCGAAAATATCGGCGTACTCTTCGATGGTCTTACTTACAGGAGTTCCAGCACCGTGGCCAGCATCTGTTTCAATTCTTATCAACGTTGGATTGTGGCCTGTTTGTTTACTCTGCAATTCAGCTGCAAATTTAAAACTATGTGCAGGAACAACGCGGTCATCATGATCTCCAGTGGTAATCAGGGTTGCAGGGTATTCAACACCTTCTTTGACGTTATGGATTGGAGAATAGCCTTTTAAATAGTTGAACATTTCTTTATCGTCTTCAGATGTTCCATAATCATAGGCCCATCCAGCGCCGGACGTAAACGTATGGTAACGTAACATATCCAAAACGCCAACCGCTGGAAGTGCTACTTTCACTAAATCTGGGCGTTGGGTCATAGTTGCACCAACTAAAAGTCCGCCATTTGATCCGCCACGAATTGCTAAATAATCTGATGAGGTATATTTATTGTCAATTAAATATTCTGCCGCAGCGATAAAATCGTCAAACACATTTTGCTTTTCCTTTTTGGTACCCGCATCGTGCCATTTTTTACCATATTCTCCACCACCACGAATGTTAGGAACCGCGTAAATACCACCTTGCTCCATCCAAACGGCATTGGCAATGTTGAATCCAGGGGTCATAGAAATATTAAATCCACCGTAACTGTATAAAATGGTGGGGTTTTTACCATTGAGTTCCACTCCTTTTTTATAAGAAATGATCATTGGTATTTTGGTGCCATCTTTTGATGTGTAGAATACCTGCTTGCTTTCAAAGTTGTCTGCATTAAAATCAATTTCAGGCTTTTTATAAACTTCAGATACGCCGCTTTCAGGTTTAAAAGTATAAATAGAACCAGGAGTAATATAATTGGAGAAGGAATAATAGAGAACCTCATCTTCTTTTTTTCCGCCAAATCCACCAGCGCTTCCTATACCTGGAAGTTTAATTTCTCTAATTAATTTCCCTTCATAATCATACTGCTTCACTTTTGAAACAGCATCTACCATATATCTCGCAAAAATATACCCACTACCCGTAGAGACGCTCAATACATTTTCAGTTTCAGGAATGAAATCTTTCCAGTTTTGTGGACTTGGATTTGAAGCGTCAACAGTAACTATTTTTTGATTAGGCGCATTTTTATTTGTGATTAAATATAGCGCGCTTCCAACGTTCTCAATGACGCTGGTGTCTGTATCTGTGTTGTCCAGAATAGTAATCATTTTACCATTTGGTTGTGATAAATCCTGCATTAATAATTTTGTGCCAGAGGTAGAACTTCTTGGATAGATGAATAGATACTTTCCATCTTCAGTAACGCTGCCACTCACATAACGGTGTTTTTGCTCTTCAGTACCACCATAAATCAATTGGTCTTGCTTCTGGGGAGTTCCTAATTTATGATAAAAGAGTTTATGTTGATCAGTTTTAGCTGAAAGCTCACTGCCCTTAGGCTTGTCATAGCTAGAGTAATAGAATCCGTCATTGTCCTTCCATGAAATTCCGCTAAATTTCACATCAACAATGGTATCTTCAATTCGTTCTATATTTTCGGCATCGATAATAATTACTTTACGCCAATCACTTCCACCTTCTGAGATAGCGTAAGCAGCAAGTTTTCCGCTTTTGGAAAAACTAAGTCCTCCCAATGAAACAGTACCATCTTTACTAAATGTATTAGGATCTAAAAACACTTCTTCTGTGCCGTCGCCATTCTTCTTTCTGTAGATAACCGATTGGTTTTGGAGTCCATCATTTTTGTAATAATAGGTATAATCGCCCTCAATGAATGGAGCGCCAACTTTTTCGTAGTTCCAGATTTCTGTTAAGCGTTCTTTAAGTTCTTGACGATATGGGATTTGGGCTAAATAATCGCCAGTCACATTATTTTGTGCTTTTACCCAAGCTCCAGTTTCTTCGCTACGGTCATCCTCGAGCCAGCGGTAGGGATCTTTAACTTGTTCTCCAAAGTATGTGTCAACGGTATCTACCATTTTAGTTTCAGGATAAGTCACAGCAATTACATTGGATTTTTTAAGTTCGTTTTCATTTTTGCAAGCCGTAATTGTAGTAAGAAGAACCATTGCAAACGCTAATTTTTTCATAAAAGTAAACGGGTTAAAGGTTGAGTTTCAAAAATAAACAAAAAAGCTCCTACAAAAGATTGTATGAGCTTTTTTAATATAATGTTAGGACATTTATTCCTACCAATCAAATTCGTTATAAAAACCAGCTGATTAAACGAGGTTGTTTTCAATTAGATACTCAGCAATTTGAATCGTATTGGTAGCAGCACCCTTTCTCAGGTTGTCACTTACGATCCATAAATTTAGGGAGTTTGCTTGCGATCCGTCACGTCTTATACGTCCAACAAATACATCATCTTTTCCGTTAGCATAAATCGGCATGGGATAGGTATTGACATCGGTATTATCTTGGACCACAACCCCGGGAGTCTTGCTCAGTAATTGACGCACTTCAGAAACGTCAAAATCATTCAGGAATTCAAGGTTTACCGCTTCGCTATGTCCACCTTGAGTAGGAACTCGCACTGCAGTTGCGGTAACTGCGATAGATTTATCTTCAAGAATTTTTTGAGTTTCTTGGACCAATTTCATTTCTTCTTTGGTGTAACCGTTTTCTTCAAACACGTCACAATGTGGAATGACATTTTTGTGGATCGGGTAATGATAAGCCATTTCTCCCGTAATACCCGCCAGTTCGTTTTCCAATTGTTTGACTGCTTTGACGCCAGTTCCTGTAATGGATTGATAGGTGGATACGACGACTCTTTTAATTTTATATTTTTTATGAAGCGGCGCTAAGACCATAACCATTTGAGTGGTTGAACAGTTGGGATTAGCAATGATTTTATCGTCTTTGGTAAGTAGATGTGCGTTAATTTCTGGAACTATCAATTTTTTTGAAGCATCCATGCGCCATGCGGAAGAATTATCTATTACCGTTGTGCCAGCTTCGGCAAATTTGGGAGCCCATTCTAAAGATGTGCTTCCTCCTGCGGATAAGAAAGCAATATCAGGCTTCTTCGAAACTGCTTCTGCCAATCCTATTATTTTGTACGTTTTATTCTTAAACGTCATTTCTTTACCAACAGATCTTTCTGAAGCAACCAGCAATAATTCTGTAAAAGGAAAATTACGTTCTTCAAGTATATTTAACATCACTTCGCCCACCATTCCAGTGGCACCTACAACAGCTACTTTCATAATTAAAAAATTTTAAGATGCTAAAGTAACCATTAATTCGATGCATGTAAAGAACCTGATCCAAAAAAAAAACCCGATTCTTTTTGAGAATCGGGCTTAAGTTAGAATATGGGTGTAACGTGATTATTTTTTTAACGCGTCTCTGATTTCTTTTAATAAGTCATTATCTGAAGGTCCAGCAGGAGCTGCAGCGGCAACCGGTTTTTTTGTTTTGTTGTATGCTTTAACAATCATAAATAATACAAATCCAACAATAAGCAAATTGATAATGGAATTGACCCATTGACCATACATAATGGCGTTTTCTGGTTTGGTGATTGTTCCATCCGCAGCAATATCAGCTGGAGATAAGACATACTTTAAGTCGGCAAAATCAACGCCGCCTGCAAAATTACCAACAATAGGCATCATAATATCGGTAACAAACCCATTTACTACGAGTCCGACAGCCCCGGCTAGGATTACCGCAACTGCCAAATCAATGACATTTCCTGTCATTATAAAGTCTTTAAATTCTTTCCACATAATAATTATATTAAGGTAGTTATTAGTTAATTAGGCACTAATGTAAGAAAAATATGGAAATGTTAAAACAATCACAGGACTTTATTTTTTGATAATGCGTTTAACACGTTGGGAAATAGCGGTAATCAATTCATAAGAAATTGTGTTGGCGGAATGAGCTAATTTTTCAGCGGTATTTAAATTGTCGAAAACAATGACTTCATCTCCTTCTTCACAATCAATATCTGTAATATTTACCATGATCATGTCCATGCAAACGTTGCCAATAATAGGCGCCTTTTTTCCATTGATGGTAAAACAACCTTTTCCATTACCGTACTGTCTGCCAATTCCATCGGCATGGCCAATAGGAATTGTTGCCGTTCTCATAAAAGAATTGCTTTTATACGCACGATTATAGCCAACTGTTTCGCCTTCTGAAATTTCATGTATTTGTGAGATAACCGATTTAAGTGAGGCAATAGGTTTGAAATTTTTATTTTCCTTTTCAGAATTCCCAAAACCGTAAAGACCAATCCCACTGCGTACCATATCCAAATGGGCGTCAGGGTAATTTAAGATCCCGGAGGTATTGCACAAATGTAGCATAGGCGTGAAACCAAAAATTTTATTAAATTTTTCTGTTATCTTTTTAAAAGACACTATTTGATGCTGTGTGAATTCTTTTTCGTTTAAATCTTCACTTGCTGCCAAATGCGAGAAAATTGATTTGATCTCCACGATCTCAGACGTGTTCAACTTTGAATAAATGTCTTTAATATCTTCCTCTGAAAAACCCAATCTGTTAAGCCCTGTGTTAAATTTGAGATGGATGGGATAATTATTTTGATTTTTTTCGGAAGCAACTTGTAAAAACTCTCCAAGTACTTTCATATTATAAATACTAGGTTCCAAACAATGTTTGATGAGTGAATTAAAGCCAATTGGTAATGGATGCAATACTAAAATAGGCTTTGTAATCCCTGCATCTCTAAGGGCAACTCCTTCTTGAGTATAGGCTACAGCAAAATAATCGACATTCAGATTTTGTAGAAAAAGAGCGATTTCATCAGCTTCAGTACCATAAGCAAAGGCCTTGACAACGGCTAAAAATTTGGTGTTGTTAGATAACTTGGATTTGAGATATTTAAAATTGTGTTTTAAAGCAGAAAGATCAATTTCGAGTAGGGTTTCGTGCGCTTTAGGCATTTGAATTCTTAGGTTTTGAGGTAATTTCTTGAGCGTCCTTGACCTTTATATTTCTTGCTTTATCGTGTGCCATTGCTTTGTAAAAAGCCCCACGACTTAAAGGTTCGTATTCGTCCACTTCTCCTAAAAGTACCAACGCATCACTTTGGGCTTTTCTGTAGCTAAACTGGGCTAAATTTCCTGTACGGGTGCAAATCGCATGAACCTTAGTGACATATTCGGCTGTGGCCATTAAATTAGGCATTGGACCAAAGGGATTTCCTTTAAAATCCATATCTAATCCAGCGACAATTACCCTGACGCCCTTATTTGCCAGGTCATTGCAAACCCGAACGATTTCATCATCAAAAAACTGAGCTTCATCAATGCCTACCACATCACAGCCATCAGCTAAAATAGGAATATTAGCGGCTGCAGGAACAGGTGTAGAGCGGATTTCATTGGCGTCATGAGACACTACGAAAGCTTCATTGTAACGTATATCAACGGCTGGTTTAAAAATTTCAACTTTTTGTTTTGCAAATTGCGCACGCTTAAGACGCCTGATCAATTCTTCGGTCTTTCCCGAAAACATAGAGCCACAAATTACCTCAATCCACCCAAATTGTTCTTTAGGATTTACTGTATTTTCAAGAAACATTTTGTAATTTTAACACTTAACAAAGCTTACCTTTGCATTCTATAAAGGTGGCGCAAATTTATTAAAAATCAAAAGTATAAATTCATATTAAAGGTAAAAGTTATGAAGAAGAAGTTGGAGTCCGAACTAATGAGCATTGCGCATCGAATTCTAAAATTGAAGGGTAGAGAGAATGTTATTGAACTTCATCGTGAGACCGGTCTTTTATATGAGAAACTAAGTGTTTTAAAATTTGCCAATGAAAATTTAGGGCAAAGTTTACCTACAATAGGGGTTGACTCGTCGTTTTTTGAAATGTTGGATGTGGCTTTTAACAATCAAGTCAGTGATAATATTGAACGTGGCGATAAAATTTACGTCAACCTTGATGAGGTCGAAGATGATGGCATCATGGAACCTATCATGGAAAAAATCAAGGATATCGTGGCACAAATGCCTCATGAGACTCATGAAATTGATGCTTTCTTTGAGGAGCCTCTTCCAGAAATTGAGGAGACCAAAATTGAAGAAATCAAAGTTGAAGAGATCGAAATTCGGGAGAATAAAATTGATGACACAAAAATTGAGGAGAATAATTTTAAGGCTACTAAGATAGAAGAGACCAAAAATGATTTCGATACCTTGACTGCAGATTTTAAAAACATGCCCGTATTTGACCCCGTTCCCTCTTCAAAATCTCAGGAGAATCTTAAAAGATCTTTAAACGACAAACTTAAACACGGACTTAATATTGGTTTAAATGATAAAATTGCGTTTATAAAATATCTTTTTGATGGCGAACGTGAAGATTATGAGCGCGTACTTTCTCAAATCAATACCTCAAGTTCTTTTGATGAAGCTGAAAATTTAATTCAAAATATTGTTAAGCCAGACTACAACGGATGGTTAGGAAAAGAAGATGTTGAAGCGCGATTCATGACCATTATTGAAGGCAAGTTCGATTAATTAATGAGTAAATTATTCATTGTACCAACACCAATCGGTAATTTAAAGGATATGACTTTCAGAGCTGTTGAGGTTCTGAAAGAAGTTGATTTAATTTTGGCCGAAGACACCCGTACTTCTGGTAAACTTCTTAAGCATTATGATATTGCTACGCCGGCGCACTCCCATCACATGCACAATGAGCATAAAACGGTGGAGCGATTGGTTGAAAAAATAAAATCGGGAACTACAATAGCTTTAATCAGTGACGCCGGAACGCCCGCGATTTCAGATCCTGGGTTTTTATTGACCCGTGCCTGTATTGAAAACGGTATTGAAGTGGATTGTCTGCCAGGGGCTACTGCATTTGTACCTGCATTGGTCAACAGCGGATTACCGAATGACAAATTTGTATTTGAAGGATTCCTACCGGTAAAAAAAGGTCGACAAACACGATTGTTATTACTTGCCGAAGAAGTCAGAACGATCATTTTTTATGAGAGTCCTCACAAACTTCTTAAAACCTTAGCCCATTTTTGCGAGTTTTTTGGCGAAGATCGTCTAATTTCTGTTTCTAGGGAATTGACAAAGCTATATGAAGAAACCATCAGAGGAACTGCAAAAGAAGTTTTAGAGCACTACACGGAAAAACCTGCAAAAGGCGAAATTGTGATCGTGGTTGCTGGTAAGCAAAAGTCTTAACTCATTTCAAATTATAGATTTTTCATATCATTTTCTGTCTGAAACTTCAGTATCTTATTAATTATATATGAAGATTATGAAAAACAAGCATTACGACGTTTTAGTTATTGGTAGCGGTGTCGCTGGACAAACTGCTGCAGAAATTTGCATAAAGAACAACTTAAGCGTTGCCATTACAGACAATAGGGAATTCGGTGGTACCTGCGCCAACAGAGGTTGCGATTCTAAAAGAATATTACTTCAATTTTCGGAATTAGTTTATAAAAGTCGGAATCTCAAAGGTCTTGGTGTAAGCACGCTTCCTAAACTGAGCTGGAAACAGGTCCAAAAATTTAAACGCTCTTTTTCTAATCCCATTCCTCCAAATACTGAAGAAAAATTAAAGACCTTGGGGATGTCGTTGTATCATCAATCGCCAAAATTTGTTAGTAAAAATGAGGTTGAAATAGAAGGAAAGCTCGTTTCTGCAGATTATTTTGTTATCGCTACCGGAAATATTCCGAGACCAATTGATATCGAAGGAAATGAATTTTTGAAAGTAAGTGAAGACATTCTTAATTTAAAGAAAATTCCAAAATCCATTACGTTTATCGGTTCAGGATATATTGCGATGGAATTTGCTTGCATGCTGGCCACATTAGGTTGCAAAGTAACGATTCTTGAAAGGGAAAAATCTTCACTACCTGAATTCGATCAATATTTAGTTAAGAAATTGATCGTAAAATTAAAAAGTTTAGGGGTTAGATTTATTTTTAATGCAGAGGTTACTGCGATTGAAAAATTAAAAAAGAATTTAAGAATCTCTTATAAACATGAAGGCGAATCTAAAACTCACAAGACCAGAAAAGTTATCAATGCTACCGGAAGAGTTCCATCTATAGACACCTTAAATTTAGATAAGGCGGGCATTGAGGCTGATGAAAAGGGCATTGTGGTTGATGATCATCTACAAAGTAAATCCAATCCAAAGGTTTATGCCTGTGGCGACGTCTCGAATAAATCCTTGTCCCTGACTCCCTTATCTGGGTTGCAAGGTTATATTGTTGGGAGCAATGTGATAAAAGAAAAATCGAAGATCTTAGATGTCCCGTGTGTCCCGTCAACGGTATTTACAACACCAAATTTATCATCGGTAGGTTATTTGGAGAAAGAAGCGAAAGCACGCTATAAAACAGTCAAGATTTATCAAGGGGATTGCAGTGGCTGGTACAATGCTAAAAAGGAAAATGAAGACACTTATGCTTATACTATTTTGGTCAATGAACGCACCGACGAAATTGTAGGTGCCCATATATTAAGTCCGGAGGCTAACGAAGCTATTAACGTGTTTACTACGGCAATATATAATAAAATGACCGTTAAAGAATTTAAGCGCATGATTTTTACCTACCCATCCTTTGGGATGGATCTTAGGAAAATGATGGAGGATAAAAAGTAAAGGCTCAGATTGAATGAAAGATTTACTTTCGAAAATAAAAAATTGTAGTACGTGCAAAGCGCATTTACCCCTTGGGCCAAGACCTGTCGTGACTGCGCATGCCGATGCAAAGATTGTTGTTATTGGTCAAGCGCCTGGCACTAAGGTTCACGCGTCTGGAATTCCCTGGGATGATGCCAGTGGCAAGCAATTACGAAAATGGTTAGGGGTAACTGACGAACAATTTTACGACGAGAAAATTTTCGCCATTGTTCCGATGGGATTTTGTTACCCAGGTAGGGGCAAAGGGGGCGATTTGCCACCACGATCAGAATGCGCACCACAATGGCATGAGCAATTAATGGACTTTATGCCCAACGTTCAATTGGTATTATTAATTGGCTTGTATGCTCAAAAGTATTATTTGAAAAAAGAAGCTAAGAAAACGTTGACAGAGACCGTGGATAATTATCTGGAATATTTGCCTAAATATTTCGCTTTGCCGCATCCAAGTCCAAGAAATCGGTTTTGGTTGACACGTAATCCTTGGTTTGAGGAAGGGGTGGTGCCGGAGCTACAAAAGAGAATTCAAACGCTGATTTAGCATCATATTTTATATGAAAACAAAAATATATACGACCAGTAATAATATAAGCACATGTTTATGTTATCCCAATCTCAATACTTTCTTTGAAAAGTAATACTGTCAATCCATAAATAACCAATTTTGTTGGTTGTTATAAATTATCTATATCATTTTTTGGTTTATCATATTGCCTATTCCTAAAGGCATAATCTTGATATTTAATGGTATTTTTGGATTAAATAACATAATCTTAGAAGCGCTTAAAACGTAAAGTGCTTTCATCCTTAAAACTTATATAAATGAAAGATAAAGTCATCACGCACTGGAAAGGAAACTCTCAATTTGAATCTGATAACCCAAGCGGTAAAACCCTGTTTATGGATACTTCCGAAGAACACGGCGGTTATAATTCAGGATTAAGACCAAAGGCCATGATGCTTTCTGCACTTGCAGGATGTTCAGGATTAGATGTGGTTTCTGTTTTGGATAAAATGAAAGTGCAGATTTCAGATTTCAGAATGGATACTTATGGCGAATTGACCGAAGAACATCCAAAAACTTATCACACGGTTTCTGTAGAATACCATTTTTATGGCGAAAACCTAAATGAAGATAAAATCAAAAGAGCGGTGGATCTCTCTATAGAAAAATACTGCGGTGTGATGGAAATGTTTCGAAAATTCGCGAAAGTAAACACGTCAATTCATTATCATAATAAATAGTGTTATACTAAGACCTGACAGGTTTTTACTTGTCCGCCGAAACTTTAGCGTAGACGGAAAACCTGTCAGGCCTATCACGCATCAAAACTTGAATAATTTTAAACCCGAAACTTGAAACTTAAAAATGCGTTGGACCTTAAAACCAAAACCAGAACTTTCTAAAGTAAAGCATTTGAGTCAAGCGCTTCAGGTGGAAGATTCCATCGCGTCGCTATTACTTCTCCGTGGCATCGAGACTTATGAAGATGCCAAATATTTTTTTAGACCAAGGCTGGATGAATTGCATGATCCTTTCTTAATGAAGGACATGGACAAAGCTGTGGAACGCATCGAAAAAGCACTATCTGAAGGCGAAAACATTTTGGTATTTGGCGATTATGACGTGGATGGTACAACATCGGTTGCTTTAATGTCGTCCTATCTTAAAACCAGAGCTAAAAATATTGCCACTTATATTCCGGACCGATATGAGGAAGGTTACGGCGTTTCCATAAAAGGAATTGATTATGCACATGATAATGATATTTCACTGATTATCACACTCGATTGTGGGATAAAAGCCATTGATAAAGTGGCCTACGCTAAAGAGAAAGGTATTGATTTTATCATCTGCGACCATCACAGACCTGGCTCCCAACTTCCTGATGCTATTGCTATTTTAGATCCGAAGCGCGACGATTGCTCTTATCCTTATGATGAGTTGTGCGGATGTGGCGTTGGCTTTAAATTGGTAGAAGCCTTAGCTTACAGAGATGGTAAAACGATTGAAGATTTAACAGAATATCTAGATTTAGTTGCTACGGCAATTGGTGCCGATATCGTTCCTATTACTGGAGAAAACAGAATCCTAGCCTATTTTGGATTGCAAGTGATTAATGGCAATCCGCGTGCAGGAATTAAGGCCATAATCGATCAGACTAAAAAAAAGGAGTTGACCATAACTGATGTCGTCTTTATAGTGGCGCCTAGAATTAATGCTGCTGGACGCATGAAACATGGGAATCACGCAGTAACCTTACTGACCGAAGAAGACGAGGAACTGGCGAAAATCTATGCCATTGAAATAGAGCAATTCAACACCGACAGAAAAGAAGCCGATCGACAAATTACAATTGAAGCTTTGCTTCAAATTGAAGAATCTAAAGAGCATGAACGCTTTACTTCAGTCGTTTATCAAGAATCCTGGCACAAAGGCGTAATTGGTATTGTGGCATCTCGTCTGATAGAAACCTACTACAGACCGACCTTGGTATTTACTAGAAGTGGCGATAGATTGGCAGCTTCAGCGCGTTCAGTTGCTGGATTTGACGTATATAATGCCTTAGAAGCTTGTAGTGTGCATATTGAACAATTTGGAGGTCATAAATATGCAGCAGGATTAACTCTCAAGGAAGAAAATTATGAAGCTTTTAAACAAGCTTTTGAAGATGAAGTTTCCAAAACTATTGAAAGAGCTTTGTTAGTTCCAGAAATCCGAGTGGACATGCCAATAGATTTGAAAGATATTACACCGAAATTCTACAGAATTTTAAAACAATTTGCCCCATTTGGTCCAGGAAATATGGCGCCTGTTTTTATGACTGAAAATTTACGGGATACAGGTTACGGCAAGTGTGTTGGCGAAGATGATAAACATTTAAGAGTTACCGTATTACAGAAAAACTCAGATAGAATAGTGGCCATTGGTTTTAATTTAGGCGATAAATGCGAATTAATTACGGATAAGAAACCTTTTAAAGCCGTGTATTCCATTGATGAAAACCATTGGCAAGGCACAGTGAGTTTGCAATTGAAATTAAGAGATATTAAATCATAAGATCACTTTATTTTTTTGAAGAAAGTGATTATAAGAACTGTCATTTTTTTAGATTTACGTAGAATTTATCTCCATTCAGGATTATAAATCCACTGACTTCGAAAGGTCTGGTATCTATGGAACATAAACCGATTAAAAAGGATCCTTACGCCGCACTTCGCATTAAGGAATTTAATATTTTTTTAGTGGTGCGGTTTGCACTAGTTTTTGCTTGGTCCATGCAATTTATTATTATTGAGTGGGAAGTTTATTCCATAACCAAAGATCCTTGGTCTCTTGGTCTTATCGGACTAATGGAGATTATTCCAGCGCTTTCGATTGCCTTATTTGCTGGTCATATTGTAGATCAGAATGAAAAACGTGGGCTTTTAATTAAATGCATTATTGGTTTTTCAATAATAAGTTTAGGACTTTTTTTATTGACCTGGCCAAGAATTGTTTCCGATTGGTCAACAAATGCGGTCCTTTATGGCATTTATGCTCTGGTCTTTTTGGGAGGATTAGTCCGGGCTTTTATCGGACCGACCGTTTTCTCTTTGATTGCCTTGATTGTCCCAAAAAAATTATATCCTAATGCTGCTACTTGGAGCAGTTCCACGTGGCAAGTCGGTTCCGTCCTCGGGCCTGCGTTGGCCGGCTTTAGTATTAGTTGGATTGGTGTGCATTGGTCCATGTGCTTGATTATGGCCTTTGCACTTATTGCTTTAATCAATTTACTTCGTATTTCTAAAAAACCGATTTTAAATCCTAAAATCGGAGAGCCTGTAATGCAAAGTTTGAAGGAAGGAATCAAATTTGTTTTTAAGACCAAAGCAGTTCTGGGTGCTTTGACTTTGGACATGGTTGCGGTACTTTTTGGAGGTGCAGTAGCTTTGTTACCCATTTTTGCACAAGATATCTTGAAAGTGGGACCAGAAGGATTCGGCGTTTTAAGGGCGGCACCAGCAGTGGGTGCTTTTTTAACCATGTTGATCACGGCTTACATTCCTATTAGTAAAAACGCGGGAATGAAACTCTTGACAGCTATTTTTGGTTTTGGGATATGCATAATTGTATTTGGGTTGTCTTCTATTTTCTGGATTTCTGTTGCAGCCTTGTTTTTCAGTGGTGTAACGGACGGGGTTTCCATGGTCATCCGACAGACGATTCTACAGCTTAAAACGCCAGATCACATGCGCGGACGCGTGGCCTCAGTGAATTCTATGTTCGTGGGGTCATCCAATGAACTTGGTGCCTTTGAAAGTGGCTTGACCGCGAAACTTATGGGAACGGTTACTGCGGTGGTATTTGGAGGCGTAATGACTTTATTAACGGTGGTAACTACTGGAGTTGTATTACCTTCATTTAGAAAATTAGATTTACGAAAAGATCTGGAGGAACATGAAAATGAAGATTAGTAGGTTTTTATCTCTAATCTTTCTCCATCAAAAACACCATAAGTATAATATTGGATCCAATCGCCTAAGTTGAGGTATGTAGAATTTTCATTTAACATTATCTCCATCGGCAAATGTCTGTGGCCGAACACAAAAAAGTCGCGATGTTTGTCTTCGAGTTTTCTTTTGCAATATTGTACCAACCATTCTTTGTCCTCACCTAAAAATTTGGCGTCGTCATCTCCAGAAATCAATTTGTTTTTAACAGAGAGATGTTTGGCAATCTTCACTCCCAAATCAGGATGCAACCATCTAAAGCACCATTTGAAAAATGGATTGGTAAATACTTTTTTCATGCGTTTATAGCCTTTATCATGAGGACCCAAACCATCGCCATGGCCTATAAAAAAGATTTTATCATTAAAAACAAATTCTTTCGGTCTGTGAAAGACATCAATGTTCAGTTCCTCTTCAAAATACCCATGCATCCATAAATCATGATTGCCTACAAAATAGTAGATAGGAATTCCTGAGTCACTTATTTCAGCTAGTTTGCCTAAAGTCCGTGTAAAACCTTTCGGAACTACAGTTTTATATTCAAACCAGAAATCGAATAAATCTCCTAATAAAAAGATGGCTGCTGCATCCCCTTTAATTTCATCTAGCCAAGCAACGAATTTTTTTTCGCGTGGATATGATTCTTCTTTTGTAGGAGCTCCCAAATGATTGTCAGAAGCAAAATATATTTTTTTTCCTTTTGGAATATTCATTAAATAAAGATATTGAAGATAACCTCAAATTTACGAATGTTTATGAAATGCTGACAACTGACAACTGACAACTGACAACTGCCAACTGTCAACTGAGGACTGAAGACTGAGGACTGGCCATTAATTATCACTTGCATACCATTCGGCAAAACTCGAATCGGTTTCCTGAAGTCTTAATGAATGCAATTGAATATTTTCAGGTAAATATTTCTTGATTTTCCCAGCGAAGTCTATGACCATCATTTCACTAGTAGGTTGATAATTGACCAAAAGCACATTATGACCGCGAACTTTCAATTCCTGAGCTAATTCCACATGAGGGGTATTCCTATTAAATACCGTAGCATGGTCAAAAACATCAACAATTTCATTTTTAACGATTTTCTTTAAATCTGAAAAATCAATGACCATTCCATATTTTACGTTTGAGCTATCATTAATTGGAGATCCAATAACCGTTACAGATAATTTATAGCTGTGTCCATGGACATTTTTGCACTTGCCGTCATATCCATAAAGGGCATGGCCAGTTTCAAAAGAAAATTGTTTTGTAATTCGGATTTTGCTCATATAGCGTCAATTTATTGCAAAGATATTCAATTTGTAAAAGGAATCTGATTTTAGAGTACATTTGATCGAAATTGGAATGATCAGTATCTAAACAATACGTAACCTACGATATTATGAATGCGATTTATGAAGACCTCGATTTTATCGAAAATCCTTTATACGAGAAGGTTATAAAAGATATTGTGGCTCATAAATATGCCATTGTTGAAGATTTTTTTAACTCAGATGAGATCGACCAATTGCGACAGTCTTTAATTGATAAACATCAAGAGGATATCTTTAAAAAAGCAGCCATTGGAAATCGAGTCAATGAAACCATCGTAAATTCGGTAAGAGGTGATGTTATTTTATGGATGGATGAAACCGAGATGAATGCGGCAGAATCATTGTTTTTTGATAAAATCAATCATCTTGTCAGCTATTTGAACCAAACTTGCTTTTTGGGAATTTTGCGTAAAGAATTCC
>JBBSRC010000028.1:0-41004 GCA_038243395.1 Flavobacteriales bacterium | reverse complement strand
TGATTTGATCGCCACTTTGTTTTTAGAAAGTGAAGAGAAAATTGAAAAAGCGAATGACGCTTTAAAACATAAAGTATATTCCAACGCCATTTATTTTTCCTACAGTGCTATGGTCAATGCCGCAAAGGCACTTTTAATTTCGCAAGATATTACTACAAACACCCAAGCGGGAATTATAAGTCAGTTTGAAGTTGACTTTGTTGAAAGCAATAAGATTGAGTTGGGCTCGTCCTTTTCAGAAGTGATTTATCAAATAAAAACGACAGCACCCACAGAAGCTTTTGCTAAAAGATATATCAAAAATGCCAGTCTGTTTTTAGAAAAAGCGAGAGCATTTAGAGCACAAGAAAAATTAATTACAGTTTAAGCTGCAAGGCTAAAACCAACCTGACCGTTCCGAAGCTACGGGAGACATAATCTGTCAGGTTTAAAATTGAAATACATGAAAACTTCAAAATTAACAGTAGTAGGCGCAGGACCTGGAGATCCAGAACTCATTACACTTAAAGCCATCAAAGCCATATCAGCTGCAGATGTTGTTATGTATGATGCCTTGATCAATATAGCCTTATTAGATTATGCTTCCGCAGATGCAGAACTCATATTTGTGGGTAAAAGAAAAGGATATTATGCTTATGAACAAGATCAAATCAACGACTTAATTGTTGCAAGAGCAAAATCCCATGGTCACGTGGTACGATTAAAAGGAGGCGATCCTTTTATTTTTGGTCGCGGTGCCGAAGAAATTGATTTTGTACGCCAATTCGGAATAGAAACCTATATGGTGCCTGGGATTTCATCGTCCTTAGCAGTGCCAGCCTATCAAGGTATTCCATTGACAAAACGTGGTGCTTCTGAAAGTTTTTGGGTCATTACAGGAACTACCAAAATGCACCAATTATCCAATGATGTCAAACTAGCAGCCCAATCCACAGCAACTGTTGTGATTTTAATGGGCATGAGTAAATTGGCGGAGATTGTAGATGTATTTTCATCGGAAGGAAAGGAAAATACGCCGGTAGCAATTATCCAAAATGGAACTACTGAAAACGAAAAATTTGGTGTGGGGACGGTAGCAACAATCTGTGAGATTGTAAAAAAACAAAAGTTGTCCAATCCTGCAATTATCATTATAGGCGAAGTTGTCAATCAACGCGTCCAATTAGATTCTATAAAAGCAGACGTCAATCAACACTTAATAACCGCATAAAATGGAAAGAAATAATTTATATCCAATTTTCTTAAAAATGCATAACATCCAAACCTTGATTGTTGGTGGAGGTAATGTAGCTTTAGAAAAACTTACATTTTTATTAAAATCGAGTCCTAATGCCAATATAGAAATGGTGGCGCCTTTTTTTATGGATGAGGTCAGGGAATTGGCAAAACAATTTAATATTCGATTGATCCATATGACCTACGAAGATTCATTTTTATGCGATAAGGATTTGGTCATTGCAACAACTGATAATTTAGACGTCAACAAACAAATTTATAAGGATGCGAAACAACGCAATTTATTGGTCAATGTCGCCGACACACCAGAATTCTGCGATTTCTACTTGGGTGGAATTGTGACTAAAGGCAATGTCAAAATAGCCATCTCTACCAATGGAAAATCACCAACCACAGCAAAGCGACTGCGTCAATTTTTTGAAGAGGTCATTCCTGATGATGTCAATATTTTAGTTGAAAATTTAAACCAATACAGAAAAACAATAAAAGGCAATTTTGAGCAAAAAGTAGAAGCACTCAATAAAATTACCGAAACTTTAATTAGCAAATAACATGATTAAAACAGATATATTAATAATAGGCGCAGGCCCGACAGGATTATTTACCGTTTTTGAAGCTGGATTATTGAAACTAAAATGTCATCTAATAGATGCCTTACCGCAACCTGGAGGCCAATGTTCAGAATTATACCCCAAAAAGCCCATCTATGATATTCCTGGGCTGCCTGATATTTTGGCTGGAGATTTAACCCTTAATCTTTTGGAACAAGGCAAACAGTTCAAACCCGGATTTACCTTGGGCGAACGTGCGGAAACTATAGAGAAACAAGACGACGGAAGCTTTATTGTGACCACCAATAAAGGTACTAAGCATCAAGCGCCAGTCGTTGCCATTGCTGGTGGTTTGGGAAGCTTTGAGCCTAGAAAGCCTTTAATTGATAATATTTTTCATTATGAAGATTTAGGGGTCGACTACTTTATCAAAGACCCTGAAGTGTATAGAAACAAGAAAGTTATCATTTCTGGTGGTGGGGATTCGGCGTTGGATTGGAGTATTTTATTGGCTGACATTGCATCAGAAGTCACGCTTGTTCATAGAAGGAATGAGTTTAGAGGGGCTTTGGACTCAGTAGAAAAGGTTCAGGAATTAAAGCTTTTAGGAAAAATAAACTTAGTAACACCTGCAGAAGTGACTGCTTTACACGGCAATAAGAAGTTGGATGGAGTGACCATTAAAAAGGATGGAGAAAACATCTTATATGAGTGTAATCATTTTATTCCGCTATTTGGATTGTCGCCAAAATTAGGACCGATTGGTAATTGGGGACTGGAAATTGAAAAAAATGCGATCAAAGTGGATACTTTTGATTACCAGACGAACATCCCGGGGATTTATGCGATTGGAGATGTCAACATATATCCTGGAAAACTGAAGTTGATTCTTTGCGGTTTTCATGAAGCGACGTTAATGTGCCAATCAGCCTATCAAATCATCAATCCTGGTAAAAGATATGTACTTAAATACACAACGGTCAGCGGCATTGACGGTTTTGATGGCACGCGAAAGGAAGCACCAAAAGCAGTGGTGCAAGCTATACTTTAAGAGGATGTTAATAATCGCTTAATTTTGGCACTGCAAAAAAATAATGTGTAATTTTGATGGTATGAGTACACATTCCAACAATCTCAATCAGTTTCAGAGTTATAACATCTGTTTAAAAGATACCGTAAAAACTTTTTCTAAAGGATTGTTCTATATGTTGTTCGATGAAGAATATCGAAGGCAAAATAGCGCGTCTGTAAAAGATACGTTCATAAAGATTACCACAAAATTGCAATTGGAAAACGGGGAAGCATTATGGAATCAATTTGAAAGTCAATTTGTATTAATACGGGAGAAACTTGATTTAGATGCCATCGCGATTGAAAGTAATGATCCCGCAACCAAGAGTTTATCTGAGATTTATTTAGCATATCCAGGATTTCATGCCATTGCAATTTACAGATTAAGCCATGAATTGTACAAGTTAAAAGCCTATGTTATTTCGAGGATGATGAGCGAATATGTCCATGGCGTAACCGGCATAGACATTCATCCAGGTGCCATTATTGGCGATTCTTTTTTTATCGATCACGGCACAGGAATAGTCATTGGTGAAACATCTATCATAAAGACGAATGTGAAAATTTATCAAGGCGTGACTTTGGGCGGACTTCAGATTAAAAAAAGTTTAGCTTCAAAAAAACGGCATCCTACCATTGAGGATCATGTGACTATTTATGCCAACGCTACCATTTTGGGAGGAGATATTGTCATTGGAGCGAATTCCATCATAGGCGCAAACGTTTGGATTACGAAATCAGTTCCAGAAAACTCATTGGTGACCTATCAAACAGAAATTAAAATACATACAAAAAAATGATTCAGGGTAAGTCGGTAATTGATTTTATTGGGAATACGCCACTCGTAGAAGCTACACATATCATTTCAAAAAAAGGAGTGCGTCTATTCCTCAAACTGGAAGGCAGTAATCCGGGAGGAAGTGTTAAGGACAGAGCAGCTTTTAATATGATATCTGAAGCCTTAAAACGCGGTGATATTAAAAAAGGCGATACGTTGGTGGAGGCTACAAGTGGCAACACGGGCATTGCATTAGCATTTATAGCACCACTGTTAGGAGTTAAAATGGTATTGATTATGCCTGAGAATTCAACCGAAGAACGCATCAAAACCATGCGCGCTTATGGTGCCGAATTGATTTTAACTTCTGCTGATGATGGTATTGAAGGCTCGCGCGATTTAGCCGAACAACTTGAAAATGAAAAAGGCTATTTTATGTTGAATCAATTTGGCAATGACGACAATTGGAAAGCACATTACAAAACCACGGGCCCAGAAATTTGGCGCGATACCGATGGAGAAGTCACGCATTTTATTTCAGCTATGGGAACGACCGGAACTATTATGGGCGTTTCCACATTTTTAAAAGAGCAGAATAAAAATATCACTATAGTAGGAGCTCAACCTACAGATGACGCCAAGATTCCTGGGATTCGAAAATGGCCGGAAGCTTATCTTCCAAGTATTTTTGATCGCTCTAAAGTAGATGAAGTCATTGAAGTGAGCGAAGAGGAAGCAAAGCTCACAACTAATAGATTAGCTAAAGAAGAAGGCGTTTTCGCTGGAATGAGCAGTGGTGGATCTGTTGCTGTTGCCCTTAAAATTGCTGAAAATTTAGACTCTGGAATTATTGTGGCCATAATTTGCGATATTGGCGATCGTTATTTATCTTCAAATTTATTTGATTAAAGTTGGTCAACCATTTTTTATGGCTTAGATTCGCTTTAAGTTCTTATTATTAATATTTGTTATCACGAAAGGCAGAGGGATTAGACCCATTGAAGCCTTAGCAACCCTTTACGTTAAAGAAGGTGCTAAATTCTACTCTATTCTGAAATTATTTCAGGATTTAGACAGATAACCAAAGTGTATTTTCCACTCACTTTCCTGATGACATTTTTATTCTTTTTGCAAAATGTCAGATATAAAAAAAGCATTACAACATCGTATTTTAATTTTAGATGGCGCCATGGGCACCATGCTACAACGCTATAATTTTTCGGAAGAAGATTTTCGTGGCGAGCGCTTTAAGGACTATCCCAGTTCACTTAAAGGCAATAATGATTTGTTATCATTAACCCAACCACAAGCTATTGCTGACATACATCGCCAATATTTTGAAGCGGGAGCCGATATCGTTGAAACCAATACGTTTTCAAGTACTACCATTGCGATGGCCGATTATAATTTGGAAAGTTTGGTTTACGAACTGAATTATGAATCAGCTAAAATCGCTAAACAAATCGCTGACGAGTTTACAAAAGCCAATCCGGAAAAGCCGCGTTTCGTGGCTGGAAGTATTGGTCCAACCAACAAAACTGCCAGCTTATCTCCAGACGTCAACAAACCAGAATTTCGTGCCATTACTTTTGATCAATTGCGTATTGCCTACAAACAGCAAGTTGAAGCATTGATTGATGGTGGGGTGGACGTGCTTTTGGTAGAAACTATTTTTGATACTTTGAATGCGAAAGCGGCATTATTTGCCATTGAAGAAGTAAAAGAAGAACGCAATATTGACATTCCAATTATGGTTTCAGGAACCATTACCGATGCTTCAGGAAGAACACTTTCTGGGCAAACGGTAGAAGCTTTCTTAATGTCCGTTTCCCATATTCCAATGTTAAGCGTCGGATTTAACTGCGCGCTCGGTGCTGACCAGTTACAACCTTATTTACAACGTCTATCTAACGAAACCGAGTTTTATACATCGGCGCATCCCAACGCTGGTTTGCCAAATGCCTTTGGGGAATATGAGCAAACAGCCGAAGAAATGAATGTGTTGATTGAAGAATACCTCAAAGATGGCTTGATCAATATTATCGGCGGATGTTGTGGTACAACACCAGAGCATATAAAATTGATTGCAGATACCGCCTTAAATTATCAACCACGTCAAATAAACATTTCTGTATAAATAATTCTTTCCCTCGTGCATTGAGTTATCGAAATGAAGGGAAGGTGGATTCATTCCGCAAAACGAGATGAACACAAAGGATTAAAATGAATAAAAGAAAATGAAGAATCAAAATAAATACTTAACACTTTCAGGTCTCGAACCATTAATTGTAACTCCAGAAAGCAATTTCATAAACGTTGGCGAGCGCACCAACGTCACAGGATCTCGTAAATTCTTACGTCTTATAAAAGACGAAAACTATAGTGAGGCTTTAGACGTTGCCCGCGATCAGGTGGAAGGTGGCGCGCAAATTATTGACGTCAACATGGATGAAGGCATGTTGGATGGTGTTTTTGCAATGACCAAATTCTTGAATTTGATCGCCTCAGAACCAGATATTGCAAGATTGCCCATCATGATTGACAGTTCCAAATGGGAAATCATTGAGGCAGGATTGAAAGTAGTTCAGGGAAAATCGGTGGTCAATTCCATCAGTTTAAAGGAAGGGGAAGCGACCTTTATTCATCAGGCTAAATTGGTAAAGCGTTATGGTGCAGCCGTAATCGTGATGGCGTTTGACGAAGATGGGCAAGCCGATACCTTTGAAAGACGTATCGAAATCTGTAAACGGTCCTATGATATTTTAGTGGACAAAGTGAAATTCCCACCTCAGGATATCATTTTTGACCCCAATATTTTCCCGGTGGCCACAGGGATGGAAGAGCATCGTTTGAATGCTTTGGATTTTTTCAATGCCACCAAATGGATTCGGGAGAATTTACCCTACGCCAACGTTTCTGGTGGGGTGAGCAATGTGTCCTTTTCTTTTAGGGGAAATAATGTCGTTCGTGAAGCCATTAACTCCTCCTTTTTATACCATGCCATTCAACACGGAATGACCATGGGCATTGTAAATCCAACCATGTTGGAGATCTATGATGAAATACCGAAAGATTTGCTGGAACGTGTGGAAGATGTGTTGTTTGACAGAAGAGATGACGCTACCGAACGGTTGCTGGATTTTTCTGAAACGGTAAAAGGTGATAAAAAGGAAGATGTTGCTAAAATTTTGGAATGGCGAAATGACCCGTTGCAAGAACGCATTACGCACGCTCTGGTAAAAGGTATCGAAACTTTTATCATCGAAGATGTAGAACAAGCGCGACAGGAAAGTGAGAAACCCATCCAAGTTATTGAAGGACATTTAATGATTGGAATGAGTGTTGTGGGCGATTTATTTGGAAGTGGAAAAATGTTCTTACCACAAGTAGTGAAATCTGCACGCGTGATGAAAAGAGCGGTGGCCTATCTTCAACCTTTTATTGAAGCCGAGAAAGATGGAAAGCAAGCCTTTGCTGGTCGTGTTTTAATGGCCACCGTAAAAGGTGATGTGCATGATATTGGTAAAAATATTGTGAGCGTAGTTTTAGGCTGCAATAACTATGAAATCATTGATTTGGGCGTGATGGTGCCGCCAGAAAAAATCATCGAAACTGCCATTCGAGAGAATGTTGATATTATAGGATTGAGCGGACTCATAACGCCTTCATTGGATGAAATGGTGTATGTGTCCAAAGAAATGGAAAAGAAAAACATTACCATTCCTTTACTTATTGGTGGTGCCACGACCTCCAGAGCGCACTCAGCCGTTAAGATTGCACCAAATTATGGACATACCGTTGTGCATGTCAACGACGCCTCAAGAGCGGTAACTGTGGTGGGAAATTTGTTAAAGAAAGACAATCAGGTTTATAAGGAACAGATTCGAGAAGAATACGAGAAATTCCGTGAGCAGTTTTTAAAACGTGGCAAAACTAAAAATTTTGTAACGATCGAGGAAGCTCGAAAACGAAAATTTAAAATCGATTGGAACATTTCAGAAATTGTCAAACCAAACCAATTAGGTGTCCAAATTATCCAAGATTTTGAGCTTTCGAAATTAGAAGAGTTTATCGATTGGAGTCCGTTTTTTAGAAGCTGGGATTTACACGGGAAATATCCTGATATCCTAACTGATGAGGTTGTCGGCGAGCAAGCCACAGAATTGTTTGCAGATGCCAAAGGTTTATTGAGAAAAGTGATTGACGGAAAACTTTTGGAAGCTAGAGCTATTTTTGGATTGTTTCCTGCGAATACTGTGAATGATGATGATGTTGAAATTTATGATGAATCGGGCAAAGTGAACGTCACATTTTTAACCCTTCGTCAACAACTCGACAAGCGCGAGGGCATTCCGAATTTCGCTTTGGCCGATTTTATAGCCCCTAAAGATTCAGAAAAACAAGATTATATGGGTTGTTTCGCTGTGACTACAGGATTTGGAACGGCAGAATTGGCAAAGAAATTTGAAGATGATCTTGATGATTACAATGCGATCATGATCAAGGCCATCGCCGATCGTCTTGCTGAAGCCTTTGCAGAATATTTGCACAAAGAAATCCGTACGAATTCGTGGGGCTATGACTCCGATGAGGATTTATCGAATGCCGAATTAATAAAAGAAAGTTATAAAGGCATTCGGCCAGCACCAGGTTATCCAGCATGTCCTGACCATTTGGAGAAGAAAACCATATGGAAATTGTTGCAGGTTAATGAAAACATTGGTCTCGAAATAACCGATAGTTTGGCTATGTGGCCAGCAGCAAGTGTTTCAGGATATTATTTTGCAAACCCAGAAGCTAAGTATTTTGGATTGGGAAAAATAACCGATGACCAATTAAAAGACTATGCTAAAAGAAGGGGTGTGAGTAATGAACAAGCTGAAAAATGGTTGAGTCCTAATCTGGCAGATTAGACTAGAAAAAGCTCTGCGCATCGCAGAGAATCTTGGTGTGTTTCTGTTAATTAGCTAGGACGCAGAGTTTCGCAGAGATAACACAGAGTTTCACAGAGAAAAAATAAATATTAATAGGATGTCATAGAATGCATGTGTGTATTTATGGCAAAAAAAAGATTCCCACTTTCGTGGGGAAGTAAGCATGAAAGTAACAGAACATATCGAAAAAGCTAACGGAAATACCCAATTTTCGTTTGAAATATTACCACCATTAAAAGGTCAGCACATCAAATCTATCTTTGATAATATTGATCCGTTAATGGAATTTAAACCACCTTTTATTGATGTCACTTACCATCGTGAGGAATATGTTTATAAAGAGCAAGCCAACGGATTGCTTAAAAGGCAGGTTGTCAAGAAACGTCCTGGTACAGTTGGGATTTGTGCAGCTATTCAAAACCGATATAAAGTGGATGCCATTCCGCATATCTTATGTGGAGGGTTTACTAAGGAAGATACTGAGAACTTCTTGATTGATCTCGATTTTTTAGGGATTCAGAATGTGGTGGCTTTGCGAGGGGATGCGGTAAAAACTGAAACTTATTTCACACCGGAAAAGGAAGGTCATGAGTATGCTGAAGGTTTGGTAAAACAGATTAAAGCACTGAATGAAGGTCTATATTTAGACGATGAACTTTTAAATTCTTCCAAAACCAATTTCTGTATTGGAATTGCAGGTTATCCCGAAAAACATATGGAAGCGCCAAGTTTGGACAGTGACATCCATTTCCTGAAAAAGAAAATCAAAAGTGGGGCTGAATATATCGTTACCCAAATGTTTTTTGACAATCAGAAATATTTTGATTTTGTAGCAAAATGCCGAAAGGAAGGCATAACGATTCCTATTATTCCAGGTTTAAAACCGATTGCCACTAAAAAACAATTGAATTTATTGCCCCATCGTTTTCACGTTGATTTGCCTCAAGCTTTAATTACCGAAGTTATTAAATGCAAGGATAATGCGGAAGTGAAACAAGTGGGTATTGAGTGGTGCATTCAGCAATCTAAAGAGTTGCAAAAAGCGGGAATTCCTGTGTTGCATTATTATTCTATGGGAAAAAGTGATAATATTCGAACTATTGCTTCGCAAGTGTTTTAAATTACTTATTTTCATTTAAGATTTTTAATTCAGGTCTTGATTATGAATAAAACCTTTGATATTGAGTTGAAAATTGGAAAACATTCACAGTTTACCGATTATTATGCTAAAAATGATGTAAATGATTCTATTAGATTTTTAAATAAATTTAACGTAATAAATGTAATTGTAGGTGCCAATAATAGTGGGAAGAGCAGGTTCATAAGGAATCTAATGAACATTCAAGAATTAAAGGGTGTAAGTAATACTTCTGAAATTTTTGAAAAAATAAATATGTATAATGAGAAAATTGATAAATTTAAGCATAAGGTTAAAGTTTCTGTAGACACCGTTAAAAGATTAGAATCTTCTTTAGGTAAAAATAGATTAGATCTTTTAATGTTTAATCAGAATGAGGAGTTTTCTTTTGCGAAAATCGATGTGGAAAAGACTATTGATTCTATAATTGAAAATATAACCGCATTAAATTTTACGGTAAAAAGAATGTTTGTCTTATTTGAATACTTCGAAAAGCATCAGAATGATCGCACTAGGATAAACAACTTTATAAATTCGATTGATATAGACGGAAAAAGTGAATCTAATAGACATTTTTTTTCTAAAAAGAAGGATTTAGAAATTGTTGAACATATTGTTTCTGATATCCAAAAATTAGTAAATACTTATAGAATTTTTGATGGAAGACGTATTTATATCCCTACTTTAAGAACAGCACATTCTTTATTTCAATTCGAAGAAGAAGTTGTTGGATCCGCTTCAAAGGTTTCAAAAAGAATAAGGAATGACATATATTTAGACACTTTAAGGAAAAATTACAATAATTTAAATGAGAATGTTGAAATTTTCACAGGTTTGAGTTTATATAATGAGATAGTCAATGTAAGAAATAGTATAAAGGAAGAAAGAATAAAATTTCATGATTTCGAAAGCTTTCTTTCTATTAATTTTTTTGAAGGAAAAGATGTTGATATTATTGCGAAATTTAACATTGATAATAGTAATAAAGGAATTGAAGATGATGATTTAATACAAATACACATTGGAGGAAAAAGTAGGAAACTTCATAATTTAGGAGACGGTATTCAATCTTTGATTATTCTAATGTATAAAATATTTTTAGCAGATGTAAACAGTATGATTTTTATTGATGAACCAGAGCTGAATTTACATCCTGGTTATCAAAGATTATTTCTTGAGCAGATAACTTCAAATGTTGATTTAACAAAAAAAAATCTTACCTATGTTATTGTTACTCATTCAAACCATTTTTTAGATTTGACTCTAGAGAAAGATAATGTTTCAATTTATTCTTTTAACTCTCATCAAGTTGATGATAAGCAAAAGTTTATAATAAGCAATGTTAATGCGGGAGAAAATCAGTTGTTGAGAAGTTTAGGAGTCAATAATTCTTCTGTTTTTCTTGCTAATTGTAGTATTTGGGTTGAAGGTGTGTCTGACCGGAATTTTATTAAGGCTTTTTTAATAGCATATTGTAAATCACAGAAATTACCTGAGCAAAGAGAAGATATTGACTTTGCGTTTTTTGAATATGCTGGCTCAAATTTGACTCATTATAATTTTAGAAAAGGAACAAACGAAACAAAAGAAGTGATCGATCTAATTACTTCTTATGCTTTAAATAACAAAATATTGTTAGTTTCAGATTTGGATGATGGCAGAGAAACTAACCATACTAACATTGAAGAAATTGCATATAATACGGATGGATTTGAATACTTTACTACTCGACCTTATCGAGAAATTGAAAATTTAATAAGTAATTCAATCTGGAGCAAAGTGCTGCTAACCTTTTGTAATAAGAAAAGGATTTTGGGGAAGGAAAACGAAGTTCAAACAATAATAGAAGAATCTTTATCTAATATAAAGTCGGATAATTATAAAACTAAATACATTGGACATTTTTTAAAAGATTTGGATATTTCTCAATTAAATAAAATTTATCAAATAGATAAGAAAAATAAGAACCCAGGCGCTTTTATTCGAAAAGCTGAGTTAAGTCAATTGATACTTCAAAAAGTGAGAGATGAAGAAATAACTTGGAAAGATTTTTCTCAAAACTCTACAGTTGTTACTTTAACTGAAGGAATTTATAATTTTATATTAAAATCAAAAGGTTAGTATTATAAGTGTTTCAGAACTATAATGAAAATCACTCAATTATTTATATGAAAAGATAGATTCATACAAGTGTCGCAGTTTTAATTATTCTAGTAAATTTGCCGAATAACTAATCTGGATGAAGCATTTAATAATAGGTCTACTGTGTTTAACGAGTTCATGTTTGTTCGCTCAAGAAGATCCGGATTTGTTCACTGTAGATGCCAATTATTTCTACGGTACACTGTTGGAGCACAATCCAGATATCGCACATCTTATTACAGATCATCCCACAGGTTTAATCTTAAGTTATAATAAAAAAACCTATGGATTTCAACCTTGGGAAAGTCGCTTTAACTATCCAGATTGGGGCTATTCCTTCGTTTATCAAGATATGAAAAATGAATATCTGGGTAAAAACTACGGTTTATATGCACATTACAATTTCTATTTTTTGAATCGCAACCTCAATTTCAGAATCGGTCAGGGCCTAGCCTACACTACAAATCCATATGATAAGGAAACTAATTATATGAATGGCGCCTATGGCTCCAATTTGTTGAGTAGCACTTATTTCATGCTCAATTATAAAAAAGAGAATATTTATAAAGGTTTAGGTTTTCAGGCAGGAGTTTCCGTCATTCATTATTCTAATGCTAATGTTAAGGCGCCAAATAATTCTACTAACACTTTTGTTTTTAATGTTGGTGCCAATTATATGTTCGATTATAAGGATGAGCCAGATTTTCAGGCATCTACCGAAACTAAAAAATTTACAGAAAAGATCAAGTATAACATTGTTTTTAGAACTGGGATCAATGAAAGTGACGTCGTAGGGATGGGGCAATATCCGTTTTATAACTTGTCCTTCTATGCGGATAAACGTATTAATAGAAAAAGTGCGTTTCAGGTAGGAACGGATGTATTCTTCGCCAAATTTTTAAAGGAATTGATCTATTATTATGCTGTGGCTTATCCTGAACGGGATGTGGATCCGAATACCGATTACAAGCGTTTGGGCATTTTTGTTGGACACGAATTGTTTATCAATAAGATGTCCTTTGTTACTCAGTTGGGATACTACGTTTATTATCCTTTTGATTTTGAAGGCCGCTTTTACAACAGAATCGGCTTAAAGCGTTATTTCGGAGATCAATTCTTTGGAGCAATAACTTTAAAAGCGCACGGTGCGAAAGCAGAAGCGGTGGAGTTTGGCGTTGGCGTGAGGTTGTAGGAGCATAAAGCTCGAAGTTGGAAAAACGAATACGGAAGCTGGAGAATTGTCAGAAATATTGAACATGAAGAAAATTATATACATCCTTTTTGCCACAGTATTATTTTCCTGCAATAGTAAGAATGTGCCGGATTGTTTTCAGAATTCTGGAGCGATTGTTCACAAGGAATTTACGGTAGAAAGTTTCAGTGGAATTACTGTTTTTGAACGGGTACAACTTATTCTCAAGGAAGCGGCTGAGCAAAAGATTATCGTGGAAACTGGCGAGTATTTGTTAAATGAGATTGTGGTTAAAGTAGAAAACGATCAACTTATTTTAAAGGATGAAAATGGATGCAACCTTACAAGAGATTATGGCATCACTAAGATTTACATCAGTGCGCCTAATATTACCAATATCAGATCGAGTACCGGATTACCTATTTTAAGTGACGGCGTTTTAAACTATCCTAATCTCAATTTAATTTCTGAGGATTTTGGGACAGAAGGCAAATATCATACAATTGGCGATTTCAAATTGGATGTCAATTGTGTGAATTTAAATGTAATCACAAACAATTTATCGCATATGTTTTTAAGCGGATTGGTTGAAAACTTAACCATCGGATTTTATTCTGGAAACTCCCGTTTTGAAGGGCGGCATTTAATCGCCCAAAATATCACTTTTTTTCAACGGAGTAGCAATGATATGATCTTGAATCCCCAGTTATCCTTAACAGGAGAAATAAGAAGTACGGGGAATGTCATTTTGGTTAATGAGCCACCGGTTGTAGATGTACAAGAATATTACACCGGACGCCTAATTATGGAATGAAACTTATTCTGCCGTCAACTCTCTAAATAAACTTTCTAGATTTTTATTCTTTTGATTCAATTGTAAAATTTTCAACCCATTGTCGTGTGCAAAGTCAAACACAGTCGGGCGCATATCTTCTTTGGTAGAAAAGGTTAATTCGTATATGAAATCATGGGTATTCTTAACGGTTTGAATATGTTGTAAACGATTCAAAAAAACATCTTCCACGCGATAATCAAATTCTACTTCAATAATCTGTTCTTGATCGGCTTTTAATTCTGAAAGTTTTTTGTCCGCAACAATCTCGCCTTTATTGATAATGATCACGCGATCACAAATCGCTTCCACTTCCTGCATGATATGTGTAGAAAGAAAAACAGTCTTTTCTTTCCCTAAAGATTTAATCAGATGTCTGATTTCTATCAGCTGATTTGGATCTAATCCCGTTGTCGGTTCATCTAAAATCAACACTTCAGGATCGTGCAATAACGCTGTAGCCAATCCCACGCGTTGGCGATAGCCTTTTGAGAGCTGACCAATCTTTTTATGTGATTCTGGCGTAAGACCCGTAAGTTCGATTACTTCATTTATACGTGCTTTTTCAACGTTATAAACATCCGCATTGAATGCTAAATATTCCTTGACATACATGTCTAAGTATAATGGATTGTGTTCTGGCAAATAGCCCACCACTTTTTGCACCTTTAAGGAATTTTTTTCAACATCAAAATCATTGACTTTTGCTTCGCCTTCAGACGCATCAATATAGGTGGTCAAAATTTTCATCATGGTCGATTTTCCTGCACCATTTGGACCTAAAAAACCAACAATTTCTCCTTTTTTAATCTTAAAAGAAACAGCATTTAATGCTTTTTGATCCCCATAAAACTTGGTAAGATGATTGACTTCAATAGACATAATTCAAAATATTTGCTCAAAAATAAGCATTTAAGACATGCAATGAATTAACGCAATCGATGTAATGAAAAAAGAATTAAAAAAACATTTTGTTTATCCATATTATTATTTACTTTAGCGAAATCAATTTATGAAAACAATCAATTACACATATCACAGCAAGTTTTATTTCTTTTTTAGCAAAGGGAACGAGACTTCGTATGTATAATTTATTCGCAATAAATTTAATATAAAAGTCTCGATGAAAATCGAGACTTTTTTTGTTAGTGAAACGTTCATTTCACAAGTTCGAAGAACGAAGTAAAATGAACTAGTTGAACTAATCCCGCCTTTTGGCGGGATCAATAAAAGCTAAAATACAAATTAGAGCAATTACCAAAATAATATTTTTAGCAATAAATAGAAAGTAAAAAATGATAAAATCAGTTGCCATACAAGGAGTTAAAGGGTCATTTCACCATATTGTTGCTCTTGAATATTTTAAAGAGCCTCTAGAAAGTATTGATGAGTGCATGACGTTTGATGGTGCTGTTCAGAGTGTTTTGAACCAAAAATCCGATGCGGTTATCATGGCAATTGAAAACTCTATAGCGGGCTCGATTATTCCTAATTATGCATTAATTGACGATAATCAATTGCATATCATTGGCGAGCATTATTTGGATATCCAACATCATCTCATGGGATTGCCTGGGCAGTCCATCGCGGATATTCACGAGGTGTATTCGCATCCAATGGCCTTGTTGCAGTGTAAGCAGTTTTTTAAAAAACATCCGCACATTAAATTGGTAGAAGATAAAGATACGGCTGAGGTAGCACGACGCATTCAGCAAAAACAGCTCAAGAATGTCGGAGCCATTGCCAGTCGACTGGCTTCTGAGATGTTTGAATTGGAAATCATTTCAGAAAGTATTCAAACCATCAAGCAGAACGAAACACGTTTTGTGATTGCAAAGACGAGCAATGGCGTATTGCCTGAAAATGAAATCAATAAAGCCTCACTTAAATTTATATTGGATCATAAACGTGGCAGTTTAGCCTCAATTTTAAATGTGATGAGTGATTGCCGAATGAATCTCACAAAAATTCAGTCCCTACCAAAAATAGAAACGCCTTGGAAGTATGCGTTTTTTGTGGATATCACTTTTGAATCTTACCAGGATTATCAAAAAGCAAAATCAATAATGGAAATAATGGCTCAAGAATTTAAAGTATTGGGCGAATATAAAAATGCACGACAATGATCACTTTTGCAGATAGATTAAATACTGTTGAAGAGTATTACTTCTCCAAAAAATTGAGAGAAGTGAACTTAATGAAATCCCAAGGAAAACCTATTATCAATTTAGGCATTGGGAGTCCGGATTTGGAACCGCCTGCGCGCGTTATTTCAGCTATTAATGAAAGCATGAACGATGCCATAGCGCATAAGTATCAAAGCTATCAAGGCCTGCCAGAACTCAGGGAAGCTATGGCCGATTTTTATAAAGAACATTATGGTGTGGCATTGAGTCCGTTGACTGAGGTGTTGCCATTGATGGGAAGTAAGGAAGGGATTATGCATATTTCAATGGCATTTTTAAACCCTGGCGATGAAGTTTTGATTCCCAATCCGGGCTACCCAACTTATGCGTCAGTAACAAAATTAGTTGGTGCTGAACCAGTTTTTTATGATTTGGTGGCAGAGAATAATTGGTGTCCAGATCTGGCAGCTTTAGAAAAAACTGATTTATCAAAAGTGAAACTCATGTGGGTCAGTTATCCACATATGCCAACAGGAGCAACGGCCAGCAATAAAGTATTTGAAGATATTATCGCATTTGCAAAACGCCATAATATTTTAGTGATCAATGATAATCCCTACAGTTTTGTGTTAAATGATTATCCGAGAAGCATATTAAAATATAAAGACGCCAAAGATGTGTGTTTAGAACTCAATTCCTTAAGCAAAACTTTCAATATGGCAGGTTGGCGCGTCGGAATGGTTCTGGGAAATACAGAGTACATCAATGCTATTTTAAAAGTGAAAAGTAATATGGATTCCGGGATGTTTTATGGCATTCAGAAAGGAGCGATAGAAGCTTTGAAATGCTCCAAAATGTGGTTCACGAGTTTGAATAGTGTTTATGAGGAACGTCGTCAAAAAGTATGGGAATTAGCTTCGGCCTTAAATTGTACTTATGATGAACATGCCACCGGATTGTTTGTCTGGGCGAAATTGCCAACGCATCTAACCTCGGAGGAATTTATTGATAAGGTGTTAAAGGAACATTCGATTTTTATTGCGCCAGGCACCATATTTGGAAGCAACGGCGAAGGGTATATCCGATTTTCTTTATGCGCGCCCGTTGAAGAATTACAGGAAGCAATTGCACGAATAAAATAATTCATTATATAATAAACTAATTCTTCCCTTTGGGAAGATGTCTTGAAAAGACAGATGGGAATGAAAAATATATATGTCATAGGTGTTGGATTAATTGGAGGGAGTTTGGCTCTTGACATTAAAAAGCACGATCATAAAGTAAAGATTTTCGGAATTGATCATAACGAAAATCATTTGGAAGAAGCCATGCAACTTAATGTTATCGATGCCAAAGCCACGTATGAAGATTTGAAAAATGCAGATTTGGTCATTTTATCAATCCCTGTAGATGCTGCAGTAAACGAAATTATAAAAGTATTGGATTTGGTATCGGATGACACTTTGGTATTAGATGTAGGTTCTACAAAAGCAGAAATCTGTAAGGCGATTGACGAGCATCCGAAACGCCGCAATTTTTTGGCCACCCATCCCATTGCCGGAACGGAATTTTCTGGACCAAAAGCGGCCATTTTAGGTTTGTATCAAAACAAGACCAACATTATTTGCGAAGTTGAAAAAACAGCATTTAAACTTCAGGAAAAAGCGCTCAAATTGTTTGCGGATTTAGGCATGCGCATCCGTTACATGAACCCTGAAGCTCACGATAAGCATATTGCCTATGTGTCGCATTTATCGCACATCAGTTCCTTCATGCTAGGAAAAACAGTGATCGACAAAGAACGTAACGAACGCGATATTTTTGATATGGCAGGAAGTGGATTCGCTTCCACAGTTCGCTTGGCAAAAAGTTCTCCGGAGATGTGGACCCCAATTTTTAAACAGAATAAGGTCAACGTCCTCGAAACCTTGGATGAATACATTGAGAATCTGATACAATTCAGGGCGTTTATGCATGACGATGATTTTGAATCGATTTATGCAGAAATGAAAAACACGAATCATATAAAAGAAATTTTAAACGGCATACAGTAGTATTAAATAAATGAAAATCAAAGCACCAAATTCCAATAGTGTCAGAATTATAGACTAAACTTTGGAATTTGGAATTTTAAACTTGGAAATTAATAATTATTATGGAAAACAAGAAAGAATTGAGAACATGGTTAGATGATTTAAAATTGGATCATCCCTTGGTCATTGCAGGTCCATGCAGTGCAGAAACAGAAGAGCAAGTATTAAGCATCGCCCATCAATTAAAAGATACCGATGTTAGTTATTATAGAGCTGGAATTTGGAAACCGCGTACGCGTCCTGGAATGTTTGAAGGCGTAGGCGCTTTAGGACTGAAATGGTTGCAGAAGGTTAAGGAAGAAACCGGCATGAAAACCGCTACTGAAGTGGCGAACAGAGCCCACGTAGAACTAGCATTGGAGCATGATATTGATTTACTTTGGATTGGTGCGCGTTCAACCGTTAGTCCATTTATTGTTCAGGAAATTGCAGATGCTTTAAAAGGAACTGACAAAATTGTGCTGGTTAAAAATCCGGTAAATCCAGATTTACCATTGTGGTTGGGTGCTATTGAGCGTTTAGCTACGGCAGATATTAAAAAACTAGGAGCTATCCACCGCGGGTTTTCAACTTATGATAAATCGAAATACAGAAATAATCCAGAATGGCAGTTAGCAATTGAACTACAAACTAAATTCCCTGACTTGCCTTTAATCAATGATCCATCGCATATTACTGGGAAACGCGATATGATTTTTGACGTGTCGCAAACGGCTTTAGATTTAAATTTTGACGGCCTCATGATTGAGACGCACACCAATCCTGACGCTGCTTGGAGTGATGCTTCACAACAAGTGACACCAGAAAATTTAATCCAAATTATGAGAGATTTACGCATCAGAAAAGAATCTGATCCTGAAGCGGCATACAATACCGATTTAAGCAATTTGAGAGCTCAAATAGATGTTGTGGACAATCAACTTATTGAAATGTTGGGCAAGCGTATGAGATTTTCAGACGGTATTGGCGCTCTTAAAAAGCAAAAAAACGTTGCGGTTTTACAAAGTAAGCGTTGGAATGAAATTTTAGGCAATATGGTTTTGGAAGGTGAACAAAACGGATTGAGTGAAGAATTTATCCTAAAAATGTTTAAAGCGATTCACCAAGAGTCGATTAACCATCAAGAAAAGATTATCAACGCTTAATTTAAAAGAGGCTGCCTAATAGTAGGACAGCCTCTTTTTTTTATTTCAGTAGGTACTCGATAGCGATTAAAAACGTACGTTTGATTCTGGAATCTTATTAGTCCTAATTTTTAGTATAACTTAATCTTCGAGAGGCTTTTCTCATGAGGACATTTATTAAATCTTCTGAGCTGCTTCCAATTCCTCCACTTACCTTTTTGTTGTAATTCCATAATAGTGTACCATCCTCAGCATTATGAACACTCATGTTTATTACGGCACTGTTTGTAGCGCCACCAAAACCAACAAGTAAACCTAATGCAATTGAGGCGCCCTCTGACATAGGTTTATTAGTTTCAAAATCTCCAGAGATAACTGAATCTACACCAAGAATTTGAGCTAGTTCTTGAGGTGTGTAATCCAACATATTATTATAATTTATGTCTTTTTTGTTTAATATCGCTGTCGTGGTTCGAGCGTCTTGAATGTCTATAGTTTTCATATCGCCTCTTTTTTTGCGTTTCAGAAACCAAGAGTATAATGCAGTTTGAATTCCTTCGCCTTCAGCTTTTTCTAGGCGATCTAATTGTTCACTCGTCATCTCCTTCATTTGCTTGGGTCTTAATTTGACTTTAGTTTTAAAAGGAACTATAGCTATGATTCTGTGTGATTTAGAAATGTTGTCAAATTCAGGATTCTCATAGAGATTTGTTTGTGCATGGACATTGATAACGAATGCAAATAATAAAATTGGAACGAGTAAATTTTTCATATAAGTAGGTTGGTTTTAAAATTTAGTAGCTAATATACATTTTTCTTCAATTAAAAATTTGTTATTTTGCCTTGTAATAGATAGCAATGACAGGAACCGTTTATAAATCTACAGGAAGTTGGTACACCGTTAAAACCGATTTAGGTGTGGTGTATGATTGCCGTATAAAAGGAAAATTTAGAATAAAAGACATCAAGAGCACTAACCCGATTGCTGTAGGCGATGTGGTGGATTTTGATGTGGAAACATTGGATAACGTTAGTACCGGAATTATCCATAACATTCATGATCGGGAAAATTATATTGTCCGCAAATCTGTAAATTTATCCAAGCAGACGCATATAATTGCCTCCAATATAGATACCGTTTTTTTACTCATTACCATTAATAATCCACCCACACTAACGAGTTTTATAGACCGCTTTCTGGTCACTACTCAGGCCTATGGGATTAAAACCGTTTTGGTATTCAATAAAATGGATACTTATAATGAGGAAAATGTGATGGAAGTGAAATATCTGGCCTCTATCTATAGAAAAATAGGGTATGAGTGTGTAGAAGTTTCTGCTCTTACAGGACTCAATATTGATCACCTAAAAGTGTTGATGAAAGATAAAACAAGCATGTTCGCTGGACATTCGGGAGTTGGGAAATCGACTTTAGTCAATGCTATTGAACCTGGTTTGGATCTCAAAACAAAAGAAATTTCCATGCAACACATGCAAGGACAGCACACCACAACTTTTGCCGAAATGTTCGATTTAAGCTTTGGCGCAAGAATAGTAGACACGCCAGGAATTAAAGGTTTTGGAGTTGTGGACATGGACAAAGAAGAAATCGGCGATTATTTCCCTGAGTTTTTCGCATTAAAAGAACATTGTAGATTTAACAATTGTGTGCATATTGAAGAGCCTCAATGTGCAGTTAAAGAAGCCTTGGATAATGATGAAGTTTCTTTTTCTCGTTACCGAAGCTATCTTCAAATCTTGGAAGGCGACGATGAGCATTATCGAACTGAGGAATGGGTTAAGTAAGGCAGTCGGCAGTCTTCCCGCCCTCGCAAAAGTAACGGACGGGCAAGCGGCTGGGAGTCAAAAGTCTCGAAAAATAGAACGATTTCAATACATTAACGATTTTAAAGTCCCCTCCGGGGATTTAGGGGCCTATGAAAGCAGTCATTCAAAGAGTTTCAAAAGCAAGTGTCACCATTAATAATGAAGAGGTAGCATCTATCGCTACTGGATTGCTAGTACTATTAGGTATTGTCGATGAAGATGCCCCTGAAGATATCCAATGGCTTTCTCGAAAGATTGCCAATCTCCGTATTTTTGAAGATGAAAATGGAGTTATGAATCGTTCGCTATTGGACATTGAAGGTGATGCTATTGTGGTCAGTCAGTTTACACTTCATGCTTCGACCAAAAAAGGTAATAGACCAAGTTATATCAAGGCCGCAAAACCTGAAATTGCGATTCCATTATATGAACGCTTTGTAAAACAGTTTGAGAGTGATTTAGGCAAGAAAATACAAACAGGTCAATTTGGTGCAGATATGAAAGTTGAACTTTTAAATGATGGTCCTGTTACAATTATTATTGATTCCAAAAATGTGGAGTAAAAAATTGATTAGATAACACGATAATTTCAGGCAATGCTGTCATCTCATGACTAAAAATCAAACCGAAAAAATAGTCCTTAAAAAAATATAAAATGGAACTTCAACACGCACAGAAAACCGTAGACGATTGGATTAAAGCCCATGGCGTTAGATATTTTAATGAGTTGACCAATATGGCACAACTTACGGAAGAAGTTGGCGAAGTTGCCCGGATAATTGCGCGTCGTTACGGCGAACAAAGTGAAAAAGAAAGCGATAAGGACAAAGATCTCGGTGAAGAATTAGCCGATGTGGTTTTTGTGGTCTTATGCCTGGCCAACCAAACCGGAATTGACCTTCAAGCCGCTTTTGATAAAAAAATGGACATAAAAACCAACCGCGATCACGACAGACATCATAATAATGAAAAATTGAAATGATAATTATTCTGTCTTCGCTTAAGCTAGAGACAGATAAATCTTATTTTGTAGATGAGCGATTAACTGCTAACAGTTTATAAAAATCTGTGATAGTCTGTAATATCTGAATGATATTTTTTAAATTTCGTTAATCGTTAATCGTTAATCGTTAATCGTTCAATTTACCATCTTTTCTGAAGTTATATATGGGCAATCACTTTATCAGATAATTTTAGTGTTTTTGTGACATAGCTTTTCTATTTTCGTAAATCGTAAATCGTAAATCGTAATCTGTAATTCAGAAATCCAATGGTGTTATCGCTTCATAAATCTACACTTGTAGAAAATCTACCAAAAATCGTTATTACGGGCTCAAAAAGTGAGTCTAACAGATTGTTGCTTTTACAAGCACTTTATCCTGAATTACGAATTGAGAATGTCTCCAATTCTGACGATTCAGAAGTGATGCAGAAAGCCTTGAAATCAACCTCAAATCTTATCGATATCTCCCATGCAGGAACGGCGATGCGTTTTTTGACTGCATTCTTTTCAACCCAAGAAGGCAGAGAAATCACGATTACTGGTTCTGCACGAATGAAAGAGCGTCCGATTCAGGTTTTGGTTCAAGCTTTGAACACCTTAGGTGCTGATATTACTTATTTAGAATCTGAAGGCTGTCCGCCATTGAAAATTGAAGGAAGATCGCTTCTAAAGGATCAGGTGTCCCTGAAAGCGAATGTCAGTAGTCAATATATCTCTGCATTGCTATTAATTGCCCCAAAATTGAAAAACGGATTGGAATTAAACTTAAAAGGCGAAATTACATCCGTTCCTTATATCAACATGACTTTGGATTTGCTCAACCAAATTGGAGTCAAAACCACTTTTGAGAATAACAAAATAGAAGTCAGTCCGCTTGAAAGTCTAAGCCCACATCAAAAAACATTAACGGTGGAGAGCGATTGGTCATCTGCTTCGTATTTCTACAGTATTGTGGCCTTGAGCCCTGTAGGAACTGAACTTACCTTATCCTCCTATAAAAAAGATAGTTTACAAGGCGATTCCGTTTTGGCGAATATTTACACTGACTTTGGGGTTTTCACAACCTTCGAAGATAATTCAATTACGCTTTTAAAGAAGGCCGATTGCCAACTGCAGACGATCGACTGCCAACTTAAAGACGCTCCAGATATTGCACAAACGATCGCCGTGACCTGTTTTGGATTGGGAATTAGCTGCCATCTTACTGGTCTTCATACCTTAAAAATCAAAGAAACTGATCGCCTTGTTGCCTTAAAAACAGAACTTGAAAAATTAGGGGCTGAGGTTGAAATTACCGATGACTCTTTAAAATTAAAAACTTTTACAAACATCAATGATAACGTGACTATTAGCACGTATCACGACCACAGAATGGCTATGGCTTTCGCGCCTTTAGGCTTAAAAACAAACCTTCAAATTGAAGATGCTATGGTCGTTTCCAAATCCTATCCCACCTTTTGGGAAGACCTCAAAGTTATCGGATTTAAAATGGCAAAATAATAAACGGTCATTTACTTGACAACGCCTAGTTTGAGGTTGTATATTTGCACCTTGCAAAAAAATCTATATATCGCGCTATAAAGTACTTATAACAAGCACTTGCAACCGATAGGATAGAAATGGATTCTTGAGATTTGTCGGGAGATGGATCTGATCATTTAAAACAACTAAATATAAACGTATGAAATTATCCCACTTTGGTTTTAAACTTCCAGATGAATTATTAGCTGAATATCCAGCCGAAAACAGAGATGAATCTCGTTTGATGGTCTTGGACAGAAAGAAGCAGACGATTGAGCATAAATTATTCAAGGATATTATTGATTATTTTGATGAAGGCGATGTGATGGTCCTTAACAATACTAAGGTATTTCCTGCGCGTTTATATGGTAATAAAGAAAAAACAGGTGCGAGAATTGAAGTGTTCTTATTAAGGGAACTTAATGAAGAGCAGCGACTTTGGGACGTTTTGGTCGATCCCGCACGTAAAATACGAATTGGTAACAAATTGTATTTTGGTGAAGATGAAACATTAGTGGCTGAGGTTATTGATAACACGACTTCTAGAGGACGAACCCTGCGTTTCTTATACGATGGTTCCTATAAAGAATTCCGTCAAAAACTGACCGAATTAGGTGAGACACCACTTCCTAAATACATCAAAAGAGAAGTTGAGCCAGAAGATGAAGAACGCTACCAAACGATTTTCGCGAAAAAAGAAGGTGCAGTAGCCGCTCCAACTGCAGGCCTGCATTTTTCTAAGCATTTATTAAAACGTTTGGAAATTAAAGGGATTGATTTTGCTGAGGTAACACTTCACGTTGGTTTAGGGACCTTTAACCCAGTTGAGGTTGAAGATTTGTCCAAACATAAAATGGACAGTGAGGAAGCATTTGTAGACCTAAAAGCTGCCGATATTGTTAATAATGCCAAAGATCATAAAAAAAGAGTGTGTGCAGTTGGTACAACCGCAATGCGTGCTATTGAAAGTGCCGTATCATCAAGCGGAACGCTAAATGAATTTTCAGGTTGGACCAACAAATTCATTTTTCCACCTTATGAATTTAGTATTGCCAATTGCATGATTACTAATTTTCATACCCCAAAATCGACTTTGTTAATGATGGCTTCTGCATTTGCAGGGCATGATTTTTTAAAGAAAGCGTACGAAGAAGCTGTGAAAGAAAAATACCGATTCTATACTTACGGAGACGCAATGTTGATTATTTAATATAAGACTTTTTATTTCGATAAAGCCTCGTCATTATGACGAGGCTTTTTTTGTTTCGCGTTTTCTCGCTTACGAAAGATTACAGACTGGTAAGTGATTTCAACATTCTAACGTCGATCTTTTTAAACTTTAAGATGATCTTATCAAAAAATGCGTCAATCCTTTACTATTTTTGCATCTGCAATGGAAACAACAAAAAAGGACATACGCGCATTAACTAAAGAACAACTTCGTGAATTTTTCATCACTCAAGGCGATAAGGAATTCCGTGGTAATCAAGTTTATGAATGGCTGTGGAGTAAAGGCGCCCACAAGTTTGAGGACATGACCAACATTTCTAAGGAAACCCGTCAGATGTTGGAAGACCATTTTGTCATCAATCATATTGAAGTAGACCAAATGCAACGGAGCAATGACGGCACCATTAAAAATGCTATTCGTTTGCACGATGGTTTGATTGTAGAATCGGTGTTGATTCCAACAAAAAGTCGTACTACGGCCTGTGTGTCCTCGCAAGTTGGTTGCAGTCTGGATTGTAAATTTTGCGCCACTTCACGATTAAAGCGTATGCGTAATCTGAATCCTGATGAAATTTTTGATCAGGTTGTGGCTATTGATAAAGAAAGCAGATTATATTTTAATAGACCGTTAAGCAATATTGTATTTATGGGGATGGGAGAACCACTCATGAATTATAATAATGTACTTAAGGCCATTGATAAAATCACGTCTCCAGAAGGTTTGGGAATGTCTCCTAAACGTATTATAGTTTCTACATCCGGTGTTCCAAAGATGATCAAGAAAATGGCGGATGATGAAGTGAAATTTGGTCTTGCTGTTTCTTTGCATTCTGCCATTGACGAAATCCGGACCTCGATCATGCCTTTTAACGCTACTTTTCCACTTTCTGATTTACGGGAAGCTTTAGAATATTGGTATGCCAAAACTAAAAACACTATTACTTACGAATATGTGGTTTGGGACGGCATCAACGATACCAAAAAAGACGTGGAAGCGTTGATCCAATTTTGCAAATTTGCCCCAAGTAAAGTCAATTTGATTGAATATAACCCCATTGATGATGGTCAATTCCAACAAGCCGACAATGCGGCGGTGGACATGTATATTTCGATGCTGGAAGCCAGTAATATTACCGTTACCGTGAGACGATCAAGGGGCAAGGATATTGATGCGGCGTGTGGGCAACTTGCCAATAAAAGCTAGATTTTCATCACTATTCGAATGCTCGGGTTTATTTTAACTAGTTACAAATTCGAAATTCAGTTTTTTTATAATTTTTTTGTCTCCTTAATAATTTACGAAAATCGAGTTTACGGCTCTGTTTTTCTGCGTCTTTCTAAACTTTAAATAGCATATCACTCCCAATTTTAGTACGTTTGTTGTAGAAATCTGCATGAACACATCCCTTTGAAAATTGACGAGCAAATAAAGCAACCGATTGTCTATGAAATGGAACTTTTCGAACAAAAGTTTCTGCTCTCGATGTCTTCCAAAGTGGCCCTTTTAAATAGGATTACCACGTATATTGTCAACCGAAAAGGTAAACAGATGCGGCCTATGTTTGTCTTTCTCGTCGCTAAAATGGTTAATAATGGCAATGTCAGCGAGCGGACCTATAGAGGCGCTGCCGTTATTGAATTAATTCATACCGCAACCTTGGTGCACGATGACGTCGTCGATGACAGCAACCGACGTCGTGGTTTTTTCTCGGTAAATGCTTTATGGAAAAATAAAATTGCCGTACTTATTGGCGATTATCTGCTTTCAAAAGGCTTACTTCTTTCTATTGACAATAATGATTTCGATCTTCTTAAAATTATTTCGGTCGCGGTTCGAGAAATGAGCGAAGGCGAACTTCTTCAAATTGAAAAAGCACGTCAACTGGATATCACAGAAGCTATTTACTACGACATCATCCGTCAAAAAACGGCAACCCTCATTGCGGCTTGTTGTAGTCTTGGTGCGGCTTCCGTAAAACCCAATTCTCCTGATGTAGAAACCATGCGTAAATTTGGCGAACTCATCGGAATGGCGTTTCAAATTAAGGACGATTTGTTTGATTACGGTAACGAAGCCATCGGAAAACCTACTGGTATCGACATTAAGGAACGAAAAATGACCTTACCTCTAATTTATGCCCTTAATAATTCTACTAAAAAGGAAAAGTCATGGCTAATCAATTCGGTCAAAAAACATAATAAAGATAGAAAGCGGGTTAAGGAAGTCATTGCGTTTGTAAAAAGTAGAGGTGGATTGGATTATGCTGTATCTAAAATGTTGGATTTTCAAGAACAAGCTTTACAGCTTTTAAATACGTATCCAGAATCTGAGTTTAAAGCGTCTTTGCTGCTTATGGTTACTTATGTTATTGATAGGAAGAAATAGGGGTGTTATAAGTATAAAGTTCAGATTTTGAATCATAAGGAAAAAATACTTATCATTTTATTTAAAAAAATTATTTCCTTCTTTAATTTCAATATACTGATTATCAATATTTTAATCTTGAAATAGATTAGGTTAACCACAAATATCCCCACAACAATTCCCCAGGCAACCTTTTGCACAACTTTTGCGTCTTTATAAATACAAGACCTAATCAACCAATTTTTGAAAGTCATTCAATTACATAACAACAATATCGAGCTCATCAAAAAAGCAGCTAAAAACAATCGTCAAGCACAACACTTGCTTTACGAAACGCATGCGCCGAAAATGTTGAGTATTTGTAGATATTATATCAAAGATCTTCAGAAAGCAGAAGAGGTCATGTTGAATGGATTTTTTAAAGCTTTTACGAATCTGAATAATTTTAAGAATGAAGGCAGTTTTGAAGGTTGGTTGAGAAAAATAATGGTTAGGGAAGCAATTTCATTTTTAAGAGGTCTAAAGAAAATTGAGATTTCGCTGGAAGATTTTGAAGTTCATCATGAGCAGACCAACAACATTCAAACCGCAATCGAATTGAATGAAATACAGCAATATATTGATGCGTTGCCGGAAGGTTATAAAATGGTGTTTGTGATGTACGCTATTGAAGGCTATAAACATCACGAAATCGCAAGCTTGCTGAACATTAATGAAGGTACTTCAAAATCGCAGTTGTATAAAGCAAGACAGTTTTTACAGGCGAAAATTAACCAATCAAACGTTATAAATAATGTCACAGATGAAATGGGAAGATAATATAAAAGAAGCGCTTGAGAACAGAACGATCAAGTCTTCTGATGCATCCTGGGCTGCATTGGCAGATCGATTAGATGCAGCAGATAAAACGAAAAATAAAACATCGTTTTGGTGGATGGGGATTGCTGCAACCGTGGTGGGTATTTTGTTTGCGGTTACTGTATTCTTTAACGCTAACCCAACTGACATCCGAAAGCCGGTCATAGTAGATACACAACAACAGGTTAAGGATCCAATCCTACCGATGGAACAGGCACCGCCACAGTATCAATTGGTAGAAACACATCAAGACGTTGAAAGTGTCGAGCCGTTCGAGAAAGAATCAGCGAATAAAAAACCTGAAAAAAAACAAAAAATTGTAATGCCAACGACAAAACAGAATCTTACTATTGCTAAAAATCAAAAAAAAGAAACCTATGAGCCATTGGAAATAATACCTCAAAAGGAAACTTTAGAAGATAAAAAAGTCTCGGAAATCGTTGCTCAGATAAACGATTTAAAAAGCAAAGGCCAAACGATAACCGATGCAGATATTGATGCCTTACTGTTTCAAGCTCAAAAAGAAATTGCTTTCCAAACTATCTTAAAAGATGGCACCATAACCGTTAACGCTAGCGCCCTGTTACAAGACGTTGAAACAGATCTGCAACAATCGTTTAGAAACAAAATATTTGAAGCTTTAAAAAGCAGTTATGAAACAGTGAAAACGGCAGTTGCTGAGCGGAATAATTAAAAAATTACTGCGCGGTTACAGAGCTTGTCGAAGTAAAGGCTGGAAATCGAAGATTTAACTTAGCTAATCTCATATCGGTTCAAAAATTTCATTGCGAAACGCTCTATTATCAGTACATATAGTCTCCACTATTTATCGGACTATGAAATTTTAAGTAAAATTCATCAATCAAAAATCGAACATTATGAACACAATTACAAAAATCATTGTGCTGGCATGCTTATGCCTAATCATGGGAAAAGCCCAAGCACAAGACAGCATTCAAACAACCAACAATCAACAGCGAATTGAGAGGCTTCAACATCAAAAGGACAAGGTTTCCGATGAGGAGAAAGCCCTTTTAAAAATTGAAGTCGAACGCATTAATAAACGTTTGGAAGATGGAGAAATAACCCAGGGACAAGCTGAAGATCTAAAGTTAGAAAAAGCGAAAAGACGGGCGTTGAATATTGAAAATCGAATCATTATAATTGATAATGAAATAGCGCTTTTGCAACGCAATGATGAGTTTTACAAATTAAAAGATGATAACCAAATTTCAATTGATTTTAATTCTGTCTCGCACTTAAGTATTAAGACAAAAAACAAACTTCCTAAATATGACATTCGTACGCATAATAGTTGGTTTTCCGCCATTGGTTTCAACAACACACTTATTGACGGCCAAAGTTTAGACGATTCTCCTTACAAAATCGGAGGGTCAGGTTTTGTGGAATTGGGTTGGCTTTGGAATACAAGATTACTTGAAAATTCAAATTTTGTGAGGGTCAATTATGGTTTGTCATTGCAGTGGAACAAGTTATCCATAAAAGATAATCTTTATTTGGTGGATAACGGCAATGAAACCACGCTTGAGGAATTTCCTTTAAATTTAAAGAAATCAAAATTCAGAACGACGAGTTTGGTCATTCCTTTGCATATTGAGTTTGGACCATCCAAAAAGGAGACTTATGATGACCGGATCAGGTATTACACGGCCAACCAGTTCAAAATTGGAATTGGAGGTTTCGCAGGTGTCAATTTGAACACCCAGCAAAAATTGAAGTATAAAGAAAACGGAAAGAATCAAAAAGATAAATTAAAGTCGGATTACAATACATCCAATTTTGTTTATGGCTTGAGCGGGTATATTGGAGTAGGAGATTTTAGTGTTTATGCGAAGTATAATCTTAACCAATTGTTTAAAGATCAAGCCGTAGTGCAACATAATATTTCTTTGGGCTTGCGATGGGACCTTTAAAAACGACCGAACTTAAAGCCTTACTTCAAAATAAATGAAAAAGGGATGAGCTGTTTTCAGCATTTATCCCTTTGATGTATTTACACATGAAAGTTTGAACTTTATAAAAAACTATTCCGAATCTTCCTTAGCCTTTTCTGCATTTCGCTTTTCACGTGCCTCCTTACGTTCTTTTCTTTTTTCTTGCCTATCTTTTTTACGCTCTTCTTTTTCTGCAGCCTTATTGACATCGTCTTTAGTTTTTTGAAAAGCGTCTTGGAAGTTGATTTCGTCATCAGTTTCACCTTTAAATGCCTTAATCCAAGCGTTTCCAAAGATATTGATCACGGTGTGCCATGTCCCTGCATCCACATTGTTTAAATCGCCTTCGAGAGGGACTTTAGTGGCCAAAGTATCGGTGCGCTGGTTTTTTAGTGCGAATTTGAAAAACCCAACAATTCCTTCCCACAAAACCCCTAAAAAGCCGTCTTCTTTCCCGATTAATTTAGTGTCTGTAAGCATCGGTTTGATATACCCTTTCAGAAATCCATCTGCAATGGCCACCTCGCTGTAAAGCTCAAACGTTCCTTTTTCAAAATCAATCCCTGCATAATGGCGCGATAAATCGTTCAATGCCGTAGCATTGGAACCTTTCAAAGCAAATTCCAAATCCATGTCCGGAATTTCCTTGATCAAATTAATATTCCCGTCCAAGGTCATGTTTCCGTTACCAAATGTAACGCCCGTGGCATGAATGGGCGAGGGTAAAGTACCATCTTTAGCTACAACGTTCCGCAGATTGTCCGCATAAAGTTCAATTTTGTTAATGTTCAAATCAATATTGGGGTCGGCTTGCAACTGCACAAAAGCCACTTTACCATCATGCACTTCAAAATGGTTAATATCAATAGGTACGATGTCGGTTAAAGCTTTGGTCCAATCGTCAACGTCGGCAGTTCTTCCATCCGTTGGTGCTTTTTGATCTTCAAAAATGTAAATAACTTCAGGACTGATCATGATAATTTCACTCACAATTTTACCTTTGAAAAGAGATTTCCATTCGATAGAAATATCAGTTTCCGGAAAATTTAAAAAAGGGACTTGAGTTTTGGCGTTTACCTTGTTTAAATACATCCCATTGACCACGTAGGCACCACGAATCAAAGCAATATCCACATCTTTTACCTCTCCGTAATATCCTGGAATATCCGCAAGAATTTTATTGATATTATTTTTGACAAGCGTTGGCAAATAAATTCGGAACGCAACCAATAATACAATAATGATAATCGGTATGGTATAGCGTTTCTTACTGTAAGCACTTCGGCTGTTTTTGGTGCTCATAACCTTTTCTTTTTATTAAAATTACGGAAAAAGAAGCGCTTAGTAAAATGAGTTTAGGAATGATTTAGTGAAATACAACCACATAACCTTATTCATTTCTATATGTATCATAATATCCTTAAACAATTCTGCAGTCGTGGGTGGCGTATAAGAAATGGCATTGGCTCCAGATTCAATAGCCAACTGATTGTGTCATCTGTTCTTCCGCTGGTTGCAATGATCGCCACCTCGCTTTCACTATCTCGAATTCTTTTTATAATATTCGAAGTTTTTTCAGCTCCAGAAACATTAAAAATATCTACTCCAGCCAAAATTCGTCCTTTTATGTCATCATTTTCTGAGACTGTCGTGATCACGACTGGAATGTCTATTTTCTCTTTTAGTCGTTTTATCAGATCATTAGGCGTGGGTTTATTCAGTAATACTCCTAATGCACCTTGGAATTCTGCGTCAACCGCAAGATCAATGGATCGATCTCCTGTTGTGATGCCGTCACCAACACCACAAAAGATGGGTTTATCTGCCGCTAAAATCAGAGAATGAGAGATCAAAGGTTGTGGCGTAAATGGATAGACTGCAATAATCGCGTTCGAATTTGTATTTCGAATAATGGCCACAGCAGTACTAAATAAAAAGGATTTTAAAAGTTGATCAAAAACATAAATCCCTGAACAGGAATTTATAATTTCCGGTACTTCCACGATGTTTGTTCTTAGTCTGCCTGTAAAACGGGGTATTTTTTGATGGTTTAATTTTAAATGTTGATACGAATTATAGTGATATAAAACCAAATGATCTTCGAGACGCACACGATCATGTGTGTTTTAAATCCTGAACGAATGTCCGCCTTTTTTCGATAAAGTCAACTGAATCATATGCTCTTAATGTAATTAGTTTATGTTATTTTTACAAAAAATCATTCCTAAGCTTTGATCTCAAGAACCACCATAGACCAAGTATTTGAAACCGCTCGCGTTGAAGAAGTTATTGGCGATTTTGTCAATCTCAAAAAAGCGGGCAGCAACTTCAAAGGCTTGAGCCCTTTTAGTGACGAGCGTTCCCCTAGTTTTGTGGTCAGTCCGGTAAAGCAAATTTGGAAAGATTTTAGTAGTGGAAAAGGAGGAAATGCTGTGACCTTTATTATGGAGCATGAACATTTCACATATCCTGAAGCCATAAGGTACCTCGCCAGAAAATACAACATTGAAATTGAGGAAACCGAACAGACCAATGAACAGAAGGAGGAAGCAAATGAACGTGAAAGTCTTTTTTTGGTCAACGAGTTTGCAAGCACATATTTTCAAAAAATACTTCACAAAACAGATCCAGGTAAAGCCATTGGCTTAAGTTATTTTAAAGAACGTGGTTTTACAATTGAAACCATAAAGACTTTTAATTTAGGCTATGCGCTTGATGAATGGCAAGCCTTTACGGATGAAGCTTTAAAAAAAGGCTATCAATTGGAATTTCTTGAAAAAACGGGTTTGACCATTGTGAAGGAAGACAAACGTTTTGATCGTTTTAAAGGTCGGGTCTTATTTCCTATCCACAGTATGAGCGGACGGGTTTTGGGTTTTGGAGGACGAATATTAGGTGCCGATAAAAAAGCCGCAAAATATCTGAATTCACCAGAAAGCGAAGTTTACCATAAGAGTAAAATATTATATGGTTTATTTCATGCAAAACAAGCTATTGCTAAAGAAGACAATTGCTTTCTGGTAGAAGGTTATACCGATGTGATTCAATTTCACCAAACTGGAGTTAAGAATGTGGTAGCCTCTTCTGGAACTGCATTGTCACCTGAACAGATTCGTTTGATCAATCGATTGACTAAGAATATTACAGTTCTTTTTGATGGCGATGCCGCGGGAGTTCGAGCATCAGTTCGAGGTATTGATTTGATTTTGGAGCAAGGGATGAATGTGAAAGTATGTTCTTTTCCGGCTGGCGAAGATCCCGATAGTTTTGCAAAACAGAACACCTTTGAAGAACTTTCCGCCTATCTTGAAAATAACGCTAAGGATTTCATTCAGTTTAAAGCCTCTTTGTTAGTTGAAGACGCTAAAAATGATCCCATAAAAAAGGCCGAAACTATCAGGGAAATCGTCAATAGTATTTCAAAAATCCCAGATCCTATCAAACGGGAAATTTACGTGAAAGAATGCTCCAATATTATGGACATTAGTGAACAGGTCTTATTTACCACCTTGGCGCAAATTAATAAGAAGGAAACACAGGAAGCGAGTCGACAAAATCAAACAGAACGAAAAGCTTTTGAAGTTGTAAGGCCAGAATTACCTACAAATAAAATCAACCATCAGTATGAACTAGAGTTGAAAATCATCGAAATTTTGTTGCTATACGGAAATGAAACCGAAGATTTTGAAGATTTGGTAATGAAGGAAGATGAGAAAACAGGCGAATTGAAAATGGAACCCGTGATCCACAAAGCCAAAGTTTTTGAAAAAATCTATTTGGACTTGCAAGAAGATGAAATGCAGTTTTCTGATGAACGCTTCAAAAATTTATATTATGTAATTATTGACGCGCTCCATCAAGCCACAGACTTCCAATTAAAGGATTTTATTAATAAACTCGACCAAAATATGGCCAATGAAGTGACCACTATTTTGATGAATGATGAACGGTATGTGTTGCATGATTGGGAGCGAAATCATATCATTCCGAAAGAAAAAAATGAGACTATTGCGCAATTGGTAACGCAAACTATTTTGAGTTTGCGCTGCTTTTTAATCGACCAAAAAGTAGTGGAATATCAAAATGAAACGAGAAAACCAAACGTGAACACGCTGGCGGTAATGGAAGATGTTAGAGATTACCTAAGACTAAAAACACTCTTGTCAAAAAAACTGGGAAAAGTGGTGGGTAGCAAAATTTAGACGGTGCCCATATGTTTTGCTTGATGGATCAAATCTACTAAGTTCGTAACATTAAGTTTTTTAAATAATCTTGCTTTATAAGTACTGACCGTTTTTTCATTGATATCGAGTTCTAGAGCAATTTCTTTATTTTTCTTGCCAGAAGACAATAATTTCAAAACTTCTACCTCTCTAGTCGATAAGCGTTTATAAAGTTTGGTTTTGCTGTTTCGAGTGTCATTATAATTTAAGTGTTTGGCCATGTTTTCACTTAAATAAATGCCGCCTTCATGCACTTTTAAGATCGCTTCTTTAATAGTTTTTGTATCGACGCTTTTCGACAGATAGCCAGAGGCGCCTGCTTTAATTGAACTAATCGCATAAATTTCTTCTGGGTGGTAACTGAACATGATGACTTTTAGTTCGGTATTCTCTTTTTTGATGGCTCTTAAAGCGGTAATGCCATTAAGTTCTGGCAAATCAATTTCAGAAATTATAACATCAACAGTAAAGCGTCGAATGAATTCAAATATTTCAATACCTGTTCCTATAGACCCAATAACTTCAATATCCGGATCTGTTTCAAAAAGTAATTTTAGTCCTGCTCTTACAATGGGATGGTAATCCACAACCAATACCTTAATCATAATGTCTTATTATTAGTTAGTTAAGTTAATCAATGTGCTAAAGATGGTAAGTTGTAGATTGAAGAGGTAGCTTCGTAAATGTAAGAAAAAAAACGCAAAATTCAGTGCGTTTTGAAACATTCCATGAATTTGATTAATATGTATAGCCGATTATTTTAAATATTTTGGAATTTCGCAGATTGGAATTGGAATCATCTTATGCTGGTTATTTTTATTGAGTCTTGAAAATAATTCAAAAACCTCACGTTTTCTACCGTGAAAATCATTAGCAGATTTACCTTGTTCTTTGATTTCCATGGCCCATTCCAATTCAGGATAGGTTGCACCAATTTGATCTTCGTCACTTCGATCATCACCAAACAAACCATCACTTGGCGCGGCATTCACGATAAAAGCCGTTACGCCCAATACTTTTGCAATAGTATAAATTTCCGTTTTCATCAAGTCTGCAACTGGGTTTAAATCGACGCCACCATCACCGTATTTAGTGTAAAACCCTACCCCGAAATCTTCAATTTTGTTTCCAGTTCCGGCGACCAATAGGCTTCGTAATCCAGCGTGGTAATAAAGTGTAGTCATTCTTAAACGAGCACGTGTGTTCGCAAGTGCCATGTCAACAACAGCTTGGTTGCCATCCAAGGATATCTGATTTTTAAATTCATCAAAAACTGGAGTTAAATCGACCAAGATGTCTTGCACATTTGGAAAATCGGCTTTGAGCTGTTTAATATGCTCTTGACCTCTGGACACATGACTTTCTGGTTGGTGGATGGGCATTTCAATACATAAAACATCCAAACCTGTTTTCGCACATAAAATAGAGGTCACGGCTGAATCAATGCCGCCAGAAATACCGATGACAAAACCATTGACATGTGCGTTGGATGCGTAATCTTTTAGCCAGTTTACAATGTGATCAATAACTTTTTCTGTTTGCATTTTTGGAAGATTTAACACAAAGAATACTACCTTTGTACAACAAAAATAAAGTAATCACTGAAGTAATAAAAATTAAAGACCTTTAATATTACCTATGATATTACCTATAAAGAATGTTGGTTTTTTAATTATCCTTTTGCTTTTTTTTAACGCTTGTAAAAAAGACAATCAAATAAAAAGTGAAATTTCTAAAATTGATGTAGATGTCAAAGTGGAGCGTTTTGATTTGGCATTTGCGGAAGCTAGCTCTGGAGATTTACCAAAATTAAAAACGACCTATCCCTTTTTGTTTTCAGAACGCATTAATGATTCCATATGGATTGAGCGGATAAATGATTCTCTACAGAAAGAATTGTCTAAAGAAGTTAAAAAGACCTATGCAAAGTTTGATGATGTCCAAGAGGATATCGAATCACTTTTTCAACACTTAAAATATTACGACAATACATTTAAGGTGCCGAGAGTTATTACAGTCACTTCAGATGTGGATTATCGAAACAAAACCATTGTAACAGATACCATTGTATTGATTTCTTTAGATACTTATTTGGGCGCCGATCATCATTTTTATGAAGGTATTCAAAGATTTTTGACTTTAAGAATGGAGCGATCTCAAATTGTGAGTGACCTGGCAACCGACTATGCAGAACATTACATTTCACAAAATAAACCAAAGACGCTTTTAGATGATATGATTTATTTTGGAAAAGAACTCTATTTCAAAGATAAAATAATTCCGTTTAAATCAGATGCTGAAAAAATTGGATATACAGAGGAACAGTTAGACTGGGTCGTGGAAAATGAAAGTGAAGTTTGGCGTTATTTTATTGAACGTGAACTCCTGTTCAGTACCGATAATAGTCTGGCCGGCCGATTTATTGCCGACGCGCCTTTCTCAAAGTTTTATTTGGAACTTGATGGCGAATCTCCAGACAGAATAGGCCAATACATCGGCTGGCAGATCGTACGATCGTATATGAAAAATAATGACGTCAATTTCATGGATATGTTGCGAATGAATGCTGATGAGATTTTTAATAATTCTAAATTTAAACCCCGTAAATAATGTCAAAAAATATAAAATCGACGATTGAATTATTCGTTGAACTAGATGAAAATCGAGTGCCCGAAAAACTGAGATGGACCGCTGAAGATGGTGGCATCAAAAATGAAGAAGCGAAAGCAATGATGCTTTCAGTATGGGATAGTGAAGCTCAAGAAACTTTGCGTATTGACCTTTGGACAAAAGATATGCCCGTTGATGAAATGAAGTTGTTTTTCCATCAAACTCTGGTAGAAATGAGCAACACGTTCCAGCGTGCAACTGAAGATGAAAAAATGACCGCAACCATGAGAGATTTTTGCGATTATTTTGCAGAAAAATTAGAGCTTAACAAGTAAGATTCATCTATAAGTTTTTCAATCCTGAATTTTGGGACTGGTAAGTTTGAATAAAACAGCAATAAAAAATGCGCAAACTCCTGTATGTTGTAATTTTAGTCTTGGTTGTGATGTTTGGCTATCGTTATTTTTTTAATGATAAGGAGGAAACAATTTTACAAGAAAATTCCGCACTTATTCAGGAGCAAATTAGAAATGTGAGTAAATTGGTAGTCACAGAAGGCCATTTCAGCCAGGTATTTACTTATAAGAATTCTAAGGCCATTTTCGCCAATTTGGTAAATGTTGAAAAAAAGGCACTTGTGGTAGTAAATGCTGACGTGACGGTGTCCTATGATTTGAGCCAGATTGAATATGAACTGGATGAAAGTACCAAAACACTTCAAATTTTAAGCATCCCGAAAGAAGAAATAAAAATCAGTCCTGATTTTGAATATTATGACGTGACCGCCGATTATTTAAACCCTTTCAAAGCGGAAGATTACAATAAAATCAAGAATAAAGTTAATGCACAGCTGATGAAAAAAATCGAAGCGTCCAACTTAAAAAGTAATGCCCAAAATCGGTTGATTAGTGAGTTATCGAAATTCTATATCTTGACAAGTTCCTTGGGTTGGACTCTTCAGTTTGAAGGTAATTCCATAAAATCTTCAGACGATTTACAAAAAATCAAACTATAAGATGCCATGTGATTTAGTGGCTGAATTTATATTTATGTCTACTTATTAAATTCAGCTTAATTTAGAAGTCCTTTCCTTCGGGGAAGATTTAGGAGACTTTTAAGAGAGACTTTTAGGACGGCAACTTCCTTTGCAAACTCAACCAGCTACCACCATTTGTAGCCATAATATTATGCGATTTTAAAATTTTCGCAGCCTGTGCTGACCGTGCTCCACTAGCACAACAGGTAATTACCGGTTTGTTCATTTTTTGAATTTTCGCAAGCTTATCCTGCAACTGATCCAAAGGAACATGTCTTGCATTTTTAATGTGACCATTATCCCATTCCCTTTGGGTTCGCACATCCAAAATGATCGCATCTTTATCTAAAAACTCTTGTATTTGTTTCTTTCTGCTACCAAATAAAAAATCAAAAATTCCCATAGTTTTCTTTTGATTAAATTTACAAATAATTGGATAAGTTTCGAATTTAAAACATACAATCTTGAGCACTGAAGTTACCCGCAGAGACGAAATTATAAATACGGCCACCAAACTTTTTAAACAAAAAGGTTATAGTGCGGTAACCATGCGCGATTTGGCTAAAGCAATGGGCATTAAAGCTGCAAGTCTTTACAATCATATCGATTCTAAACAAGATATTTTAAAAGCTATCATCATTTCTATAGCGGAAGAATTTACGCAAGGCATGGATTTGATCAAAAAATCAGAGCAGACCACCATCGAAAAATTAAATCTGATCGTGGAGCTTCACGTCAATATTACTTCAAATAATGCTTGTGGGATGGCATCTTTAAATAATGATTGGATGCACTTAGAAGATCAATTGGAGCATTATTTGGAATTGCGGAAAAATTATGAGCAAGATTTTATTGATATCATTAAGACCGGAATTTCTTCTAATGAAATTATCAAAACAAATCCTGAAGTCATAATGTTCTCAATACTTTCTACACTACGTTCATTGTATTTATGGATCCCAAAAAAAGAAGAAGTAGTTATTAAAGATCTAACCCAAAATCTTAGTGATGTGCTCATCAATGGAATTAACAAATAGTTAATAATAAATTTTGTAAATTTGACAACCAGACTAACAACTGTTAGTTTGAATTTGGGAGGTATAGCACCTCGCAGGGTTGATAAAAGGACAAATAATAAATTTAACGACTACTCCCTTTCTTTTGGAAAGGGTTAGGGATAGGATTATGGCAAAATTCCACAAGCTCAAAGTGCTAGATGTTTATAAGGAAACAAAAGATTGCGTGGTCATCTCTTTTGAAGTTCCTGATAAGCTCAAGGAGACATTCAAATACAAGCATGGTCAGCATTTGACATTGCGAAAGCAAATAAATGGCGAGGACATTCGACGTAATTATTCTTTATGCTCAAGTCCTTTGGATGGCGAATGGAAAGTGGCCGTCAAAACCATTCGTGATGGCACGTTTTCTAATTATGCGCTGAACGAATTAAAAAAAGGCGATACGCTTGAAATTATGGCTCCGCATGGCGAATTCACGGTCAACGTCGATGTAACTGCCAAAAATAACTATATCGCATTTGCGGCAGGCAGTGGTATTACACCGTTGATGTCTATCATAAAAACCCATTTGCACGAAGAGCCAAACAGCACCTTTAAGCTCTTTTACTTGAACAGAACTGTAAAATCCATTATCTTTAAGGAAGAGATTGAACAACTTAAGAACGAGTTTTTTGAAAGGTTTCAAGTGTTTTATTTTTTAACGAAAGAACAGCGCGACATTCCATTTTTGAACGGACGTTTTGATAAAGAGAAACTAGCGGTATTGACCAAAACGTTTATTGATATTCCTGATACGCACCATGCGTTTATTTGTGGACCAAAGGATATGATTTTCTTGATTCGCGATGAGCTGCAAGCTGCTGGAATGCCAAAAGATAATATTCATTACGAATTGTTTTTTACCGGAAGCTCAGAAGAAGAAAACAAACATATAGCAGAAGTTCTCGAACAGAGAATTGATGGCACCCAGGTAACCATCATTGATGGCGGAAAAGAATTCCATTTCATTATGGATGATGATTTCGACACTATTTTGGATGGTGCCTTGGCCGCCGGTGCCGATTTGCCGTTCGCTTGCAAGGGTGGCGTTTGTAGTACCTGCAAGTGTCAAGTTATAGAAGGATCCGTCAAAATGAAAAAGAATTACGCGCTTGCAGATAAGGAAGTGGAGCAGAATTATGTGTTGAGTTGTCAAGCTGTTCCAACGAGTAAAAAAGTGGTGGTTGATTTTGACGTTTAATTAGAATATTAATTTGGGCGTTACCCTAAAAAGGGTCGGGCTTTCGGCAGTCGCTCTCTTCGAGGAGCTCCAACAATGCCTCAAATGCGAAGCATTCACGAGCTCCCAATGTAAAATAAGAGTGGGCGAGTAATCCCTAACGCGACACTAAACGCAACTCCGAACAATAAATAACATTTCACTAATATTAAGAAAAATGAGTGAAGAACAAATAAGAAACTTAGAAGCACAATTCGAAGCACGTATCGCAAGAGACGAAAAAATCGAACCTAAAGACTGGATGCCAGAAAAGTACCGTCAGACGCATATTCGTCAGATGTCGCAACACGCGCATTCTGAAATTGTGGGCATGCTTCCAGAAGGCAATTGGATTACAAGAGCGCCTTCATTAAGACGAAAAGTAGCCTTGTTGGCGAAAGTCCAGGATGAAGCTGGGCACGGGCTGTATTTATATTCCGCAACAGAAACTTTAGGGATTACTCGTGAGAAGCTATACGAACAGCTCCATTCTGGAAAAGCAAAATATTCTTCCATTTTCAATTACCCAACAGTGACTTGGGCAGATATGGGTGCAATTGGCTGGTTGGTGGATGGTGCAGCCATCATCAATCAAGTACCTTTGTGTAGCACCTCTTACGGACCTTATGCGAGAGCAATGGTACGTGTGTGTAAAGAAGAAAGTTTTCATCAGCGTCAAGGTTATGAAATCATGATCAAATTGACGAGTGGCACACCCGAACAAAAGGAAATGGCGCAAGATGCGTTGAACCGGTGGTGGTGGCCAAGTTTAATGATGTTAGGACCAACAGATGCAGAATCCGTTCACACCGAACAATCCATGAAATGGAAATTAAAGCGTAAATCCAACGATGAATTACGTCAGCAATTTATCGATCAAAC
>JBBSRC010000027.1:0-41923 GCA_038243395.1 Flavobacteriales bacterium | reverse complement strand
TTTAATTTTCCAATAGAATACCTGCGAAGGCAGGTATCTAAAGAGCTAAGCCTATTCTCTCAGTTTATTGTAATTTAGTTTCCAATTTAAACTCATATCCATCCAACTTGGGTTTACTTCCTCAATAAGTTTAATTTTCCATTCTCTTTTCCATTTCTTCAAGCTTTTTTCTCGATTGGCTGCTTCATATCCAATACCAAACTCTTCTAAGTAGACTAATTTATCACAATTGTATTTGGCGGTAAATGATTTTGGATAAATTTTCAATTTATGTTCTTTTACCCTTTCATCAATATTATCTGTAACACCAATGTAGAGAACACCAAACATTTTATTTGTCATCATATAGACATACCAGTGTCTCATGCTTCTTTATTAAAAGATTCCTGCCTTCGCAGGAATTGGTTACTTATTGCCAGTACTCCCAAACCCACCTTCTCCTCTTATAGTTTCAGTAAGGTTTTCAACCGAAAGCCATTCTGCACGTTCGTGTTTGGCAATGACCAATTGCGCGATGCGTTCGCCATTGACAATTTCAAACTCTTCATTGGACAAATTTACCAAGATCACACCAATTTCGCCTCGGTAATCGGCATCAATAGTTCCGGGTGCATTTAAAATGGTAATTCCTTGTTTGGCGGCAAGTCCGCTACGAGGTCTTACCTGTGCTTCAAAACCTATAGGAAGTTCGATAAACAAGCCTGTGCCCACAATACTGCGCTCCAAAGGCTTTAAGATTCTTGATTCTGATAAATTGGCTCGTAAATCCATTCCGGCCGAAGCTATGGTTTCGTAGTTGGGTAAGTCGTGATTGGATTTGTTAATGATTTTGATCGTCATAATTATTATTTGATGCAAACCTCTCAGATTACAAAACCTGAGAGATTTTTGTGATTCGTATTCTTTATTTTCTAATGAGTTGTTTGATTTCATTCTTTTCAAACAGGACAATAATCCCTAAAAATACTAAAACTAAAATAGTACTCACATAGTAATTCTCATTAAATCTATAATAAGAAAGTGCAGAAATCAGGGTTGCCAAACCGAGGTAACTGCCTATTCGAGTGATGTCATAAGGTACAAAATAATGTCGTTTTCCAATTTGATAAGAGATCAACATCATACTTCCATAGGCGATCAGTGTTGCCCAGGCGGATGCCATAAATCCAATTTTTGGAATCATGATGTAATTGAAGGCAATGGTTATAATGGCTCCAACTATTGAAATATACATCCCATATCGAGTTTTGTCCGTAAGTTTATACCAAATTGCTAAATTAAAATAAATGCCCAGAAACAAGTTTGCCAAAAGAATAATTGGAACGATATCAATAGCAATCCAATAAGATGCATCACGCACAAGCAACAACTTGAACAAATTGATAAATGTGACGGTTATTACGAACATTAAACTTCCTAATATCACGAAATATTTCATGATACTCGCATAGGTTTCTTTGGCATTCAATTCTTTAGCATGGTTAAAAAAGAACGGTTCTGCACCTAGACGAAAAGCCTGGATGAAAATGGTCATAAAAACTGCAATTTTGTAACACCCACTATAAGCGCCGTTAATGGACTTCCCTAGCATATCTGGCAACAACCATTTGTCAAAATTCTCATTGATGGCATATGCCAAACCTGCTACCATAATTGGCCAACCATATTTTAGCATTTGTTTAAAGATGTCTTTACTGAATTCTAATTTCGTCTTAAAGAAATAGGGCGACAACAATAGTAAGGTTGAAATGCTTGCTACTAAATTTGCAACAAAAATATATTGTACTAAATCATTATCGTTATATCCAGGAAAATTAATTCCAAATTTTGGAATTGCCCAAAGAAAGAAGTAGTTAAGAATCACAAATACAACAACGTTCGACAATTTGATTGCCGTAAATTTGATTGGTCGTCCAGTAGCCCTTAAATAAGCAAATGGAGCAACTACAAGAGCATCTAGAACCAAAACGCCGATCAACAAATTGAAATAGGTTTGATTTAAATTCACTAAAGCCGCCAACTGTTTATTAAAAATGGCCACCAACAGCAAAAACGCAAAAGTTGAAACGGTCAGGCTTATTAAAGCCGTTGAAAACACTTTGTCCTTTTCTTTGTTTTTAGAGAAAAAACGGAAGAATGCAGTTTCCATTCCATAGGTTAATAAGACGTTGAAAAATGCGGCATAGATGTAAAACGTCGTATTATCGGAATAACTTGCGGTCGCCAATTTACCTGTATGTAGTCGAACTAAAATAAGATTCATGAGTCTGGGAAGAACAGTAGCCAAACCATAAATTATAGTGTCCTTAAAGAAGGTTTTTATCGTACCCAAGACTTAATATTTGAACTGTAAAATTACAGTATTGTAGGCCCAATTCCAAAACACGGCTAATCGCTGTTTAGTCAGGTCGATTGAATAGGTAATCATGTTTCTATAAGATTTCAATTAAGAAAGCAAAGAATAAATTAAAAACAATAATTTGAAAAGTAAAACCCAACTTCAATGAGTTGGGTTTTGTTTATTTCATAAAAATCTTAATTGATTCCTAACTTAATTATTTAGAGCTTCCGCTCCACCAACAATCTCCAAGATCTCGTTAGTAATAGATGCTTGACGAGCTTTGTTATAAGTCAATTTCAATTCGTCTCTTAATTCTGTCGCGTTGTCTGTTGCTTTATGCATTGCCGTCATACGTGCACCATGCTCACTTGCAAACGAATCTCTAAGAGCTTTATAAAGCTGTGTTTTTAATGACTTTGGAATCAACTGCTCAACGATTTCAATTTTTGATGGTTCAAAAATATAGTCCAACTGAACTTCATCATCCTTCTCCATCGGTTTTATTGGCAAAAATTGTTCGGCCATAATTTCTTGAGTGGCTGCATTTTTGAACTTGTTATAAACCAAAACAATTTTGTCTGCCTGATTTTGTAAAAAGCTATCCATCAAAAATTCCGCAATTTCCGATACATTATCAAAAGTCAAGTCATCGTATACTTCACTTCTATTAGCGATCACTCTGTTGCTTTTATTAAAAGCATCATTGGTCTTTTTTCCTATGGCTAAAATAGAAACTTCTTTACCAGCATATTCCTCTTTTATCAAACGATTGGTCTCTTTGATAATGTTAGAGTTGAACGCGCCAGCCAAACCTCTGTTTGAAGTAATTGAAACCAACAAAACTTTATTAACAATGCGTTGATCTGAATACTTGCTTCCAGAATCTTCATCTAAAGTAGCACTCAAGCTTTGTAATAGTTCGGTTAATTTATCAGCATAAGGACGCATTGCAGTAATCGCATCTTGAGCCTTCTTTAACTTTGCAGCCGATACCATTTTCATGGCACTGGTAATCTGCATCGTGGAAGACACTGATGTAATTCTGTTACGTATTTCTTTTAAGTTTGCCATTTTTTGTTAGTATTAAGTATTAAGATATCAGTATTAAGACTGAACAAAAAAATACTTTTCAATATTTTGACTTTAAAACAACATTTTGAAAGCTTCCTCTCAATCTTAGTACTTTGTACTTAATACTTGGTACCTAATACTACTTTCTATACTTCGCTGACAATTCCTTAGCTACATTAGTCAATGTATCTGTAATCTCATCAGTTAGTTTTCCTGCTTTTAATGCTGCAAGCGTATCACTGTGCGCAGCTCTTAAGAACTCTAAATAATCACGTTCAAATTCTTTTACTTTCTCTACAGGAACATCTCTCAATAAGTTTTTAGATCCGGCATAGATGATAGCAACTTGATCTTCAACTGTAAATGGATCGTTTTGTGCTTGCTTTAAGATCTCAACATTTCGTTTTCCTTTGTTGATGATGTTTAGAGTAACAGCATCCAAGTCAGAACCAAATTTAGCGAAAGCTTCAAGCTCACGGTATTGTGCCTGGTCTAATTTTAAAGTACCAGCAACTTTCTTCATCGATTTAATCTGTGCGTTACCACCAACACGAGATACCGAAATACCCACGTTAATTGCTGGACGAACTCCAGAGTTAAACAAGTCACCATCCAAGAAAATCTGTCCATCCGTAATGGAAATTACGTTGGTTGGGATATATGCTGATACGTCACCCGCTTGAGTTTCGATGATTGGTAATGCCGTTAGCGATCCACCACCTTTTACGATTGGTTTTAAGACATCTGGCAAATCGTTCATTTCTCTTGCAATCGCATCATTATTGATAATTTTTGCAGAACGTTCTAATAATCTTGAGTGAAGGTAGAAAACGTCACCAGGATACGCCTCACGTCCCGGTGGACGACGTAACAATAATGAAATTTCACGGTAGGCTACTGCTTGTTTTGATAAATCATCAAATACAATCAATGCAGGACGGCCAGTATCTCTAAAATACTCACCAATTGCAGCACCAGCAAAGGGCGCATACACTTGCATCGCAGCAGGGTCAGATGCATTGGCCGCTACAATCGTGGTATAGGCCATTGCTCCTTTTTCTTCTAATGTTTTTGCAATCAAAGCAACCGTTGACGCTTTTTGACCAATCGCTACATATATACAATATACAGGCTCACCTGCTTCAAAAAATTCTTTCTGATTGATAATGGTATCGATACAAACTGCTGTTTTACCAGTTTGACGGTCACCAATAACCAACTCACGTTGCCCACGGCCTACAGGAATCATGGCATCAATAGCTTTAATCCCTGTTTGTAACGGCTCTGTTACTGGTTCACGGTAGATAACACCTGGCGCTTTTCTTTCTAATGGCATTTCATAAAGCGTTCCACCAATTGGACCTTTTCCATCGATCGGTTCTCCCAAAGTATTCACAACACGTCCTACGATTTCCTCACCTACTTTTAAAGAAGCAATTCTTTCCGTACGTTTTACGATTGAACCTTCGCTGATACCAACAGAAGGACCTAACAATACGACACCAACGTTATCTTCTTCAAGATTTAAAACAATGCCTTCAAGACCATCTGCAAATTCAACTAACTCACCATATTGTACGTTTGCTAAGCCGTAAACGCGGGCAATACCATCACCGACAGTCAATACAGTTCCTACTTCGTCCAATGAAGCGCTAGCTTCAAAACCTGACAATTGTTGCTTTAAGATTGCTGATATTTCAGCTGGTTTTACTTCTGCCATTTTATTTAGATATTATACCCCTCGACTTTGCTCGGGACAAGGGTTAGAATTTAGATGTCGAACACCTAATTCCAACTCTTTAGTTTAATGTAAATTCTCTTTTTAACTTCTGTAATTTATTCGCAATACTTGCATCATACTGAATATCGCCAACTCGTAGAATAAATCCGCCTAATATAGATTCATCAATCACATTTACCAATTCAGCATCCTTTCCTGTCAACTCTTTTACTTTAGCCAATACTTTTGCTTTGAGCTCTTCTGTCAATGGAACCGCAGAAGTTACTTTTGCAACCTGCTTACCCTGATCTTCATTATACAACTCCGTAAATTTTCCTGCTACACCACCCAGGATATCAATACGTTTATTTTGAATTAAAGTATCGATCAAATTAACACTAAGTGTGCTTAACTCAGTAAAAACAGCCAACAAAGCCGATTTTTTTATTTTGGAAGGCACTACAGCGCTTAAAAGCATATCTCTTAAATCGGTGCTTGCTGCCACAGCATTAGCAATTGACTTCATATCAGCATTGACAACCTCTGCCGACTGTTGTTCTTTAGCAAGGTCTAAAACTGCTTTTGCGTAACGAATTGCTGCTCTTGTTTGTGCCATAATACTCCCGGCGAAGGCTGGGATCTTTTTTAATTATACTTTATCTCGTTTGTCTGTTTAGAAGGATTGTGACTGTTTCAACTCAACAAATCTCTACTTCTAGTGTGACAATTTAATTCAATTTTGCATCCACTAACATCGACTCGACCAGTTCTAATTGTCTGTCTTTATTAGATAATTCCTCACGTACCACTTTCTCTGCAATGTCAATAGACAAGGCTGCAACATGATTCTTAAGTTCAGCCATGGCTGCTCTCTTTTCATTTTCAATAGCTTCTTGAGCTTGAGCGATTATTTTAGCCGCTTGATCTTGTGCTTCTTCTTTTGCATCACTGACCATCTTATTTTTGATCTCACGGGCGTCTTTCATCATCGCTTCACGTTCTGCACGTGCTTCGTTAAGAATTCGCTCATTATCCGCCTTAAGGTTCTCCATTTCCTTACGTGCGCTATCTGCCGCTTCCAAAGCATTTTTGATACCAGTTTCTCGCTCATCAACAGCACCCAAAATTGGGTTCCAAGCAAATTTTCTTAGTACTAATAGCAGTATTCCAAAAGTGACGATTGACCAAAAAACAAGTCCAAACCCAGGTGTAATTAAATCCATTTCTTAATTTTTTTAATAACTTAAATTTCTCTAATCTTCGCTGACAGGCCTTTGAAGATCAATAAAAACACAGAAATAACCAACCGTTATTTCTGTGTTAATCTTACTAATTACTTTACGATAATAGCCGCAACAACACCAAAAAGTGCTACTGCCTCTACGAAAGCTGCCAAAATTAGTGCTGAAGTCTGGAGTTTTCCTTGGATTTCTGGTTGACGAGCCATAGCGTTCATAGCTGACTCACCAATTTTTCCAATTCCTAAACCAGCTCCAATAACCACCATACCGGCTCCTAGTGCTGCAATTCCTGTAATAGTCATAATATAAAATTTAAATTAATTAATGATTGTCTTCTTCGGTAGCCATGCCTATATACAAGGCAGACAACACGGTAAATATATATGCTTGAATTGCAGTAACTACAATTTCGATGATTAAAATGAACAATGAGAATCCAACAGAAACTGGTGCAATGGCTACACTCTCAAAGATAAAAACCAGGGATATTAATGATAAAATAATAATATGTCCAGCCGTGATGTTAGCGAATAAACGAATGGTTAAAGAAAAAGGCTTTACAAACATTCCTATAATCTCTATTGGCATTAAAAATATTTTCATTGGCACAGGAACCCCAGGCATCCAGAAAATATGTTTCCAGTAATTCTTGTTACCGTTAAAAATCGTAAACATAAATGTAAACAAAGCTAAAGCTAATGTAAAAGCAATATTACCACTCACGTTGGCACCATTTAGGATTGGTATTAATCCAAAAATGTTATTGATCCAGATAAAGAAAAACACACTCAATAGAAAAGGCATAAATTTTCTATGGTTCTTTTCACCGATCATTGGAATAGCAACCTCATCTCTAATAAATAATACTAAAGGCTCAACAAAAGAAGCAATGCCTCTCGGTAAGAAGTTGTTTGATTTTTTGTATTTACGGGCTGAAGAAATAAATATGAACAAAATTAAAATAACCGAAACCCACATCATAAAGACGTTTTTGGTAATGGAAAAATCTAAAGGTAATGAGGCATTTGTAGCGTTTTCCTCATCGTCAAAATTCACTGCCGTTGCTCCTGCATCCAACTGGTAGATTTTTTCGTGATATTTAACAAAGCGCTCACCGTTTTTTTCAACAATATAAGACCCTGAATCATCATGATGAAATTCACTCGACATAAAAGTAGTCAGTCCGTTATCAGTAAAAAGGATAATTGGCAGAGGGATAGTAATAGGCTCATTGTTCCAATCTATAATATGAAACTCATGCGCATCCTTAACGTGGTGCATGATCATCTCTGTGGCATTGAACTCAGTGTCTTGGTCATCGATATCTTGAGAGGCAAATCCAAAGCTGGAAAATGCAAAAAAAGAAACTAAAAATAATACGGCTCTTAAAGTGTTTAATGTCATTATGAATAGCTTAAAAATACCTTGCTCTAAATTCCGTGCAAATGTACATACATTATGTCAGATGTCAAATACTTTTTTTTCAATATTCGGAGCATTTCCTTTATGATTGATTTTGAAGAAACTTCGTGATGGAAAACACCTCAAACGCCAAGTAAAAAAAATAAGGAATAAAAAAGTTAAATACATCCCATTGCTTCTTGTCCAAATCCGATAAAAGCAAAGGTAAAAGAAACAGAATAGCAAGAAACATTTTGATGAGTGTACTTGCCATAAATAAGATTAAAACATTCTTTTGACCCTCAGAAAATCGATAATTTAAAATGGTATAAAACAATGTTGTGACTAAAATATTGAACACATAAATCTGCCAAACGGGGAAAAACAATTTGAGCTCAGACCCAAAGTGGAACAACAAATAACTGTGAACCCCAAACAATATCACACTTAAAATTGTGATGAAAAGTAAAAAATTAAGTTGTCTTTTTTTAAATTCTGCAGTCATTAAAAATTGAAAATTTTATTGGATTTTAATTAAACTATCAGTACATCTCGATGCTTAAATTCTTTTTCGGAAATTTATTCATCCCGAAATACAAACCAATTAAGCGATTTCCTAACCCTCTTTTCCTAGTCGAATTGAAGTAAAGAAACCATGAGTTTTGTGCAACTTATTGATGATCCCTAATTATCTTCTTTTGAATCTGCAATAATACGTCTTATTACAAAAAATACAGCAAAAATTGTGGAACCCAAAGAAAATATAATGGTCCACAAACTATTTTGGTTTTCAAAATATTGATCAATTTTAAATCCAATAAAGCTTCCTACGCCTATAATCGCAATCATTTGAAAGGCAATTGCAGAGTATTTGGCATAATTATTAAGCGATCTGTTCTTTTTTGGCTCTTGTTGCATTGGCTTGTGACAATTTATAATTGTTGGTGTTGGTAAGCTCTTTAGGAGCAACTTTCATCATACAGGTAGCATTAAAAGTAGCTCCTGGCTTTACGGCAAATTTACCAACTTCCACTTCGCCTTCTACATGTGCTGACGCTTTTAATGAAAGGATCTCCGACAGAATCAACTTTCCAGAGAATTTCCCTTCAATATCCGCGTTTGCTGCTTGAAGCGTACCGTTAATAATGCCTGTTCTTCCAAGAACCACTTTGCCAGGCGTTTTAATATTTCCCAGTATGGTGCCTTCAACTCTGAAGTCGCCATCGCTAACGATATCTCCCGTTATAGTGGTGCCTTTTGCAATAGTGTTTTGTTGATTAACGGATTCTGAAGTCGATTTTATTTTTTTTAGCTTTTTTTCTATAAACATAAGTTAGGTAGTTTATTGCGATTGTAGGTAGTCTTTGAGGTTTTTATGTCTTTGCACAATTTCATAGTTTAGTGATGAAATGGCAATATAAGGTCTCGTGATATTAACTTTTCGTTCTTGAAGCAAATCGGCAAATCCGCTTGCTCCTTGAATACTTTTTAAACCATGTACCACCACAAAAATAGTGTTTTGATCATAAGTGTCTTTGGACACGCTTAAATCATAATATCTAATTTCCTTAACTTCATCGCTCAGTTTTTTTACAAAAGCATCTACGTCTTCAATATTTTCATTTTCAAACTGATACACTACATTAAATTTAGACCCTTTATCATTATCCTGAAATTCTCTAGCTGATAACACAGGGATGACATTTTCTATGATTTCCTGCGCACGTTTACCTTCTTCGGAATTTGGATAAGTTAATGCGATAAAATTCACACTCTGTTTATAAGCTTCCAGACCGTATAATCGCGCATTTGCTGAGGCTTTTAAAATTTCAAACTTAGGCACAATGGGATCGCTATCAAATTCCAGAATGTATTTATCACTCTGTTCTATAACGGCTTGAAAATTTTGCGCTTCATAACTTTTATAAGTGCGTTCATAAACACTTTCAGGACTATTCTCATCCTTAGACATTTCTGACTTAGGATTCAAAAGAATGGCTGCATATCGAGATTCGGGATAGTTTGTGATAATATCACGCTTCATCTGCTCTGCCGCGTCAGCTTCATCTAAAAGCGCATAGGTTTGATGCAAATTGTATTTGGTAGGCAAAACCAGACGCTCTTCTGGATTGTTATCTAACACCGCTTTGAGCTTGTCTTTTGCAAGATCATATTCCTTAAACTTTTCTTTGTAAATAACACCTAATTGATAATAAGCGTGATTTCTACCTTTAATGATGCTGTCAATAATTTTTTGATCGGTTGGAATTTTTAAAACATAAAACTCCGGGTCGTAACGCTCCTCTTCTGTAGCATCAGCGGATAAAACATTGTCCTCTGCTATAAAATCATTACTTCGCGTACTTGAAATTCTCCAATTGTCTTTTAGTGAACGGTCTCCCCAAATCTTTAAAAACTCGTTTTTACCATAGGCTACCGTAGTGGGATTGTAAAAATAGAACGATTGTTTACCGTTAGTTCCTATCGGATCAATACCTGGACTACGTGAAATGCTCCCAACCGCTTTTTGATTGGCGTTATTATCAGAAGCGACCAAACCTGAACTGGCTTTGCGCTCTGCAATTTCTTGTTGCTCCTTTAAATCCTTTGCTTTCGCTTTTAACTTATCGATATAATTTGTAAAAATGGCTATCCTATCAACATCAGATGCATTTACCAAATTAAGAATACTGTCGTTGACTTGGGCGATACCTTCATAGTGAATCACATCCTCCAAATTTTCTCTTTTTCGTTTGATGATTCTATACGGTTTGGAATCGACCACCATATTGGTCAATGTACTGTCATAATAAGCTCCTGACAATTTATATTCGGATTTATCAAAACTCATATCGCCCAATGTGCTATAATCAATAGCTCTTAACTGCTTATCGCTTGATGACGCTCGCAATGATTTGTTGTAAAACACAACCGCTAAAGAGTCGCGATCAGACTGTTTATGAAATTCTGCAATACGGTAAAATATTTTGTCCAAAAAAGGTCGGTTTTCGCGATCTTCTTCCAAATCTGTCAAATACTCGGAAAATGCCAAAACATCGCCTGAATTCAAATCGAAATTCGCAGCTTTTGCTAAATGGGCATTGATATAATATGCGCGTGGCACTTTCCGGTGTAAATCAATGACTTTATCAAATGCTACGTTGGCGCTATCTTTATAGCCAAACTCGTTATACAATTGCCCTCTTATATAATTAAAACGTGCTTTTTCCTTATTTTTTTTAGTGAATGCGGCCGCAATTGCCAATTGGGTCAAAGCGCTGTCCTTTGCTTTAATGTTGATGTAGGCTTGGGCTAAAGCGGCGGTAGCATCAGCTAAATCCTGATGATCCAATCGCTCCTGCTCCATTAATCGCTTTATATTCTTAATTGCGAGCTCATTATTTTCAAGACGCATGTTGGTTTTTTCACGCCATATTTTCGCCTTGTTGATTTTGTCGCTCGCGGGATATTTATAAAGAATATAATTGAAGGCTTCTAATGCAGGAATAAAACGCTGATCGAAATATCGTGCTTTTCCAAGCAGCAAATAAGCTTCGTCAATTTGAGGATTATGTTCTTTCCCTTTGATGTTCATGCCATGTTTTTGAACCGCTTTAATCGCTTTTTCTTCAGCGCGTTCAAAATCAGAGTTTTTAGATTGTCCTGGAAGCGTAATTTCATCCATGGTCTCCATACGCTCTATGGGCAATAATTCCCAATAGTTATCCGTAAACGCATCGTCAATGGCTTCCCTTCCATTTTCCAAAGCAATTTCCCCATTGTAGAGTACGTTGTACTTGGTCCCTAAAGCATGGAAATTTCTATTGATAAACGTATCTTTTTTCCGGGAGCAACTCGTGACAATAAGTGCCGTAAAAAACACGAACAATATAGATTTAGAAAAGTTCCGCAAGGCTGGTTGTATTTGGTTCATATAACTAAAAACAGCTGCAAATATTATGCAATGCCGTAAAAATAAGCATCTTTTTGAATTATTGGTGGAAAATGGAGCGGACTTTTCTATTATGAAATTTTGGTTAGCTAAGGCGCTAAGTCGCAAAGCAGATAAGACCTTTCAGGTTTTAGAAATGTGAAAGTTTCGTTAGTTTGACAATGTGATTCCTACTTTGTCGGAATGACAAAATTATGAACAAATCTATAAGATTTCTCCTTCATCGGAATGACCAATCAGTGAATGAAATTATGAGATTCCTACTCCGTCGGAATGACAAATTAGATCAACTTTTAGAGCACTTCAGACCCCGCAAAATGTGCTTCCAATTCCTTCAAGGTGGCTGGACTTGTAGCCAAATCTTTGATGACCACACCTTTTTCTAAAACGACGATACGCTGCGAAACTTCCGTGACGTGCATCAAATCATGACTCGATACCAACACGGTAACGCCTTGTTTTTCTGCAAGATTTTTGATAATTTGTTTTAAACGGATTTGCGTGGTCGGATCTAAATTGGCAAAAGGTTCATCTAAAATAATAACTTCTGGATTTCCGATAAGGGCCGCGACAATTCCCACCTTTTTCTGATTTCCTTTACTCAAGTCACGCAGATACTTTTTTTGCTTTAATATTTCGCCATGAAAAAAATCTTCAAATTGCTTTAAAAGCACATCGACATCGGCTCTATTTTGACCGCGCAACTCGCCAATAAAATAGAAATATTCCTCCGGAGTTAGATAACCAATTAAAAATGTTTCATCAATATAGGCCGAAGTAAATGGTTTCCAATCCTCACTTTCATTGACTTGAATGCCTTTGCTTTTTATAAATCCGGTGGTGGGTTGTATTAAATCTAACAGCAAACTGAAAAAAGTAGTTTTTCCAGCCCCATTGTTGCCCACTAACCCAAAACTCTGCCCTTTCGGAATGTCGAGATTGTCAATGCTTAATACGGGACCTGCATTATATTTTTTTGATAGATTGGATACTGTTATCATAATTAATTATTTTGTTTGTAAGCGGCTAATGTTTTATATTTTTCTGATTTATAAACCTTTTCAATAATATTAAACACCTTGTTTTTGAATAAAAATCCTGCTAATCCTGCTATGGCTACGAGAGCAAAACCAAAACCTTCACCAAGTGTATAGTGGCCAATAGCATAAATCCCCATGGGCAGCAACAATTTAGGAATGGTTAATAACATCGTTTTCATGTTAAAGGCCTGCTTATCTCCAAAGGCTTTTTTACTGGTCGTCAAATCGATCGGCGTTTTAATATAGGCACCACCCCAAAGTACGACATGACTGTTGACCCCAATATTATAAATGGCGCCCACGACAACTGCAGCATAAGCTTGCCATCCCCAATACAAATAAAAAGCAGCAAGGATCGTAGAAATTATCGTAGCGATGACCATCAAATACCATTTAGAAGCAATGTAATCTTTGTAACGAATATTTTGACTCATCATCAACGGATAATAAGCACTATCCCAACTGGGTACGAACTGACCAAAAGTGAATAAAAATCCTCCCGAAACAAAAATTCCAGCAAAAACACGCCAAAAAGGACCTTGATAAGCATCTACTGAATTGGTAAAAAAGAGCAGTCCATAAAATATAAATAAAACACTCATGACTATGGTCATCTTTGAGCGCTTGTTACGTCTTAAAAGTTTAATGTCATTTTTTAGAAATGTAGATAAACTTCCAAAGCGGTCCAACCACGTGTAATCTTCAGTTTCAGCAACATCATGTTTAACGGATAGACCTGCATCCAAATAGAGATTTTTTTTGAAATAATTAAAGGCCATGTTATAGAACACCATCGCCAAAATCACTGGAATAAGCGCCAAATATGGGATGGCATAAAAGCTGTTAAATATTGGATAGGTATACTGTGTAACATCGAATACCTCAAAATATTGAAGTCCGATCATCACGATCACTAAACCTAGAACACTATAGAAAACTATATCCTTATTATTAATAAATATATTGATAAAGTTGTTACAAAAAATCCATCCTAAAATCGCCAGATACCAAGCCATCACTTGTAAAACCTGGAAGCCTTCAATAATCAGAACAATTGAGAAGGGAATAAAGAAAAAGGCATGCAGCACATTGAAAAACGATATCATGGTTTTACCCATCGCAAAATTGACAATGTTTTTTCTTTTAATTGGCAGATACATCAGTGGCGTGATGTTCATGACTGGCATTTTCTGAAGAAAATATCGAAACACCAAGTCGAAAATCATATAATAAATGACCACTTGATTGACCACTTGAAAAGGTTCTTTATTGAGCCCATCTTCAATCATATAATAAGCCCCAAAACCTAATATAGAAAATGATGCAATCATCCAAAGTGCACCAAAGACCATCATTATTTTCAGAAAAAGATTGGTCTTAAAGGAAGCAGATCGTATGAAGGATTTCCACTCGAGACTAATAAAATATTTGAACATAGGGACTTGGTTAGGATTTAATAATTAGTAATATTAATACACTTTTTGTTACAAACAAATTTCGATAAGGGCTAATTTCTGCAGAAGTTGGTATTGCTTAGAGGTCTTCATTTCTTATTATTTTGTTAGAGATGTGGCATTTAATCTAAGCATTCGTTACTTTTGAAAAAAAATAAAACATGTCAAATTTTCACACCCTAGTTATAAAAAATATTGAGCGGATAACTTCACAAGCGGTAACCATTAGCTTTGAAGTCCCTCCACATTTACAAGAAACTTATACGTTTAAAGCTGGCCAGTACATTACTTTAAAAATGGTACTCAATGGCGTAGAACTCAGACGTGATTATTCATTATGTTCCTCTCCACAAAGTGGTGAATTGAAAGTGGCGGTAAAAAAAGTGCAAGATGGAACATTTTCGGTATTTGCCAATAATGAACTAAAAGCGGGCGACACTATGGAAGTGGCCGCACCGAGAGGGCATTTTGTTTTTCAACCGAATGATTTCAAGACTAAACATATCGCAGCTTTTGCAGCGGGTAGCGGCATCACGCCAATCTTAAGCATTGTTAAATGTGCTTTGGAAGAAGAAATACAGAGTAACGTGGTTTTGGTATATGGTAATAAAACTACCGATGACACCATGTTTATAGCAGAATTATTGGAATTACAACAACAATATAGTGACCGGTTATCCATTCAATTTGTCTTTAGCCAGGCACAAGAAGATGATTCCATTTTTGGACGTATTGAAAAAAGCACCGTCAATTTGATTTTAAAAAATAAGCACAAAGATTTGACCATTGATGCTTTTTACCTATGCGGCCCGGAAGCGATGATCCATACGGTTAAAGACGTACTTACCGAACATGAAATTTCAAATGATCGTGTTTTCTTTGAGCTATTTAAGGCTGCAAAACCTACGGAAAGAGACACGGTTACAATTCCTGATGGTCAAACTAAAGTTACCATCGTTTTGGATGATGAAACCACAACCTTTGAGATGTCGCAAAAACAAAATATTCTCGAGGCGGCGTTAGATAAAAATTTGGATGCCCCCTATTCTTGTCAAGGGGGGATTTGCAGTAGTTGTTTAGCACGTGTCACTGAAGGCGAAGTTAAAATGCGAAAAAATAGTATTTTAACTGATGGCGAAGTTGCTGAAGGCTTAATTTTAACCTGTCAAGCACATCCAATAACACCCAACGTAAGTATAGATTATGATGACATTTAATTGATAAATGGAAAATAATCATTTTTCTACATTTTATCCTTAATTAAACATTTGTCGTCGAATAATCCACAATAAATCTTTATAAAATGATATTCACGCGAATGAAACTAATGTTTTTATAAAAGGTTTCATTATGAGGCTTATCAATTACACTCAAATAAAATCTTACCCTACTAATATTAGTGGGGTTTTTTTATGACCATTTCAATTTTGTCAATGATATCTTTTGGCATGATGGTTTCCATACAGTTTTCATAACCTTCAGGAAATTTATTTCCATAAACAGATGTTGGAATTTTAGGGAATTTCGTGCGGTCTGCTAAAAGTAAATTATTCTCATCCTGATGAAATGGATAGAATCCAGCAAACGGATGGGTCACGCCCCAAAGTGTCACTACTTTTATCCCCATCATTGCTGCCATATGAGCATTGCCAGAATCCATGGAAAGCATCACCTCCAAATTTGAAATAACATCTAATTCCTCATCCAGACTTAATTTTCCGGCTAAACTAGTGACATTTTCGTTTTCCAAGGTGCTTAAATAATCTGCCTCCGATTGCCCGCCAAACAAAATAACTTTGTGATGCTGGGATAATTCCTTAATTACTTGCTTCATCAATTCTAAAGGGTACATCTTGCTTTTATAGGCTGCGAATGGTGCAATTCCTATCCAACTTTTAGCATCTTGTCCTACAATTTCTGAAGTTTTAGAATTCATCGCTGAGCGTTCAGGAAACTCGGGCTCTGACTCCTGAATGGGAAATCCCAATTTTTCAAAAACATCCAGGTAACGTTGGTGTGTGGTTTTGAGCTGCTCGAAGATTTCTCCTTTGACCAAAGCTTTTTTTTCAGCCCTTCCCTTGTCTAATTGAATAATTTTGAGATCTAAAAGAAATATTTTTAATATTTTACTACGAAGCACATTATGCAAATCCGCAATGGCATCAATTCCTAAAATCCTTAATTCTTTTGAGAGTTCTAAAAGACCAAAGAATCCTTTATGCTTCCCCTTCAAATCGGCTGAAAACACAGATACATTTTCCAAATCGCGAAAAAATGGTTTGAAAAACTCACGAGTCAAAACTGTTAGCTTAATGTCGGGGTATTGTTTTATGAATGCCTTTAATACAGGAATGGTCATGGCCACATCTCCCATGGCGGACTGACGGATGACGAGAATGTGTTTTGGTTGTTTTGGCATAATTTAACCCTTGCGTCTTCCGATTAGCATCGGAAGCCACCTTCCCTTGATAAAAGAGAAGAAATTTATGATTCAAATTTACTTTTGTCCGCGTAGAACAGGATTTAACTCGTCGTCATTGTACATTTTCATTTGCTTATACACTTTCATGTATTTATCGCCATTTTTAATGTCAACCAATAAATCGTCAATGGCTTTGCTCAAATCCTTACGCTGATCTAAAAGCACATTAAGTTTAGTGGTACAATTGAGTTTATGTGAAGAAGATGCATCAGGGCGCTCCACTTCTTCATTCATATGATAGATTTTTAAAGCTAAAATTGATAGTCTATCAATCGCCCAAGCAGGACTTTCGGTGTTTATTGTTGCCTCTGATTTGGGCTGCACAGTGTCATAGGTACTTAAGAAGTAACTATCAATATACTCTACCATATCAGTTCTATCTTGGTTTGAAGCATCAATCTGACGTTTCAATTTTAAAGCAGCAATTGGATCAATATTTGGATCTCTAATAATATCTTCATAATGCCATTGTACAGTATCAATCCAACATTTTCTATACAAAAGATGTTCAATAAGATGCCTATCTTCGTCATAAATATTTGAAAATAATTGGTCAACCGTATTTTTTAAATGGTACGTATCGATGACATTTTGAAAGATTTCATTGGCTTTTGCTGTGAACATATTCTGATGATTTTTAAAACGTAAATATACTTCTAATTAATTAACTTTACCATTCCAAATAGAGTTTAAGCCTTATGCACATTCACAACTTAACAGAAAAAAATTCCATTTTAAACACATTTGTTTCCGAATTAAGGGATGTCAATATTCAGAAGGATAGCATGCGTTTCCGCAGAAATATTGAACGCATTGGGGAAATTTTGGGGTATGAAATTAGCAAAGTCTTAAATTACAAATCAGCGCAAATTAATACGCCGTTGGGCACCTGTGAAATGAATGTTATGGACAATGATATTGTGCTGTGTTCTATCTTGAGAGCGGGAGTGCCTTTGCATAATGGTTTATTAACTTATTTTGACAATGCTCAAAACGCCTTTATCTCGGCGTATAGACAACACCAGAAAAAACCCGACAGTTTTGAAATTATTGTAGAATATTTGGCCTGTCCAAGTTTAGAGAATAAAACACTAATTTTGGCTGATCCTATGCTGGCTACAGGGCAATCATTAGTAGCTACTTTTGAAGCTTTAAAGCCTTTTGGCAAACCTAAAGATGTGCATTTGGCCTGCGTTATCGGTGCTCAACCTGGTATTGACTACATCAGCAAACATTTTAGTAAGAATACGCACTTATGGATTGCTACCGTGGACCCGGACTTAGATGAAAGAGGTTATATTATGCCTGGCTTAGGAGACGCGGGTGATTTGGCATTTGGTGAAAAACTACAGCATTAAATTAACCACCGACACTAATATCAAAACAATAATCAAACTTTCCTTAAACCACTTTTCTGGTATAATTTCAAGGTAGTTGGACATCATTATGGACAGGGGCGCAAATAAAAAGATAAACTCGCTGCCATCTTTATAGGGCGACACCAAAATGATCAACAAGGCAATTATTGACGACACAATCACCAGAACAAAAGAAGGCTTATAGCTTTTTAATTGATGTTTTATGTTTCTCATAAAATAAATTGAAGCCCATGCTCCAAATGATAATAAGATCGTAGTAGCAATAATAATACGCTTTGAATTTAACGGTGTAAAATCAAAACTAACATCAAAAAAGCCCTCTAAAGATGGTTTAAAACCTACCCCAGTAACAATCATATAAGACGCTGTCATTACTGCAACACAAAATATCCCTACTATGGGGATGATCCAGTTTTTAATGTCCACAATAGAATGCAGCAAAAGTGCCATAAAAATCAAAATATAAAATAAGGATGCCCAGAAAAACAATAACGTAGCTAAACTGATCCAAAGTGCAGCATCAAAAAGTTTTTTCTTAATGTCCTTTCTAGTTCTTAAACTTATGATCCGCCTTAGGGCCAACAGGATAAACAAATTGGCAATCAGTAAATTCGAATTGAGTAAAGTTTCGGGCAAAACGGCCACGAATAGACCGAACATCAAAATCTTATAACTGTTCTTTTTGGTAAGATTATTTTTGCTTACAAAAAAGTCCAAAACAAAAAGTGAAGCCAAACACACACCAAAAAGAAAGGTTTGTTTTAAAAAAAGCTCTGCAGAAAAAACTTCTGTTATTGTCGACATTTTTGTCACGACAAACACAACAAGAAGCAATGCGCTTACCACAACAAGATGTATGGGTTTCGCTTTGCTAAAAAAACTTGAAATCATGTAGGGCTGTGTTTTGGGGTTTATTTCGGTGTGATAACTTCCATGAAAACAAAATTCGTCTTCATTTTATTGAACATTTCAAATAAAAATAACGTAATTTTGTTATGTAAATATAATATTTATTATCATGACTGAATTTTTTTATGGCATTGGCGATTTGTTCACGAACTATCTACTATTGCCTTTTGACGCTTTAATGGCATTAGAACTTGATAATTGGTGGCTAGCCAATATTTTTTCTTGGATACTAATCCTTATTGCCATCGCAGGATTTGTTTATTGGATGTTAGAATTGAAAAAACACGACGATAACAAAGAAGAGGACAAGAGCATCTCGTCCCATTCTTATTTATAAATCAAAACCAATATCCGTACGATAATTCATCTTATCAAAATGTAGTTTTTCTATATTTTGATAAGATCTTTTTATGGCCTCTTGGTACGTATTTCCAAAAGATGTTATGGCCATAACACGTCCTCCAGAAGTGATTACCTTACCATCTTTTAAAATGGAACCGCCATGAAAAGGAATGACATCCGTTAAATTTTTCAACCCGGTTATTTCCTTTCCTTTCTCATAGTCCTCAGGATAGCCGCCAGATACCAACATCACTGTGGTTGCCGCGCGTTCATCGATTTCAATTTCGATTTTATCCAATTCTTGATTGGCAATGGCTTGAAAAATTTCGACAAGATCATTTTTTAGTCTTGGAATCACAACCTCTGCTTCCGGATCTCCCATCCGCACATTATATTCAATAACTTTTGGATCATCTCCAACTTTAATAAGTCCGATGAAAATAAAGCCTTTATAATCTAATCCATCTTTTTGAAGTCCGGCAATAGTTGGTTTAACTACGCGTTCTTCAATTTTACTCAGAAAGGATTCGGTAGCAAACGGCACAGGAGAAACTGCACCCATACCACCTGTATTTAATCCGGTATCACCGTCGCCAATTCGTTTATAATCTTTGGCCGTTGGTAAGATCTGGTAGTTTTTCCCATCACTTAGCACAAAACAACTGAGCTCAATCCCATCCAAGAATTCTTCAATGACCACTTTGTTACTTGCTGCTCCAAATTTGGCATCCACTAACATGCTTTTGAGTTCTGTTTTTGCTTCGTTGAGGTCGTTTAAAATCAAAACTCCTTTCCCAGCGGCCAATCCATCTGCTTTTAAAACATAAGGTGGATTTAAAGTTTCCAAAAATTTATAACCATCCTCTAATGAAGAGGCATCAAAACTTTGATAAGCTGCAGTTGGGATATTGTGACGAAATAAAAACTCCTTGGCGAATTCCTTACTGCCTTCTAATTGCGCAGCGGCTTTTTGAGGCCCGATGACCGATACATTTTTTAGTTGAGGATCATCTAAGAAAAAATCGTGAATGCCCAGGACCAAAGGATCTTCTGGACCAACAACCACCATTTCTATGTGTTTTTCGAGAACCAACTTCTTTATCGCTTCAAAATCCGTGACTTTAAGATCGACATTTTCAGCAATTTCTGCAGTTCCAGAATTTCCTGGAGCGACAAATATCTTTTTACATAATGGACTTTGGGCAAGTTTCCAGGCGAAAGTATGTTCCCTTCCACCGGAACCGAGAATTAATATGATCATGTTATTGTGTTTGCTGCAAAAATATAGTTTATGACATGAAAACAATAATATTTTTAACGATTAAATAAGTAATGTTCAGGATCGATTTTATGATGGAACTTAATAAATTGCATTACTTTACATTTGTTATAAACAAGGCAACAATTGAATTTATTTGACTTTTCATTAAAATTGAACGGATTTCCAATCAAGGAAGCGAGATCTATTTTGAGCGCTGTTCAGAATCTTAATGAAAAAGAATTCCATAACTATGTTGATAAGCAAAAAGAACAGATTGTTAATTACCACCTAACACATAATTCCTTTTATAAATCGATTAATAAAACTGCAAAATTTACCACTTGGGACGCTGTTCCTGTCATGACAAAAAGAGATTTACAGCAACCGTTGGTGGACAGATTATCTGAAGGTATTTTACCAAAAAACGTGTATGTCAACAAAACGTCAGGTTCATCTGGAGATCCTTTTGTTTTCGCCAAAGATAAATTTTGCCATGCATTGACCTGGAGCATCATTCAAGATCGATTTAGTTGGTTTAATCTGGATTTCAACAGCTCGAGACAAGCGCGCTTTTACGGAATTCCTTTAGATAAAAAAGGCTATTATAAAGAACGTCTTAAAGATGTTCTGGGTTCACGATTCCGATTTTCAGTGTATGATTTAAGTGATTTTGCATTTGAAAAGCATTTAAAAAAGTTCAAAATCACAAACTTTGACTATATTAATGGGTACACAAGCTCGATTGTCCAATTTGCCAAATTTTTAGAGCAAAAGGGATTGGTTTTAAAAACCGTCTGCCCCACTTTGAAGGCTTGTGTAGTCACTTCAGAAATGTTGTTTGAAAACGACAAACTCCTCATGGAAAAGCAATTTGGTGTTCCAGTAATCAATGAATATGGCGCCTCTGAACTGGATTTAATTGCCTTTCAAAATCGGAAAGATGAATGGATTGTTAACAGCGAAACTCTTTTTGTAGAAATTGTGGATGAATACAATCAGGTTTTGCCCTATGGCGAAGAGGGCCGTGTGATCATCACATCACTCTACAATAAGGCACATCCATTTATTCGTTATGATATTGGCGATATTGGAATTCTATCTAAAGAAAGTACGACTCAAAAACCACTACTTCAAAAATTAATTGGACGGACCAATGATATTGCCATATTGCCAAGTGGGAAAAAAGCGGCCGGACTTACCTTTTACTATATTACCAAAAGTATTGTTGAAGATGATGGCAACGTCAAGGAATTTATGATCGAGCAACAAGACCTTCAAACCTTTAAAATTATATATGTAAGCAATGAGAAATTATCAGATAAGCAAACTCAAATCATAATTAAACAAATGGAAAACTATCTTGAAAAAGGGCTACATATTGTCTTCGAGCGCCAAGCCAAGTTAAAACGTTCTGAAGCTGGTAAATTAAAACAATTCTCATCATTATTATAAAAGATATGATCATTACCATAGTAGCTGGAGCACGCCCAAATTTCATGAAAATAGCCCCCATTATTGAGGCCATAAAACAAAAACAATCAGAAGGTATTGCCATTAATTACCAATTAGTTCATACCGGACAGCATTATGATAAAAACTTAAGTGACACTTTTTTTGAAGAATTAAACATCCCCTTTCCAGATATTAATTTGAATGTAAAAAGTGGCACACAAGCAGAACAAACTGCTGCTATTATGATTGGGTTCGAAAAGGCGTTAGCAGGACATCCAACGGATTTAGTAATGGTAGTTGGTGATGTGACCTCAACCATGGCGTGCACCATTGTGGCTAAAAAAGCTGGGGTAAAGGTCGCGCATGTAGAAGCCGGGATCCGTTCAGGGGATATGTCAATGCCCGAAGAAATCAACAGAATTGTAACGGACAGCTTAACTGATTATTTTTTCACAACCACACCATTGGCTTCCAAAAACCTTGAAAATCTTGGGGTTTTAAAAAATCAAATTTATTTTGTGGGGAATGTGATGATTGATACCCTGCGCACAAATGAAAGCAGACTCAAACAGCCTGCGCTATGGAAAAAGCTGCAATTGGAAGCCAAGAAGTATTTGGTTCTGACTTTGCACAGACCAAGTAATGTGGATGAAGAACTACAACTCGAAGCTTTAATTACACAGATGGCGCAATTAGGAAAAGATTATCCGATTATTTTTCCTGTCCATCCAAGAACCAAAAAACTATTGGAAGGCTTAAATCTAAATTTCGAGAACTTGCATTATGAGGAGCCTTTAGGTTATTTAGAGTTTAATTACCTCGTTAAAAACGCCCTTGCCGTATTTACAGATTCTGGAGGGATTACAGAAGAAACAACCGTCATGCATGTACCTTGCATCACTTTGAGAAATAATACAGAGCGACCAGAAACGTGCACTATCGGTACAAATATATTGGTCGGAACGGATCCTGAAAAAATTGCAGATGCTTTTAAAAATCTAATTTCTGGCCATTGGAAAGAAGGGGGAATTCCAGAATTATGGGATGGTCATGCTGCTAAACGCCTCATTAATCATCTGTTGGACATCTATAAGCTCTAGTGAAAAATATTCTTATCATAACAAGCTATTTTCCTCCTGAAATCGGCGCGGCGTCCAACAGGATTTTTCATTTGGCAGAAGGTTTACAAAAACGAAACTATGAAGTGTCCGTACTTACGCCCCTGCCCAACTATCCGACCGGAAAAATTTTCAAAAACTATCGTGGGAAATTTAAATTGACCTCTGTGGAAAAAGATATAACCATCCACAGATTATGGATTTACGCCTCCATCTCAAAAAATAAAACCATCCGCTTATTTGCAATGTTATCCTACAGTTTTAGCCTGATTTGGTTTTTCTTATTCCATAAAATTCCGAATACGGTAATTGTACAATCGCCGCCACTTTTGGTAGCCTTTACCTGCTGTACTTTATTACGTTCTAAAAAAAGAAACCTCATCCTCAATGTCAGTGACCTGTGGCCTATTGCCGGTTTGGAATTAGGTGCTTTAAAAAAGGATTTTGCTTATGGTATTTTAGAGAAGATAGAGCTTGCAAATTATAAGAAAGCGAATTTAATTTTAGGACAAAGCGAAGAAATCATAGCACATATTAAAACATTACTTCCAAATAAAGACACTATTTTATATAGAAATTATCCTAATTTTAAATCTCCAAAAATGAATGTAACCCCTGAAAAATCGAACGACAAGATTAAGATGGTGTATGCTGGATTATTGGGAATTGCGCAAGGCGTTTTAAAATTATGCCAAGAACTAAATTATGACCCTATCGAGTTTCACATCTATGGTGCAGGTGCGGAACAGTTAAAAATTGAAAATTACATTAAATCACATCCTGAATTACCGATTTTTTTCCACGGCGAACTTTCAAGAGACGCCTTGCATAAAAAGCTATTAAAATATGATTTAGGCATCATTCCTTTACTAAACCGAATTTATGGATCCGTACCCTCAAAAATATTTGAATACGCTAGATTAGGCCTTCCAATGCTCTATTTTGGTGGTGGCGAAGGAGAAGTTATCATTTCAGAATATCGACTTGGGTGGGTTGCGAAAGCGGGGGATTATGCTGATTTGAACAGCTTACTCTCTTCTTTAGATAGCGCCCGTCTTAATGATGCTTATAAAGAAAATATTAAAGCATCTGCAGAACTTCATTTTGACTTCCACAAACAATTAGACGTATTAGTAAAGCGTCTTTAATAAGCCTTTTCATCGCCTTTAACAGCATTTAAAAAGGTTCTTACAATGATTTTTATATCTAATAGCAAAGACCAATTTTCAACATAAAAAATATCATATTTCACACGTCCAATAATGTCCTTATCCGATTCAATTTCGCCTCTAAAGCCACTTATTTGAGCTAACCCGGTAATGCCAGGCTTCACAAAATGTCTTACCATAAATTTGTCAACACGCTTTGCGTACATATTTGTATGACTTACCATGTGCGGTCTTGGACCAACAACAGACATATCTCCAAAAAGAACATTAAAAAATTGTGGTAATTCGTCGATGCTCGTTTTTCTTAACCATTTTCCAACCTTGGTAATCCGTTGATCGCCTCTCGTGGCTTGGTAAAGATTTGCTTCTTTATTTGGATTCATAGACCTAAATTTAAAACATTCAAATTCTTTATAATTGAATCCATTTCTAGACTGTTTGAAAAACACTGGTCCTTTAGATTCTAATTTAATTAAAATGGCCAAAATTGGAGTTAACCAAGAGAGAATAAATATAATAATGAAGCTTGCAAATAAAATATCAAATAAGCGTTTAAAAAAATTATTCACGGGCTCTTTTAATGGAATAGCCCTTAGAGACAGTATTGGGGTATATTCATAATACTCATATTTCAGTTTTTTAGAAAAAATATCTTTATTGTCTGGAATAAATTTGAGCTCCCTGAGATTATTATCCGCAAAATCGACCAACTGATTAATTTGTGTATTAGACAATTCAGCTACAGAAAAATAGATTTCATCAATATTATTGTCAACAACATACTCAAAGCAGTCTTTTAACGAAAAATCAGGATCTGCAATACTAAATTGCGCCTTAAAACGATATCCAAAATCCAATCTGTTATTAAATGTATCTATTAACTGACGGGTTTTATAATTGTCACCTATTACAATGACCGTTCTTGTATTGCCTCTCAGAACAGCACGGTACTTTTTTAATAAGAAATAAGTGAAAAATTTGAAAATTAAAATTAGCAAAGAAACTAACAGAAAATAATTACCTAAAGCTAGCCTACTGATATCAGGTTGTTTAAAAAAACCTATAAATGCATATAGGACGAATGCAAAAAGAACGATTTGTTTAAATAAAAGAGGTGCAATTTGAATGATTTTAGTGTGTCGTTGTACTTCATAAAACTTATTTCTAATGGAAAAAAGAATCCAAAGCGTAGAGATATAAAAACCAAAAAAATACGTATTTGTAATATTTGTTTCAAAAAAGGTAACCGTCACATTTAGCAGTACCAAATCTACAAGCGCAAACAATGGCTTTATAAACACCGAATATCGACCTTTCTTGTAATCCAATTTAGTTTTTTATATGTTCCTTAAAATCTTTATGCTCGCTTTTATACAACTCCTCTGAAGTTAGACTTTTAAAGTATTCGAAGGTTATTTTCATTCCTTCCGCTCTCTCAACCTTTGGTATCCAACTTAATATTTTTTTGGCTAATGAGATATCCGGTTGCCTTTGCAACGGGTCGTTCATTGGAAAGTCTTTGTAAATTACTTTTTGTTCGGTCCCGGTTAGTTTAATGATTTCTTCTGCGAAATCTTTAATGGTTATCTCATGTGGATTGCCAATATTGACAGGATAGCTGTAATCACTTAATAACAACCTGTAAATCCCTTCTACTTGGTCATCCACATAGCAAAATGATCGCGTTTGCATACCGTCGCCAAAAATTGTTAGATCTTCTCCCCTAAGGGCCTGTCCGATAAACGCTGGAACAACCCTGCCATCATTCAATCTCATTCTAGGCCCATAAGTATTAAAAATTCTAGCAATACGGGTTTCTAAGCCATGAAACCTACGATAAGCCATGGTTATAGACTCCTGAAAACGCTTAGCTTCGTCATAAACTCCACGGGGTCCGATAGTATTTACATTCCCATAATAATCTTCTGTTTGCGGGTGCACTAAGGGATCGCCATATACTTCGGAGGTGGATGCTATCAGAATTCTAGCATTTTTAGCTTTTGCCAGGCCTAAAAGATTATGCGTACCTAAAGAGCCGACTTTTAAGGTTTGAATGGGAATTTTCAAATAATCTATAGGACTTGCTGGAGATGCAAAATGAAGAATATAATCTAAATCACCTTCTATATTTATAAACTCGGTAACATCGTGTTCTATAAATTTAAAATTCGGATGATGTTTTAAATGACTTAGGTTTTTCTTATCTCCAGTGATAAAATTATCCATTCCTATGACATGATAATTCTCTTTTATAAATCGGTCACAAAGATGTGACCCCAAAAATCCGGCTGCCCCTGTAATTAATACTTTTTTTAACATTTAGTAATTTGTTTTCAGAAAATTAATGACAAATTATTTATTCCTTAATTTTTAATTTAGCGAAAATTCAGGTAAAATATAATTTGATGTTTTATTAGTTGTTTTTTACCATCAATTAATTTATAAATGATAGCTCTCAAAGGTAGTTGATTCTCATTTCATTATAAAGATCATCTTTTTATAACTTATTAATGGCTTATTAATCATAGATGATATTTTACGCTCTTATAGCGATATAAAACAGAAACTGTCCTTGATTTATCCTGGGATTATTTGATTATAAGTCAGGAATTAAATTTTTAATAGTTTAATTTCCATGACTTTATAGTTTTATCAATACTACTTGAGTAAAATTCATTGTCTTTGGAATTTACTATTTTAAGAACACTTCTTTTATGAAAACTTAATTGTTCCAATATGGTCATAGTCTCTACATTGACAACTATAATTTTTCCTTTAAAAGTACCAAAAATTAATTTATCGTTTTGATATTGGATGCTATTCAAAACGAAATCACTCCCAATGTCTAATTTTGATAAGGCCCCATTCTCAAAAGCGTATCTTACAATTTCTCCTTCTTTAGTTGAGAAAACTAAGGCTTTATCGAAAATAGTAAAATCAGTAATTAACTTTCCATAGGCAAACAAAATAGTGTTTTCTTTAGTTGCTAAATTGTACTTGAATACCTCTCCTAAGTCAGTAGCATAATATAAAAAGCCTTCTTTAAAAACTAGTTTTCTAGCGATTGAATTCAATGTAATATTATGAAGAATTTCAAATGCTGGCTTTTTTTCATAATCAACTACAATGATCTTTTTATCGCTTAAACTTAAAACGGCATAATTTAGATCTGGGAGGATTATAGCATCTAAGGTTCTGCCTTCTATGTAATAAAAAACATCTTCTACTATTGTGGATGATTTATTATAAAATCGCAAACTAGACACAGGTCGAGGAAATTCATTCGAAACAGTAATTATTTGATTGTTTTTTGAATCATCATAAATCTCCAAGCCATATCCCCCTATAAAATAGGTGTTTACAGCGCTATTATTATCTAGGTAATTAAAATAAATAACATCTCTTTTTTCTATCAAGAAAATAGAATCCTGTTTTATGAAAAAATCCTTTACAGAAAATTCATTTCTTAAAAATGTTTCCTGGGCTTGCAACCCAGTTGTTATTAAGATAAATAAAAGTGCGGTTTTAATGGGTTTCATTTTGAAGAGCAACTAGATAATAATTATAAAAAACAAACACGAACACAATTCCATGATGCCTATCCAATACGTTTTCGATATAAAATACTGTTAATATAATCACACTAAACCCTAAGACACTTTTAAAAGTTTCTTTTGTGGTAGATCTATTTAAAACATTTATTAAATTAAAAGTGTAAAGCAATACTAATAAAAGACCGATAATACCATACTTGATTAAAATTGACAAATATTGATTATGACTATTTAAGTCGCTAGTCATTAGGTCATACCTTCCATTCAAATAATGCTTCTCATTTAAAATGTCTTTTTCTTGCATTTTTAAATCACCAAAAAAAAGATTTTCTTTTACCGACTTTAATGATTGATTCCATATCTCTAATCTAAAATCCAAAGCACTGGTATAACTAGTGTTTAACTTCTTATTAAATAGTACAATGCTTAAGGCTAAGGCGGAAATAATTACAACATAGGCCAACACATTATTTTTTGAAAAAGAAGCTATAAGATGTCCACCTAGTAATACAACAAAAATGACCATGGACACTTTACTTTTCAAGAGAAATATCAACAGAAAAATAAATGAACATAATGTAATATAAGTGATGCTTTTGAGATGATCTTTTTTATAAGTGTTACTAAAAAAACGTGACAATAAAAAATTAACAAAAAACAAAAGGTACATAGATAAATACGTGTGGTGAATATCTATGATACTTTGAAAAGCATCTCTGTCAAAATCTATTTTTAAAATAAAGGACATGGCTAAAACATAGATGCAGGCCACAAATAAACCACCAAAAAAGACATAGCATAAAATAATGTTTTCGTTTTTTTTCCTGAGCAATAATGGGATCAAAATCAGTAAAACCAGTGGAGAAAATTCGTTGCCAAAAACCGCCATTGCATATTCTAAATCAGTTTGCAAAATGCAATCCAGCAAAACGTAAAATAAAAAAAATACCCCTATAGCACTGGAAATTCCTAAAGACTTAGCTACAAAAAGCTTTTGCTTCAAAAAAATCAGCTGGATTAGCTTAAGGCCTAGAGCCACTATCAAAGCAAATGTGCTTAAATTAATAGAAAGCGGCAATAAGAACAAGCTAAATGCAAGAACTAAAAAGGAAAAGTCTTTTTCAAAATAAATAGACTTTATAGTATTGAATAGAGGATTTAAAATAATCATTTGGCTACTTCTTAAAATATTTTAATTTATAAACCTCAATTAAAAATAAAGGTGTAGAATAAGCATACCTTTTTGTTAACCTCCAAGCTGTAAAACTTCTATATAACCATTCCATTTTTAAATTTATTACCCATTCAGGTGCCCGCTTCTTGGTTTCAGCTATAAAATCAAAGACTGCCCCAATTGAACATATTATTTTGGAGTTTAATTGGTTTTTATGAGCGTGCACCCATTTTTCTTGCTTTGGTGCCGTCATTCCAATAAATAAGATGTCGGGTGCGAACTCATTTACCGCAGATATCATATCAGTGTTGTCTGAAATTGAAAAAACGTCCTTAAATGGTGGGGAATAAAAACCAAATGTAATGTTAGCGTAATCTTTTGAGAGCTTATTTTTAATCAGCTCTAAAGTTGATTCGCTCGCTCCTAAATAAAAACACTTAAGTGCTTTGTCATTGGCTTCTTTTAGCAAATACCTATGGATATCAGCTCCTGCTATTTTTTTGATTTTCTCCTCCTCTAATGCACGAGCCATTAACACGATACCTTCACCGTCAGGAAGCAAAATATCTGATTGTAAAAGAGCCTCTCTAAATGCAGAATCAGATTTGGCAACTATGTAAGAGTGGGCGTTGATGGTATTAATAACTGTCATGTTCTCATTAATGCTTATCGCATTTATGTTATCTGCGTAAATGTTATACTCATTTAATTGTAACGTTTTCAAATGGATTTTTTTAGTTATTCAAAATACTTATCAATTCGTTTTCAAAGGACTTAACAGTAAAATTCTCCAAGAAAGCGTTTCTACAATTAATATAAGTCTTCTCATTTAAATAGTTGTCTATAAAAAAGAAGAAGTCATCATACAAATTGGCTGGATTAGTAAGTTTTCCTGTTTGACTGTTAATAATTTCTGATATAGCTCCAACATTATAAGATAAAACTGGTGTGCCATATGACAATGACTCTATAATGGTTAGTGGGAAAACATCTTTGGTAGATGGATAAATAAGCATATGAGAATTTCTAAATAAATCATTTTTAACTTCTCCGCTGACAAATCCTTTATAGCTGACTATCGTTTCTAAATTGTTCTTTTTAATAAAGGAATAAAAGTAGGATTCGTCATTTTTTGAAAACCATGCCCCTGCCATATTAAATGATATATGTTTAATCTGTTTGTTTTTAATAAGTGTGGCTAGTTTTAAAACTTCAATAAATCCTTTTTCTTTTATCATACTAGAAAGATACAGCACATTTATTTTTTCTTTAGATAACTTTTTTTCTAAAAAATCTTTTTCATTACTATAACCTGTTAGATCCTCGACTCCGTTTTTCAAATAATAAATAGATTTATATGAATTTATACGCTCTACTTCGCTCTTCATAGCTTCGGATATGAAGATTAAATTAACATTATTTACAAAAAATTCCGTTAAAATTTTATTCCTCTTTATCGAAGTGAATCTATTGATACCTTCTTGATGGTAATGATAATAAATTTCACAACTGGTAAAATAGACATATGTCTTAATAGGTAGAGATAGCATTAAATCTCTATAAAATGCAAATCCAAAGGGTGAAACTGTAAAGTATATAATACTAGGCCTAAAAGTCAACAATAGCTTACATGTTCTAAAAAAAAGCTCAATAAAATAGAAGAGCTTAACGCTGTTGAATTTATTGATTTGTGAAAGGTGATCTGAAGATTTAATTTTAATAAACTTTGCTTTAAAAGCGTCTTTTATCGATTGACTATTTACAATCATATCTCCAACCTTCGAAGCACCATGAATTGGTGGGGTAAAATGCATTATAAATAATGTCTTTTTCTGACTCATTTTTGAGCTAATTTTTATTTTTAGTTATGTGATTTCTTTTTGAAAATAAATTATCTCACCTGAAATTTTCAAACAAATTAAAACAAACTCGAAACAATTAAGTTAAATTCTGTTTGCCGCAAAAAATGGATTTTACTCATTTTTATCCAACTGAAATAAAGGTTTGAGTATATAGGCCGCTTCATTTACTTTACACTTTGATTATAACCAAAAGAAATAATCAGACGTCTATAGTGACTTTCAGCCAACTTCAAACCGTAGCATTCGTTCAACACCAAGTTTCGGAGCTTTACGACAATAAGTTTCGTTTCTTATTTAACTCACATTAGTTAAGCTTTATAATATTTTCGTTTCGACCATTTCTTTAAACTTAAAACTGGTTTAAAAAATACTAAGAGGCCTACTGAAAATAGATTTTCTGAAATGTGCATTCCTGCATTTTTTCTAGCATAAAAAACTTCCTTTATTTCTTGAAAAAAGCTTAATTGACCGCTAACTCCACCTAATCTGAAATTCACCAATGGTTTAGGGATATGTACAAAAGCCCTCTCTTGATCTCTTAAAAACACTTCTAAAATAAATTGATAATCGGAATGTGATTTTAACTCTGTACTATAAACGTGTCTCTCATATTCATCTTTAACCACAAACATAGTAGGATGAGAATAGGTCATGCTAAAATATTTAAACTTAAAAGCAGAAGGATTAAACTTAAATTCTAATTTTTCATTATTTGGGTAAACATCAAATCTGTTGGCGTGTATTATTTTTGCAGACTGGTTATTTAAAAATGTTTCTACCGATAGCTTGACTGCATCCAACTCGTACCAATCGTCGCTGTTAATGGTACCAATAAGCTTTCCGTTTGCCAGCCTTATGCCTTTGTTCATTGCATCGTACAGTCCGTTATCTGGCTCACTTATCCAATTTGATATTTTGTCCTGATTCTTCTTTATTATATTGACTGTATTGTCTGTTGATCCACCATCTATAATTATATATTCAATGTTTTTATAAGTTTGGTTATATACACTATTTATGGTTTGCTGCAAATACTTTTCGCCGTTGTAAACAACTGTAATAATACTTACTAATGGTAATGCTGTATTCATTTAAATTTTATTAAGGCATTTATTTCAGTGTCATCCATCTGTCTGTATTTTTTGGATAAAACAGTACCTATCGCCATCCAAAAGATAATGAAGGTAGGTGTAAATGCAGGTCTGAATTCAATTAAACTTAAAATTGAAATTACTAAAATGTAGTATCCTAATCTGATAATAAACTTATTGTTTGACTTGAAGATGCCCAAGTAGATTGCGTAGACATAAATAAAGATATGTAGCGCAAGCATAATAAAACCTCCTTTTAAAATCATTTGTAGATAGCCAACTTCCGTTGTAATTCTAATTGCAGCATCTCCAAACCATTTTTCTTTCAAAATTTCTTCAACGTAATATTTGGTGTGATCGAAATATGCACTGTAATAAGTTCCTAAGGAACCTCTGCCAATAAATTTTTCTAAAGTCGATAATTCATGAGACAATTCTGTAAATAAGAATATCCTAGATTCTTGAAAATTTATGAATGATGCAATAAAATTAGATATAACCTCATATCCAACCGTAAATATAATTGTGAACACAAACAGAAATCCGAACAAAATATATTTTAAGAAAATTTTTCTGTCCCCTATTAAAAGAAACTTGTCCATTAATATAAGTGAGACTGTCAAAAACAGAAAAACTAAATCAATTCGACGCGAAGTAAAATAAGCATTGAGTAAGATGTAAATAATTATAATTAAATACACCTTTAATCTATTAGTTAACCGATAATGATAGAGTCCTATTAATAAAATAAAATTAACAGGTCTTACCAACATCGCCCAATCGTTATAACTTTTATTATAAAAATAAGAAATGGTGAAAAGAAGGAACATTAAATGAAACATAAAGAAGATGGTTCTAAAAGCCATACCCCAATTTTCAATTTTTAAACCCAATATTAGCGTAACTGGTGCTATCCAAGCCGCCGCCATATAAACATTACCGAAGTTTGTAACCCAATCCTGGATGGATAGTGAAAACCCTCTAATTATAACAATACATGCCCAAAAAATAATTAGATAAAACACATATCTTGCATATATTGGAACCCATTTTAATTGTTTGTAGTTTTTAATGCAAAGTGTAATTACAGCTATTACGGAAAATAACATGAAACTCGTAATTATAATTTTTTGAATATTAATTCCTTCAGGCAAGAATAATATATTCAAAAAAATATAGATTGCAACGCTATACAAAGCCCATGTCAACAATCTTCTTTCTGTAATATACATTTAAAAAAAGGGTATTATAATTTATATCTATGAATGCCTTAAAACTGTTTAATCCGCTGTAATAGCGCTTTTACTTTCGCAATATGCCCTTCAGCTATAATAAAATTCATGTATAGCTTTTACAATTTTAACAATAGACGCCTCTTGTAATTCATAATACATAGGTAATCGCAATAAATGATTTGAGTAATAATCACTTTGGGGCAGATCTCTTTCCCCGTGAATACCAGAATAATAAGGACTATTATGCAAGCTTAAATAATGAAAAACGGCAAAGATATTTTTCTCTTTTAAATACTCAATGAGTTGCCCTCTATCATTTTCTGAATTACACAGGATGTAGAACATATGGCCATTATTTGTAGCATTTTCTGTCACAACTGGCAATCTCAATTTACCTTCCTGTTCTAAACTTTTCAATCCGTTATAATAGTGATGCCAATTAGCTATCCGTTTTTTTTGTATTTCTTCAATGTTTTCAAGTTGAGCAAAAAGAAAGGCTGCGGTCAGTTCAGAAGGTAGAAACGAAGATCCCGTATCTACCCAACCATATTTGTTAATTTCTCCTCTAAAAAACGAAGCTCGGTTGGTGCCCTTTTCCCATAAAATTTCAGCTCTATCAATAAATTTGTCATCATTGATGATTAATAAGCCCCCTTCGCCAGCAATGACGTTTTTAGTTTCATGAAAAGAAAATGTTCCTAAATGTCCTATGCCTCCCAATGGTTTATTTTTATAATAAGAATCGATGCCTTGAGCCGCATCTTCCACAACATATAGATTATATTTATTTGCCAATTGCATAATTTTGTCCATTTCAACAGCAACTCCGGCATAGTGAACTGGAACAATCGCTTTTGTATTTTCAGTTATCAACGATTCTATAGCATCTACATCCATATTCGGCTGAGATTTACACGAATCAACAAACACAATTTTTGCGCCTTGTCTTACAAAGGCCAATGCTGTCGAAACAAAAGTATATGATGGCATTATGACCTCATCTCCTTCTTTGATGTCTAACAGCATAGCACACATTTCCAAGGCATCTGTGCAAGATGTTGTAAGCAATGTTTTCTTAAAGTTGTATTTTTCTTCAAAAAAAGTTTGACACATTTTTGTGTACTTACCATTGCCAGATAAATGCCCTGAATACACAGCATCCTGAATATAATAAGTTTCTTTTCCCGTCAAATAGGGTTTATTAAAAGGAATTTTCAATGTTTTTATTTTTTAAAATAAAATGATAAATATTAGATATGTTCTCAACTTTATATCCTAATCTCGAATAAAAATTTAGCGCATTTTCGTTATCTTTTTGGGTGGCTACTGAAATATTATTTATTCCAAGCCCAATTAAATGATTTTCGGCTTTACACATAAGTTCATACCCAATTCCGTTGCCCTGCATCCTGCTTTCGACGGCAATAAGGCCAATACTCCCTGTATTTAAACTTATATCCAAGGTTATAAAACCAACTATTTTATGTTCATGTTTACAAACATAAACTATAGAGTTTTCGTTCTTACATGAATTCTCAATCCATAAATTGTACATTTTTTCAAATGTAAAATTCGGTAATCTTTTATCTGTTTTGAATCTGGAGAATTCCCCGCTCATTTTTGCGAGCTGAAATAACTCGTGAGTTGGAGTTTTCTCCTCATACAATTCAATATTATTTAAAAACGTCTTCTTACATTTCAACTCTTGCTTTCTAAGTACAACTTTCTCATCTACTAGTTTGCCATTATACTTCTCTAACATATTTGCACTAAGACTTATCCCTTCACTAAAGACATAATACAATACCTTTTGATCATTGTTCAAGGACAACTCTCTTTCGAATTCAAAGTCGCTGGTATAATCTATTTTGTATACTGGAAATTCAAAGAATTTAGAATCCCATTTTAGATATTTAGCAACTGAGTTCATTGTCCTTAATTATTTTTAGAAAATTACGAGCTGAAACCTCACGAGAATATTTTTCCTCAGCCAGAACAGCACAATTCTCCTTCATAATCTTTCTTTCCCCTATCTCTAATTCGTAAATGCTCTCTATGCCTTGTGCGATTGATTTTGAGTTGTATAATTGGGCTCTAAATCCTGTTTTTCCATTAATCACAATATCCCTAGCAACCCCAATATCAAAACAAACTACCGGTGTTCCACAGGCAATGGATTGATTGACCATCATTGGGCCAGAATCTTGTATGGTTGTGGTCACAAATACATCAGCAATGTTATATATTTCGGCCAGTCGATGATAATCGGAGATATAACCTAAATTAACTATGTTAAACTTAGTATTGGGTATCAATTCTTCGAGCTTACCTTTACCGATAGAAACGATCGTAATCTTACTCGAATCAATGTTTTCACTTAAATAATTTATGGCCTCTACAAAATACTTAACTCCTTTCCTTTTTTCTCCCAAAGTTACTGCACCAAATAAAATTACAAAATCGTCAATTGGAATTCCATTTTGATTTTTTAAATCGGTTTGCGCGTTTTTATAGTTGAAGACATTTAGATTAATCCCACCCAAAATGAAAGACACATTTTTTGATTTAAACAGTGTGCTTTCTTTTGCATAGGCATAATCTTGAGACGAGAGCGCAATTAGGCTAATGTCCATTTTATCGATCAGCTGTTTATTTAATTTCAAATTATCTTGAGCGTAATGTTTATCCTTGTCTTCCATAATTGCAGGACAACCTGAACAGTCGTTTTTGTACCCTGAGCAATTCCAGGCGTAATGACAGCCTCCAGTTATATAAACCATATCAGCCATCACTAAATAAACGGGCACATTATTATATCTGGCCTGCAAATTATATAAATCCTTTATAGAAAAGAACCCTCCCATAAAATAAGCAATTATGACATCTGGTTTTTTTATTTTTCGTACCACCTTATCCAAATTGATAAGACTCTTATCTTGATCTACGTCAAAAAAATAATAATCTGGATCGGTTTTGACATTATTTTTATTCAAAAAGATACTAATCAGTTTATTCTTAAAGCGTTTTAAAAACCACTCATTAGTCGAATTATATGAGATTACACCTTCCTCTTTAACTTTGGTGTACAAGGTTAAAATTTCAGAATGATTCTCAGCCCCCAATGGCTTATGCAAGTCATAAGCGATTACGCCGGAAGCGGTATTAACATCTGATGACGATATGATTAAAATATTACGCTTATTCAATTTGTAATTTTCGGATTGTTTTTTTATAGTAAATCGGATAAGCGATGAGCCCCATGACATTTGCCACAATAGTCGCCAAAATTACTCCCGAAACCCCTAGGTTTAAGTTTTTAGCAAAAAAAATAGATAATGGTATATTAATGATTGCGCAAAACAGACCTACTACTAGTTGAACGTTTACTTTTCCTGTGCCATTTATAAAAAACACAAAGGGCTGCGTCAACAGGGTTGTGATTACAAATAACGCCATAAAAATTGAAAGGCGTTGTGAAATAAAGACTTCTTCCCCCACCCATATTTTATATACCCATGACGCTATAAACACCATTAAAACAGCAACTACTGAAAATAGGAATGACACTTTAATTAGATTAGACATTGATCTTTTTATCCAAAGAATGTCGTTTTTGGCATAAGCATCCGTTATTGCTGACCAAAAGGGTGTTACGATAATTGAAAAACCCATTGTTACAATGCTAAAATATTTAAATGCAACATTATAAGGGATGATATCTGCTGGAGAAAATAATTGTGTAATAATTAAATTATCGGTAGTATATAATACGATGGCAGCAATTTGAATAACAAAAAACTTCATCCCTAAACCCATGATATCTTTTACATATTTCAATTTGAAAAGCCTAAAAGATGGTTTTAAATCTCTATAATCTGTGTTGAAAGCATATAAATTAAAAAACACCAGTAAGAGTAAAGGAATAACTGAAAAAATAACCGAAAAAATCAGAAGAGAGGAACTAAAAAATTTGGTCAGAACAAAAATTGAAGCGACTAGTAAGACTTGTGTCAATAGTTCAATAAGCCCCTGCATTGCTGGCCGTTGATCGGCTATATAAATAGTAGATATTAACTTAACCACAAATTGAATTGAAAAACATCCAAAAACAATCAGCATTATTAAAGATAAGTCGGAAGCTAAACTGGGATCTGTATTAAAAACTTTAGACCAATCAATAAAGAAGTTTGAAATATAAAATAGAACAAAAAGAAATATACTAATAAGAGTAATAAAAAAATAAGAAGAACTTATATAAGCCTTTGCTAATTGCATATTATTATTAGCTTTTGCTTCTGTAAATTTATTTCTCAACCCATGACCAAGGCCAATATCAAAAAACGTAAACCACGAAATAAAAGACGTAATTATAAGCCAAATCCCATAGTTTGTGGTATCTAAATAATCAATTGTTAAGGGAACTAGTAGTAAACTGGCAATAATGCTGCCTCCTTTATAAAAAAAAGAGAATGAAATATTTTCAACTATATTTTGGGTTCGTTCACTTTTGACACCGAGACCGGTTAATATTTTAAGTATATTTTCTTTCAACACCTTCTCTATTAATATACCAATGGTAAGCCTTTCTAACGCCTTCTTCCAATTCAACCGTATGTCTCCAGCCCAAAGAATTTAACTTAGTTACATCGGTAAGTTTTCTCATTGTGCCATCCGGTTTAGAGGAGTTAAATACGAGTTCTCCCTTAAATTCTACAATAGATTTTATAACTTCTGCTAATTCTTTAATAGACACATCCTTTCCAGTACCAATATTAATATGTGTATTTCTTATATCTTTTTCTCCAGCGCCATAGGTGTCTTTAAAGTCCCTGTTTTCCATTATGAATACACAAGCGTCAGCCATGTCTTCACTCCAAAGAAACTCGCGTCTTGGTTTTCCTGTGCCCCAAATTTCTACACTATTTGCTGACACACCAAAAGAATTGAGATAAGCTTCAGCTTCTTCAATTGTATCCAGATTTAAATCTTTTATGACCGCTTCAAAGTTGGATTCTGAAAGTAATTTAGCCAAATGAATTTTGCGAATTAAAGCCGGCAATACATGTGATTTTTCTAAATCAAAATTATCATTTGGGCCATAAAGATTAGTAGGCATAACTGAAATGAAGTTAGTACCATACTGTAAATTATAGCTTTCGCACATTTTTATACCCGCTATTTTGGCAATAGCATAAGGTTCATTGGTATATTCTAATTCACCTGTAAGCAAATAGTCCTCCTTCATGGGTTGTGGAGCCGTTTTAGGATAAATACAAGTGCTACCCAAAAACAATAACTTCTTTACTTTATTTAAATAACTCTGATGAATCACATTGTTTTGAATCATCATGTTTTCATAAATAAAATCTGCTCTATAAGAATTGTTGGCTATAATCCCGCCAACTTTGGCAGCAGCCAAAAAAACAGCTTCCGGTTTTTCTTCTTTAAAAAAAGCTGCAACCTCTTCTTGGTTTGTTAGATCCAATTCATTGTGCGTTCTAAAAACAATATTATTATAACCTTTACTTTGAAGATTTTTTAAGATTGCACTACCCACTAAGCCTCGATGTCCAGCAATGTATATTTTAGATGATTTATCCATTAGCTTTATTCAAAATAATTTTTTATTTTATATCCTCCTTCTTTCAAATACTGATCCTTTTCCACCAGAATTAGGTCACTCTTCATCATATCTTCAACTAAGTCAGCCAGATCATACTTAGGAATCCATCCCAATTTTTCTTTTGCCTTGGTTGCATCTCCAATTAGTAAATCAACTTCTGTTGGTCTAAAATACTTTTCATCAACTGCAACCACCTCAGCACCTATTTCTAACTGATATTTAGAATTAGCGCAGTTCTTAATGTAGCCTTTCTCATCTACGCCATTGCCTATAAATTCCAATTCAATTCCTACATGATTGAAACACATTTTGACAAAATCACGGACTGATGTAGTCTTTCCTGTTGCGATTACCCAATCTTCGGCTTCGTCGGCTTGTAGAATCATCCACATCATCCGGATATAATCTTTAGCATGGCCCCAATCTCTTCGAGCATCTAAATTACCCAAATAAATTTTTTCTTGTAACCCTAAGACTATTTTAGATGTGGCTCTAGTGATTTTTCGAGTCACAAATGTCTCTCCTCTTATCGGCGATTCATGATTGAATAAGATGCCATTGCATGCGAATATCCCATAAGCTTCTCTATAATTAACAGTTATCCAATACGCGTAAATCTTAGCTACAGCGTAGGGACTTCGTGGATAAAAAGGGGTAGTTTCTGTCTGAGGTACTTCTTGTACTTTTCCGTAAAGCTCTGAGGTCGACGCTTGATAAATGCGTGTTTTCTTTTCCAAACCAAGAAATCTAATGGCTTCTAATAATCTCAATGTACCGATCCCATCTGCATTGGCTGTGTATTCAGGCATTTCAAAAGAAACTTGAACATGGCTCATAGCGGCCAAATTGTAAATTTCATCTGGTTGAACTTCTTGAATGATTCTTGTTAGATTTGTGCTGTCTGTTAAATCACCGTAATGGAGAAAAAAATTACGGTTATCGACATGTGGATCTTGATATAGATGATCAATTCTATCTGTATTAAACATTGAGGAACGTCGTTTTAAACCATGAACCTCATATCCTTTCTTTAATAAGAATTCACTTAAATAGGCTCCGTCCTGTCCGGTAACACCTGTTATCAAGGCTATTCTCTTTTTCATCTAAAACGATTTTTTTTATTATTTAATTATTCAATTTCAATATTGCATTTTGCAAGCTCTTTTTCCAAAATGGAATTTTAATACCTAATGTATTTACGATTTTGGACTTATTCAAAACACTATACATAGGTCTTTTAGCCGGTGTTGGATAACTCGAAGTGGGTATTGGGTTTATTTTAATCTCAACATTATTAAAATCAAAGATAGCTTTTGCAAAATCAAACCAACTTATTGCACCATCATTACTGTAATGGTAGGTTCCATAATTTTCTGAATCGTCATGAATGATGTTACAAATGGTTTGGGCTAAATCACCAGCATATGTTGGTGTCCCAAATTGATCATTAATAATATTTATTTCGTGTTTTTCTTTTGCAAACCGAAGCATCGTCTTCATAAAATTATTCCCATATTCGGAATATAACCAAGAGGTCCTTATTATAAAATGCTTTTCTAGAATTTGTTTAATCTCATTTTCTCCTTTCAATTTTGATTCTCCATAAACATTCAGCGGGTTTGTGTCGTCCAATTCCGTATAAGGTGTGTTCTTTAAACCGTCGAAAACAAAATCTGTGGATATATGAAACATTTTCACACCATATTCTTGACAGGCTTGAGCTAAGTTTTTTGCACCAAAAGCATTTACTTTATAAGCATTTTCCCGATCATTCTCTGCCTTATCTACCGCAGTATAGGCGGCGCAATTAATACACCAGTCTATTGTATGTGTTTTAAAAAATTCTAAGACATCATTAGTATTGGAAATATCCAATATTTTTTTATCTACAAAAAAAAAATCGAGAGAAGGCAATGTATGGGAGATATGCTGAATGCATTTTGCCAATTGTCCATTCGCTCCAGTAACTAAAACTATGATACTCATCGCCTCGAATTTTCAAAAGTTGGAAGCTTTAAATCCTTTTCAGAAATAATAAATTGATCTTCAGGAATTTGCCAGTTTATATTTAAGGTCTTATCGTTGTAAATAATCCCACCTTCCGATGCTTTGTTGTAGTAATTGTCGCATTTGTAAGAAAAAATGGCAAAATCACTCAGAACAATAAATCCATGAGCAAACCCCCTTGGAAAGAACAATTGATTTTTATTAGAATCTGATAATTCAATGGAAAATTGTTTGCCGTACGTTTCAGAACCTTCTCTTAAATCAATCACTACGTCTAACACGCGACCTTCAATGACACGTACCAACTTGGCTTGGGCATTTGTTCCAATTTGATAATGTAAACCTCTTAAAACGCCTTTTGTGGATGCAGACTCATTATCTTGGACAAACTTGACGTCTGTGCCAATTAATTCATTGAACTGATTCTGATTAAACGTTTCAAAAAAATAGCCTCTTTGATCTTCAAAAACTTTTGGTTCTATAATAAAACAACCTTTTATCTGTGTTTCTGTAACTGTCATTATTTGGTATTCAATAATCCTAATAAATTCTTACCGTATCCGCTTTTTAATAAGGGTTCAGCAAGATCTCTGAATTGCTTTTCGGTAATGTATCCCATTTCAAAAGCAGCCGCTTCGATAGCGCCAATTTTTAAACCTTGCCGCTCTTCGATAACTTCAACAAACTGTGAGGCTTGCATCAAAGATTGAAAGGTTCCTGTGTCCAGCCAAGCGGTTCCTCTATCTAAGATGGTAACATTCAATTTGCCTTGTCGTAAATATTCTCTGTTGATATCGGTAATTTCTAATTCACCACGCTGACTTGGTTGAATGTTTCGTGCGATTTCGACCACACTATTATCATAAAAATAAATACCTGGAACTGCAAAATTTGATTTTGGCTTTAGAGGTTTTTCCTCGATTGAGACCGCTTGGCCTTGATCATTGAATTCGACCACACCATAACGTTCAGGATCATGAACTCTGTAAGCATAGATGATTCCCCCATCTGGATCATTATTTGCCTGTAACGATTTTGACAATCC
>JBBSRC010000026.1:0-42138 GCA_038243395.1 Flavobacteriales bacterium | reverse complement strand
TTTAACCTCATCACATTCGGGGTCTGCATCAATTTTTTGCAGAATGACATCGATTTTCTCCAATTCCAAATCGATGATATCATCCATAATACGTTGCGCAGCTGCAACGTGTTTCTTGAAAAGTTCAAAATTGAATTTTGCCTTTTTTGTGAATGGTTGCTCTACATACGAAAATAAATTGATGGCCAATAATCGACAAGAATCATACGGACATAACGGAATTTCACCACAAGGGTTTGTAGATACTGTTTTATAACCTAAATCAGCATAACAATCTGGAACAGATTCATTGATAATGGTATCCCAGAATAAAATTCCAGGCTCAGCGGATTTCCAGGCATTATGAACAATTTTCTTCCAAATTGCCTCCGCTTCAATAGTTTTTGAAACTTTAGGATTGTCACTAAAAATCGGATATTTTTGAGTGTACGGGCCATTCGATTTTATGGCCTTCATAAAGTCGTCATCGATCCTCACAGAAACGTTAGCTCCAGTAACTTTACCTTGCTCTAACTTAGCATCAATAAAATCCTCAGCATCTGGATGATTAATAGAAACAGACAACATTAAGGCACCTCGGCGACCATCTTGTGCAACCTCTCGAGTAGAATTAGAATAGCGCTCCATAAATGGCACAATGCCCGTCGAGGTCAATGCAGAATTCTTAACTGGAGAACTTTTTGGACGAATATGTGACAAATCGTGTCCTACTCCGCCACGGCGTTTCATCAATTGAACTTGCTCTTGATCAATTTTCATAATTCCACCGTAAGAATCAGATTCGCCTGAATTGCCAATTACAAAACAGTTGGAAAGCGAGACGATCTGAAATGGATTACCGATCCCAGCCATCGGACTACCTTGTGGGACAATATATTTGAAGTTTTTGATGAGATCAAAAATCTCCTGTTCTGACATTGGGTTTTGGTACTTTGCCTCCACGCGTGCAATTTCCTTTGCAAGACGTTGGTGCATGTCATTTGGTGTTAACTCATAAATATGACCGTCAGAATCTTTCAGGGCATATTTGTTCAACCAAACTCGAGCGGCCAAATCATCACCATTAAAATAGTTCAGGGCTGCTTCAAAAGCCTCTTCTTGTGTGTAGATTGAGGTAGGTGCTTTAAGGATATCAACTTTCATGTGTCTTTATGCTTTTAATAATTGAAATTATTTTTTTTAAAGCATAAAGAAACGAAAAATAAACAACTCCAAATATGACATAAGTCACAAGGTTGACAAATATCACTTGTTAATTCTCTTATAGTCAATTTATTAGCGATTTATCAACAATAAGAAGTTAACAAATTATAACAACTTTAACAAACCTTTAATTTAGAAATTTACAGCGATTCCAATACCCAATAACTGTTTCCATTGCACTTTAGCGCCATTTTCAATATATTCACCAGCGACATCTGTAGGGGTTAGGATTTTTATATCGTCGTCATATCGAAGATGGGAGCTTAATGAAGCTCTGACGAATTCATTGACTTTAAAGTCAAAATTAACTAACCAATCCACATCAACATTTCCAAAATCCTCCAGATAATCAGTATACAGATTTAGCTTCGTAGATATTTTTATATTTTCAAACATTTCAGTTTCAAAAAAATGGGAAACCAAGATACCTACTTCGTTTCTTACTCTTTGTCCCGACTTGATTAAATTACCTTCCAGATCATACACTGCCGGATCGACACCAAAAGCACCTCTGTTAGCCAAATCTCTATCTAAAACAAACGTTGTTTTAACCGTCAACGGAGAAAAATAAAATGAGAACTTCTCGAAATCTTTTCCATACTCCGCTCCTCCACCAATGAACATATAACCAGGTGCCATAAATTTGGAGATCGCTCGTTCACGATTTGGATAGTTGTACCCATTGGTAAATTGCGACTTAAAATTAAATTGTCCAGAAAAGAACCAATTGGTCAATGAATCCTTACGGTATCCAATATTCGAGTCGAACTCGAGGATATCTTCAGTTTTACGTAATTCTTGAGCCTCTTGCTTATTGACGCCGTACCGAATTTTACCTTTATTTTTCCAATAGAAGTTTTCTTTATCATAGTTTAAACTTGAGTTCAAGCCTAAAAGCCCAGAAATTGAGTTACTACCTCCTGAACTCCAGTTCACAAAAGTAACCTCGCTAATATCTAAACTAGCTCGGTTTTTCTGAACCCATTTTGATTTTGCAACAGCTTGCACTGAATCTTTAGTGGCCGTTTGACCAATTGACAACTGGCATAGTAGTACTATGCACACACATAAAATCTTTTTCATTAAGTAGGGGATTAATGGTTTAGACGCGTTATTAATATTCAAATACTCCAAATTCACTTGTAATCGTTAACTGTTTTTTAGCGGCATTTTCCACCCTTCCCACTATTTGAGCCTCTACGTTAAAAGATTTTGATATAGCAATCAAATCTTCGGCGATAGAAGGCGACACATAGAGTTCCATACGGTGGCCACAGTTAAAAACTTGATACATTTCCTTCCAATCAGTATTGGATTGCTCCTGAATCAACTTGAATAACGGAGGAATTGGAAATAAATTATCTTTTATGATATGAAGGTTTTCTACAAAATGTAGAATCTTGGTTTGCGCACCACCACTGCAATGCACCATCCCATGGATATCTTCAGAACTATATTTCGACAAAATAGCATTGATTATTGGTGCGTATGTACGCGTTGGCGAAAGCACTAATTTTCCTGCATTTATTGGAGAGCCGTTAACGGTATCTGTCAATTTTACGTTTCCTGAATACACCAAATCTTTAGGAACAGCAGGGTCAAAACTTTCTGGAAATTTCTCTGCTAAATATTTATGAAACACGTCATGTCGAGCGGAAGTGAGTCCATTACTGCCCATACCTCCATTATACTCGGTCTCATACGTGGCTTGTCCTGAAGAGGACAACCCTACTATTACATCACCAGCTTTAATGTTAGCATTATCAATCACATCAGAACGTTTCATTCGGGCCGTAACCGTTGAATCTACAATAATTGTGCGCACCAGATCTCCCACGTCCGCAGTTTCTCCTCCGGTAGAATGTATGGTCACTCCAAACGATTTTAATTCAGTAATCAATTCTTCCATGCCATTTATTATTGCCGAAATCACTTCTCCAGGAATTAAATTTTTATTTCTTCCAATAGTTGAAGACAGCATAATATTGCTAGTTGCTCCAACACATAGTAAATCGTCGATATTCATGATCAACGCATCTTGCGCAATACCTTTCCAAACAGAAATATCACCCGTTTCTTTCCAATACATATATGCCAAGGATGATTTCGTACCCGCACCATCAGCATGCATGATTAAGCAATACTCATCATTACTGGTGAGATAATCTGGAACAATTTTACAAAATGCTTGTGGAAACAAGCCTTTATCTATGTTTTTTATAGCATTGTGGACATCTTCCTTTGAAGCTGACACCCCTCTTTGCGCATACCTTTTACTTATGTCTTGACTCATAACCTTAATTGGAAGCGCAAAAATAAGGATTGTATTTTAGTTTTCCTTAATAATTGGATTTGAATTGATAATGATGAGCAAACCTTTTAAAACTGTTTTTTTATTGCACCTGACCACGCAAAGATTAACACCAAAGAAGATGCACCGATATTAATCCCAGGAAGTTCCATTTAAGAGTAAATCGAAGTCATCACATAAAACTTAATTGTAGCCAACCAAAATCCTAAAATCAAATGCTTTAACAGCCAAAAATTCCATATTTCCCCAGCTTAACATTTCGTTGGAGCCTGCATAAAATCATTTAAGGTATTATAAACTCCTCTTCCATATAAATATTGAGTAACCTATTATAGAGTTATATGTTATACTTTAAGTACAAATGAAAAGACATAAAATTTTCGTTATAATTATCCTCATAAGTTGATTTGAATTTAATTTAAACGAAACCTAGATTAAACATGGTACAATAAAGCGTTTATTGATGCGATTTCAAACATTGGTCCATATAGATCGTCGTTAATAATTGAAGCTGTAATGACACCTTAATTACCTTCAGATACATCCAGATCTGTGTCATCATAAAAAAAGACATTTTTAAAAATAATCGGTATATGAAAGGTCGCTTTTACGCAAATGCTTTAAAGCTGAATAAATAAAAATCACTAAAAAAATTGACACTGGGGAGATTGGAAATTACTGTAAATTTTAATCTGAAGGTGTGGAGAACTAAAGCGATTCAATATTAGGAATATTACAAATTAATTCAGCAAAGTCTAGATTGCAAATTTCACAAATTTATGGAATGAAAAAAGGACAATTAATGTTTAAATTAATTGTCCTTTTACTGTTTTCAAAATATGATTAAATAACGAATATTTCTATTCGAAAACTCAACTTAATAAGTAAGTTTAGAATTAGTTTTAAATCCGTCATTTACAATAACCACAGTGTTTTGTTTTACAGCTGAATTATCATCCTTAGAATCATCTTGAGAAAACAAATAGGTCGCAAATGCCAAAGCCGCAAGGCTAAGAATAAGTTTTTTCATCTTTATAAATATTGATTAATAGCGTGACAAATCTATGAAATTAAGACGTTGAATGTAAGGGTTGAAGCAACTATCTTTGCCGTTTAACGATCTTTTCGATTAGTTGCATTTTAACAAGATGAAATGCATAAATCCGATGAACGACATACGTGGACCTACGCATTTATCCGATGAAAAAAAATCATATAAATTGAAAAAACCTCTAAATAAGAGGTTTTTTGATACAATATAAAAGCTTGACAGATTATATTAGCTCGTAAAGAGCAATTCACGATACTTTGTCATTGGCCAAAGTTCGTCATCCACCAACAATTCCAATTTATCACAATGGTAACGGATACTATCAAAATACGGTTTTACCTTAAAACAATAATCATTAGCCTTCACTTCGAAATCCTCTAAAAGGTTAGCCGTTCTTCTTTCATCCGTCATTTTGGTAACATCTGAATTTATGGAAGAAATATGCTCGGAAATATCCTCAATCAGATTCATTTGTTCCTGGGCGAATTTTTTAAAATCTTTGCCATATATCTTTTTTAATCCCATGACGTTTTTAATCAATCTATTTTGGTATTGAACGGCAATCGGTACAATATGATTGCGGGCAATATCTCCGAGTACACGACCTTCAATTTGAATGCGCATGACATAATCTTCCATTTCAATCTCGTAACGTGCCTCACATTCCACTCGATTCATAACGCCCATTTCCTCAAAAAGCTTGACGACTCTTTCTGATACCTTTTCTTTTAAAGCTTCAGGAGTTGTTCTATGATTACTAAGACCTCGTTTTTCGGCTTCTTTTTCCCAAGCTTCCCCATAACCATTCCCTTCAAAAAGAATCCTTTTAGATTTCTTAATATAGTCTCTCAAAACATTGAAAATGGCATCGTCTTTTTTCATGTTCTTTTTGTTGATCAAATGATCTACCTCAGTTTTAAAGTCCGTTAATTGTTTTGCCACTATAGTACTTAAAACTGTCATCGGATTAGCACAATTAGCCGTAGAACCTACAGCTCTAAATTCAAATTTATTACCGGTAAAGGCGAAAGGTGAAGTTCTATTTCGATCCGTGTTATCTAATAACACATCCGGAATTTTCCCCACTACATTCAGTTTTAAATCGGTTTTTTCTTCTGGCGATAAGATCCCATCGGTTACGTTTTCCAACTCGTTTAAGACTCTTGTCAATTGTTCGCCAATAAAAATCGAAATAATTGCTGGGGGCGCTTCATTCGCACCCAAACGATGATCATTACTGGCCGACGCTATTGAAGCCCGTAACAACTTTTCATTATCGTTTACTGCTTTAATGGTATTAATAAAAAAGGTTAAAAATTGCAAATTGCTCATTGGCGTTTTTCCCGGACCTAATAAATTGATGCCGGTGTCGGTGCTCAAACTCCAGTTATTGTGTTTTCCAGAGCCATTAACTCCTGCGAAGGGCTTTTCATGGAACAGGACTCTAAAATTGTGACGTTCAGAAACCTTGTCCATCACATCCATTAATAATGAATTATGATCCACAGCCAGATTAGCTTCATCAAAAATAGGCGCAATTTCAAATTGATTTGGAGCTACTTCATTATGTCTCGTTTTAACTGGGATTCCCAAAAGCATACATTCAACTTCCAAGTCTTTCATATAAGCCAAAGCTCTTGCGGGAATCGAGCCAAAATAATGATCGTCCAACTGTTGTCCTTTGGCAGCTGAATGGCCTAATAATGTACGACCCGTCTGTACAATATCTGGTCGTGATGCTGCCAAGGCACTATCAACTAAAAAGTATTCTTGCTCCCACCCTAAGGACGTGTTTACCTTTTTTACATTCTTGTCAAAATATTTGCACACGGCTACTGCAGCAGTATCCATCGCAAATAAGGCTCTTAATAAAGGTGTTTTATAATCTAGTGCTTCGCCTGTATATGCGACAAAAACTGTTGGAATACACAATGCGGTTCCGTATATAAAAGCTGGAGAAGTTGGATCCCATGCGGTATAACCACGGGCTTCAAACGTATTTCTAATTCCTCCGTTAGGAAAACTTGAAGCATCAGATTCTTGTTGCACCAATTGAGTTCCACCGAATTTCTCAATGGCTAAACCATTGCCAATGGTTTCAAAAAAAGCATCATGCTTCTCAGCGGTTGAACCTGTTAATGGCTGAAACCAATGCGTATAATGCGTTGCCCCTTTTGAAATAGCCCATTCTTTCATACCTGTTGAAATGTGGTCGGCCACAGAACGATCGATCTTTGTGCCATTTTGAACGGCAGACATCACACTGTCAAAAGCTTCTTTAGTTAGGAACTGACGCATGGTGCTTTCATTAAAAACATTATTACCAAAAATTTCTGAACGCCTTTGTGTCTCTTCAATATGCACAGGTTTGCGATCCAAAGTTTTCTTTATAGCGTAGAAACGTAAAGTTGACATAATTATCTATTTATTTATTTATAAGCAACAAAAGTATAAAATAGCAACAAGAAATAAGGCTATACCCTGAAGAAAATGGGGTTAGATCGTGAAATTTTTGAAATTAAAGGTAGCAACCCCCTATTTTTAGACGCGAAATGCCATGAAAACAAAAACGATATAAGATCCGAATAGAATAAAACCTTTAACTCTACCAATTCGAAGTTTTTTAGGCAAGAAGACCAAAGGAACCAACACGAGAGCAAAGCCCATCATCCAAAACATATCGCTGCTCAATATTTGAGAACTATTTACTGTAATCGGCTGGATCATCGCAGTAATACCAAGCACTGAGGCAATATTAAAAATATTGGAACCAATTAAATTCCCCAAAGAAATAGCATGCTCCTTTTTTAACGCTGCAATAACAGACGCCGCTAACTCTGGAACACTTGTGCCAATAGCTACCATAGTAACAGAAATAACACGATCACTGACACCAAAAGATGTGGCCATTTCTCGAGCTCCAAATACTAACCATTCACTCCCAAAATAAAGTGCGACGGCACCAATAAGTAACCAAACAATGATTTTAAATCCTGACGTAACTTTAAGGGTTTTATCAACATCTTCAACATCGACTTTAGATGCCTTTCTAGATCGTTTAATTATTACAATAAGAAATATGATAAGAGAAAGCATCAAGGCAGCACCTTCCCACCTGTCCAAAACATTACCACTTTGTAAAAGAAAATACAATACCACAGACAGCAACATCATCATTAGCCAATCGAGTTTGTACAGATTCTTGTTAATGGTCAATGGGGAGATAATCGCTGTAATACCCAAAACCAATCCAATATTGGCAATATTGGACCCTATAACATTTCCTAAGGCAATATCAGAAAACCCTTTTAGAGCTGCCTGCAAACTCACTAACAACTCAGGGGCAGATGTGGAAAATGAGACGACCGTCATCGCAATAACCAGTTTGGAGATATTAAATTTTAAAGACATGGCTACCGATGAACGTACTAAAAATTCACCACCTACAACCAATAGTATTAAACCTAAAATTACCCAAACTAAACTCATGAAATATATTTTATTTGCGAAGATACTATTTTAGAAGTACGCCAAAAGCATTGAAGTTTATGAATTTCATGAAATTTAAGATCAAGATGTTATTATGGCGAATTGGAATGCTAAATTTTACCACTATTTATGTTATCCTATTTATCTGAATAAAATGAAAACTAAAAATCACGTTAATTAACTACAAAAATAGTTATACAACTACATAAATAATTATATTTGAATTTATAAATATATTTCCCATTAAATAAATTCATAAAACTGACGGTCTATGCAAAAGCTCACTAATAAAGAAGAAGAAATTATGCACATCATCTGGAAACTTGAAAAAGCTTTCGTGAAAGATATACTTGCTGAAATTACCGAAGACCAACCACATTACAACACTTTGTCTACCATTGTTCGAAACTTGGAAGAAAAAGGTTATGTCAGTTATCAAGCTTATGGTAAAACGCATCAGTACTTCCCTATTGTAAATAAGGATGCTTATAAAAAAAGATTTATGAGTACGGCCATTGAAAATTATTTTAATAATTCTTATAAGAATGTGGTGTCTTTTTTTGCAAAGGAAGAAAAAATAAGTATTGAAGAGCTAAAAGATATCATTGCCTTAATTGAGTCCAAAAACTCTGAAGAAGCCGATTCTAAAACAACCAAACCCCACTGATTATGGACTATTTTTTGAAAGCTAGTGCTCTAATGGTCATATTTTATGTGTGCTATATCATTTTTCTGCAACGTGAAACCTTCTTTGATTCTAACCGATGGTTTTTAATAGTTGGATTAGTTACCGCTGTTCTACTTCCAATGCTGGTAATCCCTATTTATGTAGAAGTCACTCCAATGTCTTTAGATGGATTGACAATGATTGACACAACCGCTCAAAATGTTCTTGAAGTCTTTGATATTAACACCTTGCTTATTTGGGTTTATGGTATTGGAGCGAGTTTGTTTTTGGGGAGATTAACAATCCATCTCATTTCTTTAGTAACACTTATCAAAAAGAATGGTAAGAAAAAAATCGGACAATACACTTATGTAGAAACCTCACAAAGTACGACACCTTTTTCATTTTTTAATTGGATTGTTTATAACCCGAGTCAATTTAATCAGAACGAACTCGAACTCATTCTACAACATGAAAAAGTCCACGCCAAACAGATGCATAGTATGGATGTACTTTTCATGGATCTTATTACTGCCTTGTTTTGGTTTAATCCGTTTATATGGTTGTACAGTAAAGCGCTCAAACAAAATCTAGAGTTTATTGCTGATCGTGATACCCAAAAACAAACAAATTGTGAAGAACGCTATCAAAAATTGTTGCTTAAAACCAGTTTGCCTCAACAAAACCTTACACTCATCAATACTTTTTATAATTCAACAATCCGCCTTAAGATATCTGGAAAGCAAATTATGCTATTCAATTCATTCGGACAGGTAAAAAAACGAATCGTTATGTTACACAAATCAAAATCAAACCTTATGAGCTCTTGGAAGTACACTATTATCGTTCCGTTATTGGTCATTTTTGCCATAACATTTAACACTGAAATTATTGCAAAAACAACTGATCAGGTTTCAGAAACTCTTTTTGCAGATCAACAAAATATGTTAAAATTTGTAGTAACCAAAGACTCCAAAGACAACGAATTGAATCTCATTGAAAATAAACTTGCGGAGAGAGGCGTCACTATCATTTTCATAAATGTGAAGCGCAATTCAAAAAATGAGATTACCACTATAAAAATAAAAAATGAATTTCAAGGACAGAAAGTTCATTATAGGAAACTCTCAGAACCTATCAGGCCCATAGAAATTACATTGACCCCATCGACCAACGCCATTAATATGAAACAAAAAAGTTCAACGTCCGATCAAAGTTCGGATGATGAATTGACGGTGGAGGATTTTAAACCGACTTCTGTTCAGGTAACTTCTGGCAAAACAAAACTTATCAACAATGGTGTCATCAAAGCATTAATCATTGCTGATGGCAAAGAAATCACAAAAGAGGAGATGGAAAACATTGATCCAAACAGCATCCAATCTATTTCCGTTTTAAAAGATGAAAATACGATAAAAAAGTATGGCGAAAAGGGCAAAGATGGGGTAATCGTTATGACATTGAAAAAAGAGAAAGCTGAAAAAAATGATATTAATTCAGTTTTATATATTATCGACGGTAAAGAAATGACAAAAGATCAGATGGAAGCCATTAATCCAAATACGATTGAGTCTATCGATGTTTTAAAAGATGAATCTGCCACAAAAAATATGGAGAAAAAGGTAAAAATGGAGTGATCCTTATTAAGTTAAAAAAGGAATAACTGAAATTTAAAAAATATCTTATCGAGCAGATGCGAGAAATCAATTATGAACCCATTAAGGATTTCAACTGCGCTCAATCTGACAGTATAAAATAATTCATTCTTTGAAATTGTTCTTGAGCCTATTCATCTACAAAATTCTTGGTAATTGCTTTTTAACTTTAATAATAAAAAAAATCATGAAAAAAACATTGATAATATTTGCAATTATGTTTTATGTCAATCCACATTTGTATTCCCAAGAACTACTAAGGGATACATCAAACTTCAGTGCTGTTTATAATTTTGAATATCAACAAGATTCTACCGATTTAACTAGTAAGCAAAATGAAAAAATGGAGTTATTAATAGGTGAAAAATATTCACTTTTTGAAAGTGTAAATGGTAAATACAACGATTCTCTAAAAAAAGTTTTAGGCACAAACAAAGATGTTTCTCTTGCTATATCAATGATGATAGCACAAAAAAAACGGTCACGTTTCAACTTTAGAATACTGAAAACCAATGAAGAAACGCTAGTTTTTGACTCTTATTTTTCTGACAAATTTATATATAAAGATGAAGAAAAATTAAATTGGGAAATCACAAACACAAAGCAAGAAATAAGTGGTTATAACTGCACTTTAGCCAAGACTGTTTTTGCTGGCAGGGAATATAATGCTTGGTTCACTAGTGAAATACCTATTAGTGACGGTCCATACAAATTTAAGGGGCTTCCTGGTCTTATAGTAAAAATTGAGGATGTCAAGAAACAGTATTCATTTGAACTAGAGTCTTTTACGAAAACAAAAAAGAATTTCGATTTTGAGAAGAACAAAGGCATAAAAGTTTCAAAAAAAGAATTTTATACCTCCTACAAGTCATTCAAGAAAAACTTTATTGCACAATTGAGCCATAGGGGCATTGAAATAGATGGAGGCGCTTCAAGAGAAACACAAAAGAGAGTTCAAAAATCAAGGAATAATGAAATTGAAATAAGTTACTAAACAATAAATGAAACAATTATTTTTTGCTGTGACCTTATTTTTAGTGATACTTTCCAATAGTTTTTCACAAACCAGCATTAATGGTTCCTTAAAAACTGAAAAGGGAAACCCGATTTCTGGTGCAAGCGTGACCATAACAGAATTAAATGTTAACAACCTATTAAACTATGCTATTTCTGATAAAAATGGTGAATTTTCAATTTCATTAAAAAGTAACGCAAATGAATTAAAGCTTAATATTAGATCAATGGGTTATACGGCTGTTGCAGCAATTATTGATAACACAACACAGACTAAAAATTATATTCTAACCGAAGAAGTTACAGAATTAAAAGAAGTTGTCTTAAAAAGTAATCCAATAACCCGGAGAGGAGATACGATTAGCTATTCGGTAAATGCCTTTTCAAAAAAGCAAGATAGAACCATAGCTGATGTGCTTAAAAACATGCCAGGAATTGAAGTGCTATCTGATGGCAGAATAGTGTATCAGGGCAAACCAATTAACAAATATTATATTGAAGGTTTAGATTTATTAGAAGGTAAATACAACCTTGCTAACCGCAACTTGCCACATAAGGAAGTTTTAAGAGTTCAAGTTTTGGAGAATCATCAACCCATAAAACTACTGGATAGTTTAGTATATTCAGAACAGGCAGCCATAAATATTAAGCTCAAAAACAGTTACACGTTTACAGGGCAAGCGGAAATTGGTGCCGGTTTAAGCCCTATGCTTTGGGATGTTAATTTAACACCTATGTTGTTTTCTAAAAAACAACAAATGTTAACCTCTTATCAAACAAACAATACTGGCGAAAATGTAGCAGCACAACTAAAAACATTGACTATTGATGAGCTTTTAGATCAGTTTGAACGCAATGATGAAAAACAAGATTGGTTAGTTATTCAGCAGTTAGAAGTACCAGATTTTTCGGAAGAACGTTGGCTAGACAATAACATCCACTTACTGACTACAAACTATTTGTATAAATTAAAAAACGATTATGAGCTGCGATTAAACCTATCGTATCTTAATGATTATCAGCAAGAGAACGGTTATACCGATACGCAGTTTTTTATTGCAAATGATACCATTTCTCTATTTGAAAACAAATACAATCAGCTTCATGTAAATACTTTAGAGACTAACTTAACGCTCCAAAAAAACACAGATAAAAATTTCCTTAAAAACAGCTTACAATTCCAAAGGTTTTGGGACAGTCAGAGCGGTAATATTCAATTGAATACTGAGAATATCAATCAAAATTTAAGCAATCGTTTTTTTAAATTATCTAATGACCTTAAATCATTTTTTTCATTGGGAAAACAAATTGCAACGTTGAACTCTTATATAAGTTTTAATAAAATACCACAATCTTTAATTATTAATCCTGGTCAATTTAACGATTTACTTAATGACAGTAATGCATATGACCGAGTAACACAGAATGTAGACTTACAAACATTTTACACCAACAATTCATTAGGTTTTACAAAAGGCTGGAAACAATTTAGTTTTAGCCCCAAACTGGGTATTCTATATGAAAAACAGAATTTAGAAAGTGCTATGTTAACGTCATCCAATGCGCTTCGAAATAATGAATTCGAAAATAATTTAGACTGGACACGTTCAAAGGTCTATTTCAATTTAAACACTCAATACAAAAAAGGCAAATGGCGTATGTCATTAACAACACCAGTGAATTTATATAACTACCAATTGGAAGATAAACCTTTACAAAAAAAACAAGATTTAGATCGTATAACTTTTGAACCTCGCTTATCGTTAAATTACGATTTCACCGCCTTTTGGCGAATTGGAACATCAGCAAAAATGAGCCAACAATTTGGTACAATAAACCAAGTACATTATAATTACATTTTGCAAAATTACAGAAGCATAAAGCGTATAGAAGCACCTTTACCAGAAATACAAAACATTAGCTATTCTGCATCTTTAGGCTATAGAAATCCGATAAAATCTTTGTTTTTCAATTTAAATTATAGTCATACTATTTCCGAAAATAACTTGCTTTATAATAATCAAATTTTAGAAAACGGGGCTATTGATCTACAGGCTATTGAACAAGGAAACAACCGATACAGTCATAACTTCATGACCAGAATCAGTAAATATTTTAGTGACTTTAATACTAACCTTACTTTAAGGGTAAATTATAGTTTACTAGATTTCCAACAAATTTTAAACGCAGAAATCACAGATATATCTAATTCCAATTGGCGTTTAAATGGCAAAATAGGTACAGACATTACCGATTGGTTAAACACAGAATTGGAATCCGTTTTCCAATTTTCAAACAATGAAATTCAAGGACAAAACAATCAAACCATTACACAACAATTTCACAGGTTTAATATAAATATCTATCCAAATGAAAATCAATACATTGCTTTAAAAACAGAATATATCAAAAACAATGTATTCTCAGAAAACGCAAAAAATCTATTTGCAGATATAGTCTATCGTTATACGTGGAATAAGAAAAATATAGATTTTGAATTACAATGGAAAAACATTTTTGACACCAATAATTACAGAACTGTGAATATTGATAATTTTAGCTACATTGAAACGAATTTTAATTTAAGACCAACTCAGGTATTATTTAATATTAGGTTTTCATTATAACAACTTCGGAATAAAAAACGTTTACCAACAAAGATAAGCGACGCAAAACTCCATAAATTTATAAAAACCGATCTCAATTAAACCCATTTTATAGTTCTTTGTTTTTTAGTTTGGAGCTTTGTATGAATCTCGGATGGCTTAAACTCAAATTCAGGACCGTTGTAAGGTAAAAACGGAATAATCGATCACTTCAAATAATGTAGGCATTTTTACTTTTAATAAGCAGATTCCTATTCGACCACAATTTTCTTCGTAATGGTTTGTCCTTCATATTCTAATCGCAACGCATAAATTCCGTTTGCTAATCCTAAATCTGAAGAAAGGTTAAATGTTCGATCTTTATTAAACAGCTGCACCATCACTTTACGTCCATCCATGGTAAATAGCTCCAATTTGGTAGCACTCTTTATCCCTGAAATAGAAATCCGATCACGTGTTGGATTTGGATAAATTTTAACGCCCATTGTATTCGCATCATCAAAACTTAGAGCCTGATTCCAGACTTGACCTACTTTATTCCCCCAGATATATTCGATCAACTCAGGGTGGTCAATAAACGGATTTCTATTGATTTGCCAAGTATAGATGATATTATTTCGGTTCCTTTCAAAATCATCCGGTGGATCATTTCGGTGCCACTCCAATAAAGTTGCCAAATCTCCGAGCTCTCCTTGCGTATCTTCTGGGAATCCATCCACAATTTCAAGGCCATTATAGCGTACCGCTAAATAGAATACACCTCGTGCCACATCGCCTCTAAATTTACCTGAAGTTCCAGCTGGTCCTTTGTACTGTCCGTAATGTTTCTTGCCTCTGCTGGTGTTTTCACGTGAATCTGCTGCTCGAAGCGCATGTGCATCGCTATTACCATGCCGAAGGGAATCTGCATTGGTATTCCAGAAAACATCTTTCCCATCGAGGACCTCATCTAATTTAATACTATAATATCCTGCTCTTCTTCTAGGATAGGTATGCTCTCTATTCCATTTCTTAAAACTATCCGAAGAGTTTTGAAAATCTAATTTAGAACGACCAACTTCAGAATAAACCAACCAGACTTGATTGCTGTGTTCGGGATTTTGATCGGCTACTTTCAAAATTTCAGTCATTTCAGCATAGGTTTGTGCCTTAACGACACCTTCTTCGGCAATAATGTCCTGGATGGCCTGTCTTAATTTCGTATCTGTCAAATTATTTAAACTGTGATAATAATTAATGGGCTCTGTACTTTTAACGATCCCGTAGGTAGGTTTGAGCGGTGTTCCAAACGGTGCAATTGTGAAATCATCATCTATAACTCTTATTTTTAAATGATTATTCAGAACCAAAAATGTTGGTGGCAAATCTGATACAGTAACTTTCATAACCTCGTCACCTTCATCGTCTTCATCATTAATTATAGAAATGGTAGTCGTTACTGTATTATCTCCTTGCGGAATTGTTAATAATGTATTACCAGTAAAGTCAGAAGCATTAAAGCCATAATTATCTAAACTTAGAACAAATGTCAAATCTTCTGTGACTCTCTTTTCGGTATTAAATGTGATATCAAAACTGTCGCCTTCATTATATTGTTTTTCTGAAATATTGATAAAAACACCATTAAGTTCAATTCCAGACCCATCATTTAACTGTCTAGGAGTAGGTGTTGTTGCCACATAAGAGACCACCCCATCCTCATCCACAAAACGTTGAATGGAATTTGAATTATCTCTAGGCCCCTCATCGATCTGTTGAATGTTGGGATCAAATACCCTGAATATATCCAACAAACCGATAGCATCGGGATCGCTAGTACCATAGATCAAAACATCTATTAGAGTATTATCAACATAAGCCAAGGTGTTTTCTGGAAAATCCAAGTCGTCTGCTTTGTAGATAGCAACTGCATCTTCTCCATTTTGAATGACATTAATAGGAATCACATATTGAGGCGTAGGTACAACAAAAGTGCTGCCAATAAGCAACAATCCATTAATATCAGTTTCATACCCATCTAAATCCAATGCCATGTAACTTCTGTTTCCTCCAGAAGCTGATCCGTTAAAAAACACTAGCACATAGCCATCCAAAGGAAAATTAGGCGATTCCGAAAGAAGTTCAACAAACTCCTTATCGTCAATGCTCTGCGTATCGCAGTCAAGTTCATTAATAACGACCTGACTAAGCACCAAATTAGGAATGCAGATAAAAAGAAATAATGTAAAGATGTGTTTCATAGGTTTAGCTTTTCAATAAAGATACATAACTAACTCATTCGCAGGTAGTTTTAATTTTACTTGAAATAAGACAATAATTTTTGATGCTTAAAAAAACAGAATAAAAGGATTTCCATGAAGATGGAAATAAATAAATCTTAAGTTATGCGATAAAACCTGGCTTCGTAATATGGAATCAGTCCAAAAGATCTTTTCATTTCTAACATTTTATAACTGAACGATATCTGTAATCTTACAGAAAGTCATCTCTGCTAAAAGAGGTTAACACTTGAGGTACTAACAAGCAATACTTTAGATTTAGATTTAAATTGAAGTCAAATTCATTAGAATTAATTGAAACATAGGAGCATCACTTGTAAAACACTTACATTAAAAAAAATCAGAATTCCAAACTAAATATGCACATTTTAAAAGCAACACTTGTGATCGCACTTGTAAAATTACCATCGCTATTATTGGCCCGATTATTTAAATGAAAAAACGAAGTAAAATTCAGTTCTAATATGGGTTTTGGCCTTAGTAAAATCAAAGACAATTCATTTTAATAATTTTCAGAAGTTAAATTTCTATCTTTGTTAGCGTTACCCCTTAAAAGCATCAACTCCACAAGAATTTAACTATGAAGAAAAGCTTTTTTAAATTTTTAGCGAAGGTCAACAAAGCACTTCTCCCTAGCTATTCAAAACAACAACTTGACCTTTCAAAAGCTACAAAAACTCAAATAGCGATAATTGGTTGGCGTGTATTTGTGACCAAAAATGCTATTGATTAAAGGCTTATCTTCAAATTCGGACAATATTTTCTAGTATCTTTGTATAAAATAATTATAAATGTCATTTAAGGACTTACAACTGATTAAACCTATTTTAAAAGCCGTCGCTGAATCTGGTTACGACACTCCTACTTTAATACAAGAACAAACCATCCCATTGATATTGGCCAAAAAAGATGTGATTGCTTCTGCTCAAACGGGTACAGGTAAAACCGCAGCATTTGCACTTCCCATTCTGCAACTTCTTTTTGATAAGCAGGACGCAACAAAAAAAGGAAAAAAAATCAGAGCTTTGATTATCAGTCCTACTAGAGAATTGGCCATTCAGATTTCCCAGAATTTTAAAACTTACAGCAAGCATACCAATTTGAGAACCATGGTAATTTTTGGAGGCGCCTCAATCGAGCCCCAAATTGATCTTCTTAAAAAGGGCGTGGATATTGTCATTGCCACTCCAGGACGTCTGCTCGATTTGCATAAACAAGATGAAATCAATTTAGATTATATAGAAACTCTGGTATTAGATGAAGCCGATTTGATGTTAGATATGGGCTTTATTGATGAAGTCACTAAAATTGTTCGTTTGTGTCCAGAAAATAAGCAAACGCTATTATTTTCAGCTACGATGCCTTTTAAAGTTGAGCAATTAGCAAGCTCTATTTTAAAATACCCGGAGCGCGTTGAAGTGACTCCAACCTCATCAGTCGCTAAAAACGTAAGTCAGGTATTGTATTATGTTCCAAAACAGGATAAGATTGAATTATGTCTTCATCTTTTGCGTAATACTATTGAAGGGAATATTCTGATTTTTAGACGGACTAAATTTGGCGTTGAAAAACTTGAGCAAACCTTGATCAAAAATGGTTTTAAGGTTGAGAGCTTTCACGGCGATAAAACACAAACTGACAGACAATCTGCTTTAAATAAATTCAAGCACGGCGATGCCAATATCCTTATTGCTACTGATGTTGCTGCAAGAGGTATTGATATTAATGAGCTGGATGCCGTGGTTAATTTTGATATGCCACACGTGCCAGAAACTTACGTACACCGCATCGGGAGAACTGGACGTGCTGGTCATTTTGGCAATTCCTACTCGTTCTGTTCTGCGGATGAAAAAGTTTATATTAAAACCATTCAACAACTCATCAATATCCAAATCCCTGTGGAGGATAACCATCCTTTTCCACTGGATCCGATGGCAAAACCTATAATTCATACGTCTCAAAAAACAGGAAGCAAGCATAAAAAAGGACGTAAAGGACAGGGTTCAAAGAGTAACAAAAAACGGTGGTATTAGATGAGAGCTCGTAACCGATAGTTGGAAGCCTGAAGTTTCTCGCCGAGACTCGGAGGTGCAATGTTGGAATGGAACTTGTTTTTCCAAGTAACGAACATCAATTTACTTAAGTGCGATTGTTTTTTTAAACAGACTGAAAGCTTGTTGCATTCGAAAAATTTCAAGAGAATAATTTATTTACCTATTTTAAGTTAAGAGCGAATCTGTGAAAATTCATGAAATGCGTGTCACAATTCTTCGTAGCTAAAGTGAAAGAGTTTAATGTGAATATCTTAACCAATTTAATACCAATAAAAATATAAAAGTTAAAATCTTCAATTTATGAACTGGATTATATTAATAATTGGTGGCTTATTTGAAGTTGGGTTTGCCGCTTGTTTAGGAAAAGCAAAATATGCTACTGGAAATGCTGTGATATGGTGGTATGTTGGCTTTTTGGCCTGTTTAGCAATTAGTATGTTGCTTTTAATTAAAGCCACAGAAACTCTGCCTATTGGAACTGCCTATGCTGTTTGGACGGGTATCGGAGCCATCGGAACCGTTTTAGTCGGTATTTTTATATTCAAAGAATCTGCCGACTTCTGGCGCGTTTTCTTTTTGGTAACTCTTATTCTTTCTATTGCTGGTTTAAAATTTGTATCCAATTAAGATACCTCTTCATTTTCCATTTCGTTTTGTAGTTTGTGCCTTACGCATTACTATAATATTATAGTGAACAATAACGCTTGGCATTAAAATACAAAATGGCACCTCAATCATGGATTAAACGATCTTACCTATATCGTCCTAAGTTTATTAGGGCTTTTTTATTAATAAATGTATATTTAGAGTCTTGTATATTAATATGAAGCTCCAAGAGAATTGCGACATTCAATTTAAGGATGCAAATTTATGCAGTTTTTAAAATACATGCAGTAGGATAAAAGACCAAAACCCCTATGATTTATAAGTGTGCCCCCATTTATGCTGTACTGTTTTTTGTAAACATAACCATTGGGCAAACCAAAATAAAAGATGCACAAACCAGTTATCCTGTGTCCTATGCCACCGTTTCTTTTAATAACGGCAATGGTTTATTTGCCAATGATGAAGGCGAATTTATTTTCACAAAAAAGCTATATCCAGATATTGACACGCTCTATATTTCGGCCTTAGGTTATAAAGATTTTCAAATCGCCACCATCAACTTGCCCACCATCCTTCTAATGGACACCGAAACCAATGCATTGGACGAAGTGTTGATTACGGCAAAAATCGATCGAAAATTCAAGGAAGAAAATATTAAACCTTATTTAGATGATGATTATTACCACTGTTGGTTGCCTACCATAGAATCCGAAATTGCCGTTTATTTCAGTAATCCAGATGCAGCCTTAAAAAAAATAACCAAAGTACACTTTCCCATTACCTTAGAATCCAAGGATTGGGACAAGCGCAAGCGTTCCAATGCTGATAAAAAGCCCTTTTCGACATTATTTAAAGTGAAATTTTACAACAGCCAAAACGGTAATCCTGGAAAAGAAATAGTTTATCGTACGATTGTTTTTAGAGCTAGGGAAATGGATGGTGACAACTTTATTTTAGATGTTTCGGAGGAAGATGTTTTTATTCCGCAATCGGGTGTTTTTGTATCCTTACAAGTTTTAGGATATACCGATGATAAAGGCAAACTACTGTCGAACAAAAAATACAAAGAAATTAAATCTAACGATGGAAGCATGATAAAAATTCCAACCAATTTTAGACCACTTCTTCCCTTTACGGATAAAATTCCACAAAACAGAACCTACGTCAAACGTGTTTTCATTAATGGTAATGAATGGACAAGATTTGAAAAAGGAAGCAACTTTCAATCGACATTGCTTCAATCAGGATTTAATAACTATGGCATTGGATTAACCTACCACGTCTATAAAGACTAAAGCTTATGATTTACCCTTGGCACCTTTATTTAATGGCAGCAATCTACATTTTTGCAGGAATGATGCATTTCATTAAACCAAAAACCTATTTGCGCATCATGCCGAGATATTTGCCAAATCATAAAATGCTGGTAATCCTGAGCGGCGTAGCAGAAATTATGCTTGGTGTTGCCGTGTGTTTTCCATCAACAAAAAATATGGCCATCTTCACTATTATTGCGATGTTGACTGTATTTCTGTTGGTACATTTCTATATGCTTTCTAGCAAAAAAGCAGGCGCTGGGATTCCGCAGTGGATCTTGATCTTGCGCATCCCAATGCAATTTGGATTGATATATTGGGCCTATTGGTACTTGCCGCTTTAATTTTATCTATTAAAATATTATCTTCGATACCTTAACTATAAATAATTCACATGAACACTAACTGTAAATAATTCACATGAACACTCCCAAAGCTTTAATTTACCTACTTCTATTTATCATGACAAGTTGTGCACAACCTAAAGAAGAAAAAGTAATTGTATATAGTTATGTAGAAGAGCCACATTCTTATGCCAAACCAAACAATGCCTTTATCAAGCATTTGAACTTAGATATTAAAGTTGATTTTGAGAACGAAATTATCAGCGGAAAAGCGACCTATGATATTGAAAACAATAAAAGCTCACAAATTATTTTAGATTCTAAATTCTTAAATATTGAATCCGTTTTTGCAGATGGTAAAGAAACCGAGTTTTCATTGGGTGCTAATGACAAACAATTAGGTCGGCCGCTAACCATCACGATCAATAAAGACACCAAACAAATTACCGTAGTCTACAAAACAACTAAAGATTCTGAAGCTTTACAATGGTTAAAACCGCAACAAACGTCTGATAAAAAACATCCTTTTCTATTTACCCAAGGACAAGCTATCCTGACAAGGTCTTGGATTCCTATTCAAGATAGTCCACAAATACGCATAACTTATGAGGCTAGCGTACAAGTTCCTAAAGGCTTAATGGCGGTCATGAGCGCAGAGAATCCTAAGGAAAAAATTGAAAACGGTTCGTATCATTTTAGAATGGCACAAGCCATACCGGCCTACCTGATTGCTTTGGCAGTTGGAGATTTCAGCTACAAAGCCATCAGTGAACGCACGGGAGTGTATGCCGAAAAATCAATGTTAAAGAAAGTTCACGATGAGTTTTCAGATATGGAAAAAATGGTTTCAGCGGCAGAGCAACTTTACGGACCCTATGCGTGGGGACAATTTGATGTTATTGTGCTCCCTCCAAGCTTCCCATTTGGTGGTATGGAAAACCCGAGACTTACTTTTGCCACGCCTACGGTTATCGCAGGAGATAAAAGCTTAGTATCCTTAGTGGCGCATGAACTAGCACATTCTTGGTCTGGAAATTTAGTGACCAATGCCACTTGGAACGACTTTTGGCTTAACGAAGGTTTTACTGTTTATTGTGAAATGCGCATCATGGAAGCTGTTTATGGGAAAGAACGTGCAGATATGCTAGCTTTAATCAGCAGACAAGATTTGGACGACGAATTAGAAAGCTTAAAAGACGCACCTAATGACACCAAGCTTAGACTCGATTTAAAAGGCAGAAATCCAGATGATGGGATGAACAGTATCGCCTATGATAAAGGCTACCTCTTTTTAAGAACTTTGGAAGAAACAGTTGGCCGTGAAAAATTAGATGCTTTTTTGAGAACCTATTTTAAGGAGCACGCCTTTTCAACCATGACCACCAATAAATTTGTGACTTACCTCAACACGAATCTTTTGCAAAAAAACAACCTAAGCTTTAATACTGACGAATGGATCAACCAACCAGGAATTCCTAAAAACCAAGCAATCATCAATTCTGACAAATTTAAAAATGTAGAGCAGACCCTTCAAAAATTCATTACCAATGGAAAAATTGACAAAGATTTAACCAAGGATTGGACACCTCAAGAATGGGTACATTTCGTTCGCAATTTCCCGAAGGAAATGACTGCTGACCAGATGAAAGAATTAGACAACACTTTAAACTTGACCAATTCTTCAAATTCTTATATTCAAATGGTTTGGTATGAACAAGCATTAAATCATGATTATCACGGGAAAAATGTGGATGCCAAAATTGAAGAATTTTTAACTCACGTTGGCCGTCGTTGGTATGTAGAAACCCTCTTTAAGGCTTTTAAAAGAAACGATAGAATGGAGGATGCACTTAAAGTTTATATGAAAGCACGACCAAATTATCATTCAGTAACAGCAAAAACGATTGACGATTTATTGGGATATAAACCTGAGGAGGAAGCAAAAGAATAAGGGCTGTTATACAAAGGTTAAAGATATAATTTTGAGTAGTTATGAGATCGATTTACGACACTATGATTAAAGCTATTATAGAATGAGAGCCTTTTAAAATCGAACAATTTTATCAAACACCGATAGTCATAAGCCGCATTAAAAAATGATCTATTCTACCAAAAAGTCAAAATAGGTATCGGGAAACGGTTCCCATCTTAAGGTATAATGCCACCATTCTTTTTCATAGTTTCTAAAATTGTGCTTTTCCATTGCGGACAGTAATAGCTCGCGGTTCTGTTTTTGAACTTCTGTAATATCAGAATCGTCCGTCCATGACTTTTCGCCAAAAAAATCAAAAAACCCGCCCATATCCAGGAGTTCGCCGGTATTGGCATCAATTATACTCAAATCTAAAGTACTGCCTCTGCTATGTCCAGATTTTGATGCAATATAACCCTCACTAAATAAATATTGTTTTTCAACTTCAGGATAAAACTCCCGCTTATTAATAGTATCTCCTAAATCCTTAGCCCATCTGACGAAGTGATCCACCGCGCGTTGTGGTCTGTAACCATCAAAAACTTTTAAGCACAAATTTTGGTTTCTAAGATCTTCTTGCACTTTTTTTAAGGCTTCCGCAGCCTCTTTGGTAAGAATTAATCTATTGGACTTATAGCCTTCAATAGGCATTCCCACAAAGTTATGATCGGTAAAATAGCGCAATTCTATATCCAAATCTGGAATCTCGTCTTTTGCATATACAAATCCTTCAGCCAATTGGGAATTTGGAGTTTTTGCAAAAGCAAATCCCAAAATTATAAACACTAAAAACAAGACTTTGTTTTTCCTCATAGTTGTGCTAATTTAGATAAAATTTATAGTATGGACTTATTTTCAGCTGATAAAAGGCATTTTCAGCTCCCTAATGCGGAATTGATTTATATCCCTAATTTTTATGATCTACAAAAGGCAGACATATATTTAGAAAATTTTAGGAACACCATTCCATGGCAACAAGATGAGATCAAAATTTTTGGTAAGACTCATCCACAACCGCGATTGACCGCCTTATTTGCTACCAATGATAAACCATATCGTTATTCGAACATTACAATGACGCCAAAACAATTCACTGTAGAACTTTCACAAATCAAAAGAGATATTGACAAGACTTGTCAACATGAATTTACAACAGTGCTGCTTAATTTATATAGAAATGGCAATGATAGCAATGGTTGGCACGCCGATAATGAAAAGGTTTTGGGAACTAATCCAATCATCGCTTCCCTGAGTTTGGGAGCCACAAGAGCATTCCATTTTAAACACCGGACTATTAACGAAGAAAAACACAAACTCAATTTAGAACATGGCAGTTTACTGATTATGAGAGGAGAAATGCAGCATTTTTGGTTACATCAGATTCCTAAAACAAAGAAACCAATAAAGGAAAGAATAAATTTAACTTTCAGGACTTTATAAAAAAGAAAGAACCGAGGTCCCTCAACCTCGGTTCTCCTAATTTGCGTTTACTATATTGCGTAGATCTAGGGTCACTAAGTCAACAACATATGCAAATATTAATTAATTAATCCATTGCACTAAAACCGAAGTTTCAGTACACTCCAAATGTAAAACTTATATTTAAAATATCAGTTGAAACACACTTCTAATCGATGAAATGTTATAAAATTTAACACTTAACGATAAAAAGCGACATTCAAACGACAAATTGCCCATAAGATTCACGCCTACGTTTCCTTAAAGTCTATCATATTTTTAATAATTAAGCATTATTTATTTAAAGTAAATAACTCATAGTATCTTAGTTTGCCAAAATATTTAATCAATGAAAAATTTAGTTTTGCTTTTTAGTCTATTCTTTTCGCTAACGTTTAGTCAAGATGTTTCTTATTCTGAAACCAATATTAGCATTTCAAAGTGGGTTGACGGAAGTTTGATGGTGCCGAAATCTGGATCAGATGACATTGCCATTATTATTGGAGGTTCTGGACCGATAGACAGAGATGGGAATCAGAATTTCCTAAAAACCAATAATCTAAAAAAATTGGCTGTACAACTTGCCAACAACGATATTGCCACATTCAGATATGATAAACGTATTGTGAAGCAGATCAAAATGAATACCATTGATCCAAATATAAAGTTTGATGATTTTGTTTCTGACGCCATTGACGTGGTTAAGTATTTCAAAACAAAAAAAGAATATAAAAATATTTACATTATAGGTCACAGCCAGGGAAGTTTGATCGGCATGCTCGCTGCTGAAGATAACGTTGATGGTTTTATTTCCTTGGCAGGGGCAGGTCAATCTATTGACGCGGTAATTATTGAGCAGGTTCAAAAAACAGCACCGATGTTTACTGAAGACACCAAACGAATATTTGACATCTTAAGATCAGGAACAACTACGACTGACTACCCACCTGCATTAAACTCGATATTTGACCCGAGCGTTCAAAAATTTATGATGAGTTGGATGAAATTTGATCCTGCCGTGATCATCAAAGATTTAAAAATTCCCGTTCTTATTATTAATGGTACGAAAGATTTACAAGTTGAAACGGCCGAGGCGGAATTACTCCATAAGGGCAATGAAGGATCAGAATTAAAATTGATTGAAAAGATGAACCATGTATTGTTCATTATTGAAGGCGATACTCAAGAAAATGCGAAATCCTATAATGACCACAATAGAAAGATCTCAAAAGAACTAATAAAAGATATCGTCGCTTTTATTAAGATATAAGGATTTCTGATATCAACATAAAAAAAGCATCCCGATGTCGAGATGCCTTTTTACTAACTAACCAACCAAAATGTAACATTAACGTCTCTAAAGGTTAACTACTCCTTTTTTGTAATGTAGAGCATAATTAATTACATAAGATACTTTCCAAATTCCGTGCCAAAAACGATTTGCACAATAATAAAATACTGCATACCTTAGTGATATCAAAATGATATCACTTTAAATTTTAACCTTATGAAACAAGAAAAAATTATTGTCCCGGCCAATGGCTACTTCATGCTGTGTTTAGTCATTATCCTGTTTTTTGGCGGAATCGTAGCTACTTCAATGACCAAAAATGCGGCATTCGTAATCGCTACTATCGGAGCTATTTTTTTTGCTCCAGGATTTTTAATGGTACAACCTAACAATTCCAGAGTCCTATTATTATTCGGAAAATACATAGGCTCAGTCAAGAGAAATGGATTCTATTGGATAAATCCTTTTTATACTAAGACCAGGATTTCGTTAAGGGCGAGTAACTTTGATAGTGAACGCCTCAAAGTAAATGATAAACTGGGAAATCCTCTCATGATCAGCACTATCTTGGTTTGGCGTGTTCAAAATACTTATAAAGCCGCCTTTGAAGTTGATAATTTTCAAAACTTTGTTCGCGTTCAAACTGACGCAGCGGTAAGAAAGTTAGCCAGCATGTATCCGTATGATACTTTTGCAGACGAAGGCTTACTGAAGATATCACTTTACGTTCCAGTATTAATGAAGTAAGCGAAGCCTTAGAAAAAGAACTCGAGGAGCGTCTTGCCATTGCAGGTATAGAAGTCCTGGAAGCTAGGATTGGTTATTTGGCATATGCGCAAGAGATTGCCACAGCCATGCTAAAACGTCAACAAGCGACAGCCATTGTTGCAGCACGTCATAAAATTGTGGAAGGTGCTGTAAGTATGGTTGAAATGGCCTTGGAACAACTGAGCCGAAAACAAATCATCGACTTGGATGAAGATCGCAAAGCCGCCATGGTGAGCAATTTAATGGTCATACTTTGCAGTGATAAAGATGCCACACCTATTGTAAACGCGGGCACTTTGAATCATTAAATCGTAAGATGATGAAGTGATATCTAAAGGATTTGACATGATAGAATCAGGTCAATCCTTTAGACTATTTTAAAATCGATTTACTTGTGAACGTTGTGAAGCAATTCATAACTGCGAACAAAATAAAACTCAATAAAAACTGATAGTCGAATGTCTAAAAAGAAAGCCTTTGCACTTCGCATGGATGAAGAGATGTTCAAAGCCATTGAAAAATGGGCCTCCGATGAATTCAGGAGTACCAACGGCCAAATTGAATATATTCTCGCGCAAGCTCTAAAAAAAGCGAATCGTCATCCAAAACAAGCCCCTATCGACCCTCCAAAAAGCGACAACTAAAAAGTCACTTTTTTCAAAGCATTATTTGTAGTATTTTGCGGTTCAAACTAACTAACCATGACGCATTTTTGTAAAGTTTTAATTTTTTTAGGATTAATTATTAGTGTTACTATTTCAGCAAATGCTCAAACCTTGATGGTAGATAAAGCCAACGAGAATTATTCAGAAAACTTCGACATCCCTGTAACCATTGATTCCATTACCTTCAATAGTTTTAAGATCAAACTTTCTACTGTTGATCCTTCGGTAATCATAAATCAGGTTATCTCAAATAAAAAATTATCAAAAGGCGTCTTAGATTTTTCTTCAAGCGGCTCAATCTATACCGTTAGCTATACAAGTGAAACGCCTATTGCCATTTCGAAAAGGGAAAAACTCTTCGATTTAAAATTAAATACTACAAATCGCTTTTCAGAAGAAACTTTGATTTCTGTCAATGAAAATAGTTTTTATAATAATGCTGAATTCCTTCCTGTATCCGCAAATACGAATCCATCCTCAGTCAATAAATATGTGTTTTTTAAGAACGATGCAATCGTTTTCGGCCTTTTGATGCTCGCACTCGGTTTTGTTTTTTATACAGAATCTAAAAAAGAAGGGTTTTGGCCAAAGTTCTACAAATACATTCCAGGGCTTCTGATGTGTTATATGATTCCTGCGATCTTCAACTCTCTAGGTTTGATTTCCGCCGATATTTCAGAAACCTATTATATCGCCAGTCGTTATCTTTTACCTGCCTCTTTGGTTTTATTAACTATTAGCATCGATTTAAAGGCAGTTTTCAACCTCGGTTGGAAAGCTTTGGTCATGTTTTTTACAGGAACCGTTGGGATTATTATTGGAGGTCCAATTGCGATCTTGATCATCTCCACATTCTCTCCTGAAACTGTGGGAGGAGCAGGTTTTGACGCCGTATGGAGAGGTTTGGCTACTTTGGCCGGAAGTTGGATTGGTGGCGGTGCCAATCAAGCAGCAATGCTGGAAATATATGGTTTTAATCAAGAACTGTATGGAGGTATGGTATTGGTAGATATTGTGGTTGCCAACATCTGGATGGCTGTTCTATTATTAGGTATTGGGAAACGTGCAAAAATAGATAAATGGCTCAAAGCCGATAATACTGCAATCAATGAATTACAAGAAAAAGTACAGCGCTTTAGTGAAAAGACCGTCAGGATTCCAACTTTAACAGATTTGATGTTGATTTTGGCATTTGCTTTTGTTGCTGTCGGAATTGCACATTATGGAGCTGATATTATTTCAACTTACTTATCTAATAATTTTGACGCAGTAAGTGATCCAAAAAGTGCGCTATCTTCGTTTGGAAGCCAGTTCTTTTGGTTGATTTCGATCGCGACTTTAATAGGTATTTTGTTATCTTTTACAAAAGCTAAAAACTATGAAGGCGCTGGTGCTAGTAAAATCGGCAGTATATTTATTTACATTTTAGTTGCAACTATTGGGATGAAGATGGATTTGGGTAAAATCTTCGAAAACCCGGGACTTATTTTAATTGGTCTGGTATGGATGACCATTCATGCCGTACTTCTTATCATTGTTGCTAAACTCATTAGAGCGCCCTATTTTTTCTTGGCTGTTGGAAGTCAGGCAAACGTTGGAGGCGCAGCTTCTGCACCCGTTGTAGCTGCAGCATTCCATCCATCATTGGCATCGGTTGGTGCGCTATTGGCGGTCTTTGGTTATGTGGTAGGAACTTATGGTGCGCTTTTATGTGCAGAGCTCATGAGAATAGTTGCCGTAGGTTAGTTTATAAAGGAATTATATGAGATATTTGCCCACCAAAAATTTAAAATTTCAATGAAAAGAATCGTAGTTATCATTTGTTTACTTATTATTTCTTCGTGTGCGAAAGACAAGTCAAATTTCACACTTAAAGGCACAATAAAAGATTTAAAAAAAGGCACTGTTTATCTTCAAAAGGTTCAAGACACCTTGCTTGTTTCTATAGATTCATTAAAGATCACTGGCGATTCACAATTTGAACTTCACGCGCATTTAGATGGCCCAGAATTACTTTATCTTAAACTTGACAAACAAGGAGAAGATAGTGGTCTGATTCCTTTTTTTGCAGACCAAGGTGTTACAGAAATTCACACCACATTGAAAAATTACTTTACGGATGCAAAAATCACAGGCTCAAAACAACAAGAGAAATTAGAGGAGTATAAATCGATAATGTCCAAGTTTAAAGACAAAAACCTTGACCTTATTAAAGATAATTTAGAAGCTCATAAAAGCCAGGATTCATTACAAATAGACTCCAGTTTTAAAGCTTATAACAACTTAGTTATCAGAAGATATCTGTATACCATCAATTTTGCTATCAACAATAAAGATAATGAGATCGCCCCTTATTTGGCAGTTTCAGAAATCCCTGATGCTAATTTCAAATATTTAGATACGATCAATAAATCTTTAACTCCAGAAATTAAATCTTCCAAATACGGGAAGGAATTGCAAAAATTAATTAATCAACGAAAAAAAGAATAGGTTTACTAAGGAATTATGCATGCAATTCTCGTTTAATAAGTGAAATACTTATCAAGGATATCCGTTATTTTGTATAGATATTTTTTATAGAATGAACGTAAAAAAAGTAAAAATCTTCAAATGGGCTAAAAGAATAGGCTTAGGCTTAGGTATTCTCTTAGCCCTTTTTATTTGTTTTTATGGGAGCATTTTATTTGGCTTCTGGGGTAAAATTCCAGTTTCAGAACAATTGACAAGGCTAAAACAAAGTCAGGCCACACAGGTTTTGGACGCAAACAACGATTTGATTGGAAAAATTTATGTTTATGATCGCCAGTCTATAAAATATTCTGATTTTCCTCAACATTTAATTGATGCTCTTGTTGCTACCGAAGATGCACGATTTTATGAGCACAACGGCATAGATAATAAAAGTTTACTTCGGGTGTTTTTCAAAAGCATCTTGATGTCTAATGAATCTTCTGGGGGTGGCAGTACCATTACGTTGCAATTGGCCAAAAACCTCTTCGGTCGGCAGCATAAGGGTTCTTTTGGAATTGTGATCAATAAAATCAAAGAAAGCATCGTTGCGAAACGTATAGAAAAAATCTATTCAAAAGAAGAAATTCTTACATTATATCTGAACACCGTTCCTTTTCCAGATAACACTTATGGCATTGAAAGTGCTTCTGAAAAGTTTTTCAATTCACGTACGAAAAATTTAACATTGGTGCAATCAGCTACTTTGGTCGGGTCACTAAAAGCAAACACCAGTTACAATCCGCGTCGTTATCCTGAAAAATCGAATCTCAGAAAAAACGTAGTCATCCATCAGATGGAGAAATATGGCTACCTCTCAGAACTCGAAGCCACTAAAGCTGAAAATGATAGCATTATTATTGACTATCAAAACTATGCTCCCAACGAAGGTTTAGCGCCCTATTTTAGAGCACAGATCAAAAAGCAATTAGATACTTTACTAAAGCAAAAAAAGTATTTAAAACCGGATGGGGACATGTATGATATTTTCCATGACGGTTTAAAAATTCATACTACTTTAGACAATACCATGCAACGCTACGCAGAAGCCGCCATGAAAGAGCATATGACGGATTTGCAGCGACAGTTTGAAAAAGCATACGGACAAAATGCGCCATGGCTTAAAGGAAAGTCTGCCTTTGAAGCTGCAAAAAAACGCCTAAAAGTGTATAAGAAATTCAAAGCTCAAGGCTTAGACGATAAAGCCATTGAAGACTCCTTAAAAACAAAACATCAAACCGATTTATTCTCTTGGGATAAAACCTCAGTCAAATCAATGTCCACCTTAGATAGTTTGGAATATTACTCCAAATTCCTGAATGCCGGACTGGTGTCTTTAGATCCCTCCAACGGAGCCATAAAAGCGTATGTAGGCGGTATTGACTATGGTTTTTTTCAGTTCGACCATATTGTACAAAGCAAACGCCAGGTAGGTTCCACATTTAAACCTATTGTCTATACAGCAGCTTTAGAAAATGGCATGGATCCTTGTACCTACATCCCACTGAAAGCGATTACTTATAGCGATGTCAATAATTGGCGTCCAACCAATTCTGGAAAATTTGAGGATGAAGATTTAAACTACTCCCTTCAAAACGCATTGAGCAATTCAATTAATACCATTGCGGTAAAGGTTCTATATGAAACTGGTATTGACAAAGTCATCTCACAGGCCCAAAATATGGGGATAATTAGCAATATTGAAGCAGTGCCGTCAATTGCTTTGGGCTCTTCTAACCTCACGGTATTAGAATTAGCAAAGGCTTATACTTCGTACGTTAATGGAAGCAAACCCTCAAATCCAATTTTTATTACCAAAATAGAAGATAAAGATGGGAACGTTATTGCGGCCTATGAAGATCTTTATCCTGATCAGTCAAAAGTAGACATGGCCTACAGTGATGACACGCGACAGGTAATGCTCGAATTTTTAAAAGCTACGGTTGATCAAGGTACAGCATCAAGATTACGTTAAACTTACCAACTGAAAAATGCCATTGCCGGAAAAACAGGAACAACCCAAGATAATAAAGACGGATGGTTTGTTGGAATCATGCCAAAATTAGTAACGGTAACTTGGGTTGGGAATGACAATCAGCAGATCGGATTTAGCTCTACGGGACTGGGACAGGGGGCAAATTCTGCACTTCCTATCTTTGCTAAATTCATCCAAAAATTAAATGCTGATCCTAATTATAATAGAATCACTAATGCTTCTTTTGAAAATCCATCTGAAGCTGTATTAAATTCTTTGGATTGTGATCCTACAAAACCGGATGGCTTTTTCAAACGTCTTTTCGGCAATAAAAAAGAAGAACGCAAATTTGAAAAGAAAGAGAAAAAGAAAGGTGGTGGCATTTTCGGGTGGTTGAAAAAGAAGGATAAAGAGGAATAGTTATAAAAAATCCAAAATTAATATTCCAATCTTGTAACTCTGAAGCCACAGATTTTTACTGATTTTATCTTTATAAATTAAGATTTTTGACCCTTTGTAATTGATGGAAAATAAGTTCTTAGGAACCTTTGCGCTCTAATAATTATCATAATTGATTTAACGGCAAAGACATAAGATAACAACTCAAAGTTCGCAAGTCTTTAGAACACTCCTTAGCGCCCTTTGCGCAAAACCTTTGCTAACCTTGCGTTTAAAAATCATCTACAAGAAATTACCTGAAAATAAAAAGCCTCTCAAAAAAGAGAGGCTTTCATTGAGCCGATAGAGGGACTCGAACCCACGACCTGCTGATTACAAATCAGCTGCTCTAGCCAGCTGAGCTACATCGGCGCAAAGAGATTGCAAATATAATATTGAAAACCACATTTGCAAATCTTTTAAAAAATAAATTAATCTAAATCATTGATTTTTGCAATCAACGCATGACCTTTTGTTTCCAATTCATCATTAATAGCTTTAAAGTGTGCTTTTTTATTCTCAACACTTTTGTCATTGACTTTCGCTATTAAATCGTCAAACGTACTGATGGCTTCATCAACAATTGCTTCACTTTTTTCAGCGTATTTACCAGCATGTGCGTAATTCCAAACATAAGCCGCTTCAATAATATCACCTAAAACATAATTAATATCTTTTTTTAGGTCTCTAACATTTGCCATTTTCTTGATTTTTAAAATTTTTACAAAAGTAATCAATTAAAAGATGCCTTTCATAATGGATTGTATATATTTTAATTACACGTAAACTTCTAATAACGTAGCACTTTCTGATGAAATTTGGTAGGATTTTAAAGCGGCAGGAACTAAAATAGTTTCTCCTTTATTAATCACTTCAGAATAATCCGCAGATTTAATTATAGCTTCCCCTTCAACGCACATATAAATAACGAAGGAATCATGCGTGTTTTCTTTATGAATTTCCCGATCAATTTTTAAATAATTGGTTGTGAAATAAGGACAACTTACCATTTCATTGGACTGATTAGACGTTTTTTCGTAATCAATTCTGAAATTATCATCCATATCAAAACCTATGGCATCAATGGCCAAATCGGTGTGAAGTTCACGCTCATTTCCAAAATCATCCTTACGATCCCAATCGTAAATACGATAAGTAATATCGCTGGTTTGCTGAATCTCAGCAAGCAATACGCCTGCTCCAATGGCATGCACACGACCGACTTCAATAAAATAGGTGTCTCCAGCTTTTACCTTATCAAAGTTCAGAATTTTTGGAAGTGATTTATTTTCGAGATGCTCAAGATAAAGTTCAGGAGTCATTTTCTGATTAAAATCGACAATCAAATTAGAACCCTCATCTGCTTGCATTACATACCACATTTCTGTTTTTCCAAAGGAATTATGGCGTTTTGCCGCCAGTGCATCATTAGGGTGCAATTGAATGGACAAATCCTCCTTAGCATCAATAAACTTTATCAATAAGGGAAATTTATTCCCGAATTTCTCATAGTTCTTTTCGCCAATCAAATCAGCCTTGTAGGTGCTTAACAAATGTTTTAAGGATTGGTTTTCCAAACTCCCGTTCGACACCATAGAAGTATCACCGTCAACATCACTGATTTCCCAACTCTCGCCCACATTAGGCAATTGAGAATCTTTATGTAATAAAGTATTCAGTTTTGTGCCACCCCAGATTTTATCTTTTAGGATAGGATGGAATTTTAATGGGTATAAAGTATTTTTCAAAGTTGTATGTTTTTGAGCGATGTTTCTTAATTCCCCGAGTAGGTTACGAAATTACGAGGCGTTTCGTATAAGGTAATTTCTAAATCAAGTGATTCCTTTAATTTTGGTTTGATTTTATCATAAATAACAACAGCAATATTTTCAGCAGTTGGGTTTAAGTTTTTGAATTCTTCAACTTCAACATTCAAATTCTTATGATCAAGATAATCTTCAATCTCTTCCTTTATGATATCTTTCAACACTTTCATGTCCATAACAAATCCCGTTTCTCTGTCAATCCGCCCGGTTACACTGACGATCAACTCATAATTATGGCCGTGAAAATTAGGGTTGCTACATTTCCCGAAGATTTCCATATTCTTTTCATTACTCCAATCCTTTCTAAAAAGTCGGTGTGCCGCGTTAAAATGCGCTTTTCTACTAACGGTTACAATCATAATTATGCTCTATTTATATGTTCGTAAAATTTATCAAAAATAATTTTAAACCATTCCGTATAAATTTCCGGACGCTCTAAAATATCCTTTTTCACATCTTCGAGAGGCATCCATTTCCAGGCGGCCACTTCGTCAGGATTAATAGTCGGTGCTTCTTCATAGTTACCAATCATAACATGATCAAATTCGTGTTCAGTTAATCCATTATCAAAAGGTGCTTTATAGATAAATGACACTGTGTTTTCCAATGCAGTTTCAAAACCCATCTCCTCCTGCAATCTTCGTTTTCCAGCTGCGATATTGGTTTCTCCGTCGCGTTGGTGGCTGCAACATGTATTTGCCCATAACAATGGCGAATGGTATTTGTGTGCTGCTCGTTGCTGTAACATCAATTCATTTTTTTCATTAAAAACAAACACAGAAAAGGCCCGGTGCAACAATGCTTTTTCGTGCGCCTCCATCTTTGGCATTAAGCCAATTTGCTCGTCTTTTTCATTAACGAGGATTACTCTTTCTTCAGTCATAGCTTACAAAAATACCAACAATAGTTATAAAAAGCACCAATGTTAACCTAAAATAAAAATCGGCTGAGGTCTTCTATTAAATATGCCTTCAATAATAGTATCTTTGCAACCCATTTTAAGAGATTATGAGTTTTAAAACAGAAATAGAAAGACGACGTACTTTTGGTATTATTGCCCATCCCGATGCGGGAAAAACCACACTTACCGAAAAACTATTATTATTTGGAGGTGCCATTCAAGAAGCTGGTGCAGTTAAAAGCAACAAAATTAAAAAAGGAGCGACCAGTGACTTTATGGAAATCGAACGCCAGCGTGGAATTTCGGTGGCGACTTCGGTATTGGCATTTGAGTACGAAGGCATAAAAATAAATATTTTAGATACTCCTGGGCACAAGGATTTCGCTGAAGATACTTTTAGAACCTTAACTGCGGTAGATAGCGTTATTGTTGTAGTGGATGTGGCAAAAGGTGTTGAAGAGCAAACCGAAAAATTAGTAGAAGTTTGTAGAATGCGAAATATTCCCATGATCGTGTTTATTAATAAACTGGATCGCGAAGGAAGAGATGCGTTCGATTTGTTGGATGAGATTGAACAAAAACTTGGTTTGAGAGTAGTTCCCATGAGTTTTCCTATTGGGATGGGTTACGACTTTAAAGGCATTTATAATCTGTGGGAAAAGAACATCAATCTTTTTAGTGGCAGCGATCGAAGAAATATTGAAGACACCATTGAAATTTCCGATTTAGCATCCGAAGAAATAGACAAACTCATCGGTACAAAAGCTGCGAACACACTTCGTGAAGAAATAGAACTTGTAGAAGGAATTTACCCAACATTTAATAGAGACGAATATTTAAACGGGCATCAGCAACCTGTATTCTTTGGATCTGCTTTAAATAATTTTGGAGTACGCGAATTATTAGATTGTTTTGTGGAAATTGCCCCTAAACCAAGACCTAAACAAAGTGAAGAGCGTTTGGTCCAACCCAATGAAACAGATTTTACGGGGTTTGTATTTAAAATTCATGCCAATATGGATCCAAATCATCGTGACCGTTTGGCCTTTATTAAAATTGTTTCCGGCACGTTTGAACGCAACAAACCTTATCTGCATGTTAGAAATAATAAAAAAATGAAATTCTCTAGTCCAAACGCCTTTTTTGCTGAAAAAAAAGAAATTGTGGACATCTCCTACCCTGGTGATATTGTAGGTATCCATGACACGGGTAATTTTAAGATTGGCGATACTCTTACAGAGGGCGAGAATATTAACTACAAAGGCATCCCAAGTTTTTCACCTGAACATTTTAGATATATTAATAATGCAGATCCATTAAAATCAAAACAACTTTATAAAGGTATTGATCAATTAATGGATGAAGGTGTTGCCCAATTATTTACCTTAGAACTTAACGGGCGTAAAGTAATTGGAACCGTTGGCGCTTTACAGTATGAAGTTATTCAATACCGCTTGGAACATGAATATGGCGCCAAATGTACTTATGAAAACCTGAATGTGTATAAAGCGTGTTGGGTAGAACCGACCGATGCTAAAAACGCAGAATTTCGGGAGTTTTTAAGAGTAAAACATCGCTATTTGGCCAAGGATAAACATGATCAATTGGTGTTTTTAGCAGACTCCCAATTTTCATTGCAAATGACCCAGCAAACGTATTCAACAATTAAATTTCATTTTGTTTCGGAATATAAATAAGAAATAAATTTTAAAGTTTTAAAATTTCAAATTCCAATATACGAAGTTGGAATTTAAAGTTTTGATTTTGAAATTAGTCATTCCGATAACATCATTATTGTCCTATTTTTCATCGTATCTTTTATACATTTAATAGTTCAATACAGAAATTGATGCATGTCACTTTTCTGAATTGAAAAAAAATCAACCCCCAAATTAATCTTCTTATGGAAATTTATAATAACCAATTTAGTAATAATGATCTTACTATTACTTACGAACCTTCTGTTTGCATCAACTCCGGACGCTGTGCAAGAGAACTCTCTGATGTTTTTAGAACTTCAGTAATCCCCTGGATTGACTTAGATGGTGCGCCATTTCAAAGCATCGTTGATCAGGTCAAAAAATGTCCTTCTGGAGCATTAAAATTTTATCTTAATCAGAAAGTAGCCTAAATATATAAAACTGAAATCCCTTTAATTTTAAATCAAATGGATTTTTTAGTTGCTGTGAGAAAACAACAACCATGTTCCAATTTATGCAAAACAAGAGTCTTTTGAAACTCAGAGGAATTTTATAGTTGCTATTGTTAGGATTCCGCTATTTTTATATTGAAACGTTCAATTGTACCAGACATATATATTAGTAGGGCGTAAATAAAAATTGCTACTCCGCACATTTCAAATGTTTCTTCAAGGGTATATGAAACGCAATAAGCAACATTATCTTGACCATACAACTCATCATAATATCCGCTTACGGCCTCAAAACCAACAGCTCCCGAAACAAAGATAATACCAGAAATAATAAAAAGAATCATTACTCTTTTAGGCAACTTAAATAACCATTTGGCATAAATAATCACTAATACTAACAAGATAGCACCATATGGAATATACCAAGCGTAGTATAGTAGACCTGAAGTATTAAAAAGCGATTGCATAGGAGTAAAAAGTTGTTCATGAATTACAGTCATTTCGTCAAGGGATAGAAATGCAAAAACGAGAGATAATCCCATCCATTGAAAGCGTTCTCGTCGCTTATTTTTCTGGAAGATAGAAATTATTAATAGTAAAAAACTAGCTACAAGAAGCGCTAGAGCAGAGTAAAACGTCGGTAAATTTCGTTCATGGTCAACATCGAAAAAATAAATGACATTTTTAAATATACCATCAGCTTTCGATAATTTTAAATAAATCACCAAGATGTTACATATCACAAGAAATAATATTACTAGTAATAAATAGCGTAAGACTTTTTTAGGACTAATGGATAAATTCATGATTTTAAATTGTCAGTTAGTAACTTATATTTTTAATTTTTTTTATTATAAAAACTAGTTCTATCAATAACACTGTGGAAGAATGATTAAAAATATCCAGAATTCGACGTTGGAGTAAAATTACTTAAGGCTTGAAAGTATTTATTTCAATCAATTGATTTTAAGTGCTTAGCTATGGGATATCTGTCTATATCCTATGTATTAAAGTCTATTATCGATTTAATTAGTAATTAAATTGATTGAACAACCACAACATTAATTGTTGAATCATAAAATTTATAGCAATATTACAAGAAAGGCATTATAATCAAGACAAATGGCATAATTTTCCGTTTAAGCAAAATTTAAAGTCAATAAATCAGACAAATATGTAGAACTCTACGCGATTAGAACTGGGTCGAGTATATGATGATTGAGATATTATTTATATGTTTTATCCAAATTTGCTACTAGATTATTGAACAGTGTTGATTTGCTGTGAAAAAGCTTTATCCTATACCAGAACGCATTGAAATATCTGTTAACCTGGACATCCGTTATCCAATAGAAAGTTTTTGATTTCCACGATGTGAATAGAATTTTATCATGTGGAGCACTTTAACATTCAATCCAAACCTTGCTTTCGCTTTGTATAATTTTTAGACATAACAATTGCGTATACCCAAGTCACTTATCGTATGCAACTTTTTTATCACGATCAATGTGGTACACAAATAAGTGCTATTCGGATCTTATAGAAGAATTGCGTGCCACTTTTTTCAACTTACCAATCTTTATAAATATTGAATTATTTAGAGGATTCGGTATCTTTTTTCCTTCTATTTAGTTGCACTCCCAGCCCTTGCCGATAGCTATTGCTTCATTTGCTCTCAGAAATCAAGTGTAGTCTTTCATGCAAATCGTTATTCCAATTTTAACAGAAATAATATATAGGATCAATCAATATTAAAAAAAAACCCTTTGAAAATTAATTCAGAGGGTTTTTAAATTGTTCGAGAAAATAAATATCAATTAAGCTTGACCAGTAGGTCCAAAATTCAATGGAATTGGTGGTTGCTCGTAATCTTTAATTTCACCATGAGAACTTTCAAAACGCTTTACATTTTCACCTAAAGCTTTTAGTAAACGTTTGGCATGCTGTGGCGTCAAGATGATACGTGACTTCACTTTGCTTTTTGGAGTTCCAGGCATGATGCTGACAAAATCAACAACAAATTCAGATACCGAATGATTGATTATGGCCAAGTTAGAATAAATTCCTTCGGCTATCTTTTCATCCAATTCAATATTAATTTGTCCTTGTTTTGGTTCTTCTTGATTATCGCTCATAGTAATATTCCTGCGAAGGCAGAAATCTCTTTTTAAAGTTATTATCTTGAATCAGCTGACGTATCTGTTAATCTTTAAATAAGGCAAACACATCGTTTGATTCAATAGATCCCCGCCTGCGCGGGGATTTGTATTAATTGTAATTAAGCTCTTCTTTAGCTTTCATCATTTGGTTGAACTCTTCTTTAGAACCAACGATAATATGCTCATAGCGTCTTACTCCTGTTCCTGCTGGAATTCTATGACCAACAATAACATTCTCTTTCAAGCCTTCTAAGTAATCAATTTTAGCGCTTACTGCAGCTTCGTTAAGTACTTTAGTCGTTTCCTGGAACGATGCCGCCGAAATAAATGATTTCGTCTGTAATGAAGCTCTTGTAATTCCTTGTAATATAGGAGTCGCAGTAGCGGGTTGTGCATCTCTTGCAACAGCCAACTGACCATCTTCTCTTCTCACTACAGAATTTTCATCTCTTAATTGACGCGTCGTTACAATTTGTCCTGGTTTAAGAGTTTTAGAATCTCCAGCATCTTCAATTACCTTCATTCCAAAGATTTTATCGTTTTCTTCGATGAAATCTGATTTATGAGCCAATTGATCTTCTAAGAAAATAGTATCCCCAGAATCAATGATTCTCACTTTACGCATCATTTGTCTTACAACAACCTCAAAATGCTTATCGTTGATTTTCACACCCTGCAAACGATATACTTCTTGTACTTCATTTACTAAGTATTGTTGAACCGCTGAAGGTCCTTTAATATTCAAGATATCATTTGGAGTGATGGAACCATCAGATAATGGCATACCTGCTTTAACATAATCATTTTCCTGAACAAGAATTTGACTGGATAGCTTAACCAAGTACTTTTTAACATCACCTAAACGCGATTCGATAATAATCTCACGATTACCTCTTTTAATTTTTCCGAAAGAAACCACACCGTCAATCTCACTAACTACTGCAGGATTAGAAGGGTTACGAGCTTCAAACAACTCAGTTACACGTGGAAGACCACCCGTAATATCTCCAGATTTTGCTGAACGACGAGGTATTTTTACCAAGACTTTACCAACATTAATCTTCTCCCCGTTGTTAATCATCAAGTGGGCACCAACTGGTAAGTTGTAAGAACGAATTGCATTTCCTTTAGAATCCTCAATATGTAAAGTTGGAATCAATTTTTTGTTTCTTGATTCTGAAATTACTTTCTCTTGGAAACCAGTTTGCTCATCGATTTCAACTTGATAGGTTATACCTTGTTCAATGTTTTCATAAGATACCTTACCGGCAAACTCAGAAATAATAACACCGTTATACGGATCCCATGAACAAATCACATCTCCTTTTTTTACTTTTTCTCCTGGCTTGCAGTAGATGAACGATCCATAAGGAATGTTATGAGTACTTAGAGTGATTCCAGTTTTGGCATCCACCAATTTGAATTCAGAAGTACGTGAAATAACGACATCAACAGCAGCACCATTGTTATCTGTTCCCTTTACGACTTTTAAATCTTCAATTTCAGCAATACCGTCAAACTTAACGATCAATTTATTTTCTTCAGAAATGTTACCTGCAATACCACCAACGTGGAAAGTACGAAGTGTTAACTGTGTACCTGGCTCTCCAATAGACTGGGCAGCAACGACACCAACAGCTTCACCTCTTTGAACCATTTTACCGGTTGCAAGGTTACGACCGTAACATTTAGAACAAATACCTTGAGTCGCTTCACACGTTAATGCGGAACGCACCTCAATGGCATCTAAAGCAGAACCTTCGATACGTTTTGCAACAGCATCACCGATATGCTCTCCAGCACTTACAATAAGCTCTTGAGTTAAAGGATCATAAACATCATTTAACGATGTTCTACCTACTACTCTATCCTCAAGTCGCTCAATGACTTCCTCATTTTTCTTCAATGCGGATACTTCGATACCTCTCAGTGTACCACAGTCTTCACTGTAAATAATAACATCTTGAGACACATCCACTAAACGACGTGTTAGGTAACCAGCATCGGCCGTTTTAAGAGCAGTATCTGCAAGACCTTTACGAGCACCGTGAGTAGAAATAAAGTATTCCAAAATCGAAAGACCTTCCTTAAAGTTAGAAAGAATTGGATTTTCAATAATCTCTCCACCACCTGCACTTGATTTTTTAGGTTTAGCCATCAATCCACGCATCCCGGTCAACTGACGAATCTGTTCTTTAGATCCACGAGCTCCAGAATCAAGCATCATATATACGGAGTTGAAACCTTGTTGATCTTCACGGATACGCTTCATTGACAATTCAGTCAATTCAGCATTCGTAGAAGTCCAGATATCAATAACTTGGTTATAACGTTCGTTATTTGTAATCAATCCCATGTTGTAATTGGCCATAATGCCATCAACTTGAGAATTTGCACTTTCAATCATGGATTGTTTTTCAGCAGGGATAATAATATCACCTAAACTAAACGACAAGCCACCTTGGAAAGCAAATTTGTATCCTAAATCTTTAATTAAATCCAAGAAATCAGCTGTTTCAGGAACAGAAGTTACCTTTAAGATGACACCAATGATATCTCTCAATGATTTTTTGGTCAATACCTGATTCACATAACCTGCTGCTCTTGGTACTGTTTCATTAAAAAGTACACGACCAACAGTAGTTTCAATAATCTTAGTAACTAATTGTCCTTCGTCATTTAAATCCTCTACTCTTACTTTGACAGCAGCATTTAAATCAACTTTCCTCTCATTATAAGCAATAGTAACTTCTTCAGGAGAATAAAAGATTAAGCCTTCACCTTTTACCTTTACGGTATCTGTCGACTTACGTTCCTTAGTCATATAATAAAGACCAAGAACCATGTCTTGAGAAGGTACAGTAACAGGGGAACCATTGGCAGGATTCAAAATATTATGGGAAGCCAACATTAATAATTGGGATTCCAAAATAGCCTCAGGGCCTAATGGTAAATGCACAGCCATTTGGTCACCATCAAAATCCGCGTTAAACGCAGTACATACTAATGGGTGCAACTGGATCGCCTTACCTTCAATCAATTTAGGTTGGAACGCTTGAATACCTAGTCTGTGCAATGTAGGAGCACGGTTTAAAAGCACTGGATGTCCCTTTAAAACACTCTCTAAAATATCCCAAACTACAGGCTCTTTTCTATCTATTATTTTCTTTGCAGATTTTACAGTTTTTACAATACCACGCTCAATCAGTTTTCTGATGATAAATGGTTTGTAAAGCTCTGCTGCCATATCTTTTGGCAATCCGCATTCAAAAAGTTTTAATTCTGGTCCAACGACAATTACCGAACGTGCTGAATAATCCACACGCTTACCTAATAAGTTTTGACGGAAACGTCCTTGTTTTCCTTTTAGGGAATCAGATAATGATTTTAATGGTCTGTTAGAATCTGTTTTTACTGCAGATGCTTTACG
>JBBSRC010000025.1:0-43748 GCA_038243395.1 Flavobacteriales bacterium | reverse complement strand
TTTCTCCACATGGTCTCTACAACCATTGCAGGTCATTCCCGCTATGCTGTAAGTGTTTGTCTTAGATTCAGATAGATCTGATTGATCAGAAGGATGATGGATACTGTAAGTCCCACCATCATCTTTTAATGCCTTTTGAAAGTTTTCTAGTGGAATATGTGATTCCATTTCAATAGTCGCTTCTGTTTTTTCTAAATCGACCGCCGCTTTTGAAACACCTTCCACTTCAGAAAGTATTTTTTCTACGTGGCTTCTGCAGCCATTACAGGTCATTCCTTGTATGTGATATATGTGTTTCATAATAATTTATTTAGGCCTGATTTGGGCCGTGTTTTAATTAATTAATGAAAAAAATTCTTTTCTTCCTGCATCAAGACTTTATTATAAGCTATCTCTTAGCTGTTTCATATAGTCCATAACCAAAGTTTTCTCCGAGTGAGATAAAATCGCATCCCGATGCACTAACGTATAGGATAAAAGTGGCATTTCATCATCTTCAATCTGACTAATAATTGACTTTAACTTACTGCTTTTTCTTCGATCCGAATACGCCTCCCATTCATTAAAATTCAATTCTTTTTTTCCTTCTTTGATGTGGTCTTCTAGAAACCAGGCAATAGGTTGAATTTTATTATACCATGGGTATTCTGTATTATTACTATGACAGTCATAGCAAGACGTCTGTAATACGACTCCTATGTTTTCTGGAGTTTTATTTACTACTAAAAAATCGGTTTCAAATACAGCACTCGTTTGGTTTCGCTCTGTGGGTATAAACTCTATACCCACAAAGACGACCAATAAAAATTAATGTTATGATTTTTACTATTCTCATATTGCATTTGACTTTTGGAGGTAAGACCTATGACGTACGACTTTTGGGAATATTTTCATAGTCTTATATCTTACGTCAATCAGTCATCTGTCCCTTTTTAATTTATTTCCTTTTGTACCTCTCCACATTTCATCATTTTGCTTCCGAAATATGGATTTCTGATGTTCTTTTCCATGCTTAACCAAGCGCCACCGTCGCCGTACATTGGACAAAACTGTTGATATAATGTATTATCTGTTCCGGTAATCGCGACCATAGCGATCATATCTTTAGTCAACATTTCGAAATGTTCACGTTGTTGTTCTATATCACTTTTACCAATCTGCTCAGCGTGTTCCATTGAAGACGCAGTAATTTCATTTAACTCCTTTTGTTGTTCAGAGGAATAACTATTTACATTAAAACCTTTTAAGGTGTTTTCAAGTTGCTTTCCAGCATCTGCAGCCGCTTTTTCATCGGTTTCTACCAAGGCGTCTTTAAGGGTCATATAATCTACTACAACTTGATTGGATTCAGGATTTAATGCTTTGGAATCCTTTACCACAATAGGTGTAGCTGTTTCCTCTTGAGTCACTTCGGAACCCATTGTTGCGCCTGAATCTTCCTTCTTGCCATCTTTACAGGAAATTGCCGTAAGACTTACAAAAGCCATTACCATCACTGTTGTTGTTACTCTTAAATTTCTCATTTTGATTGTCATTTTGATTTAAATTATTACTTGTTTATATAAAATTGTTACTAGCTATTAAAATCGCACCGATATTCCACCACCCGCTCCAAAACGGTTGTCGTAACTGACCATCAAGGAAAAGTCTCGGGATAAAAAATATTCGACACCTGCATTCCAGACCACTACATTAGCATAATTATTTCCTGTTGGAAGAGTATCCACCCAGCCAAAATCGGCTTGATATTCATATCTTCCAAAAATGGCGGTTCTTGGGAAGATCAGTATTTCACGGCTTAAGCTGATTTGCGGACGTAACTTACTATCGATGCGTACATCAAGATTGAATAGATAGGGTGTTAGAAATCTGATTCCTGCAACAGCCGTGGTCGAAATATTATCCATACTATCTTCTATCTCGTTTTCAAATTTGACACCACCAAACACCCTGAAATAATCGTGTAGGTAACGCTCATAGCTTACTTCTGCTTCTAAATTTTGGTTCCAACCATATTCGGCGGAAATATTAAACTGATTTCTGAAATTGGAAGCCACTAAATTAAATGTTGCCATATGTGATGCGACATCTGCCGTAGACCAGATATATAATTCATCGGCCTCTTTAAATAAATTTTTAACCGGATATTCTGCCATTCGCGGGTCGCGAGGCGTATCATAACTTACCACGCGCGCCATCCCGCTCATCATATGGTAGAGAATATGGCAATGAAAAAACCAATCGCCATACTCATCGCCGTCGTTGCCGCTGAATTCTATAGTTACCTGTTGCATCGGTGCGACATTAACCGTATGCTTCAAGGGCGAATACTCTCCATTTTCATTGATGACTCGAAAAAAGTGTCCGTGTAAGTGCATTGGGTGGTGCATCATAGTCAAATTATTGAACGTCATTCGGGTCACTTCACCACCTTTTATTTCAATATTATCGGCTTCGCTCAAAGGAACTCCATTCATGCTCCAAATGTAGCGTTGCATGTTTCCGGTAAGATTTAATAATATTTCCTTTACTGGAAGATTTTTATCATAAGACGTTATTTTAGGAGATTTTAGATAATCGTAATTGTATTCGGAAAACATGCTCATTCCATCCATCTGCATTTCATCCATATTTTCTTTTGAATCTTTGTTTATATCCATTTTCGAATGGTCCATCTTGGAGTGATCCATTCTCATCGTGTCTTTCTTCATGTCCATCTTAGAATGATCCATTTTGGATTGATCCATTTTGGCGTGGTCCATTTTATCAGTCATCACAGAATCCTTTGGCATATCCATTTCTCCATCTTTCATCTCCATTCCTTTCATATTATCCATCTGCATGTCGTCCATTTTCATCCCATATTCCTCCTTCATTTCGAAACGCTCATCTTTTTTAGGTTGGAATTTTAAGGCATGTGCGCCCATTTTCATATTCATTTTTGCCATATCCTGCATCATCTTTATTTTATCAGGCTTCGGAATAACTTCAGCAGGGAGTGTTTCGCCTTTACCAAAATAAGCTGTGGTCGTTCCCGAACCATCTTGCACCATGGCGCGTAACTCTATCTCTTCATTTTCAGGTATCGTAATAATAAAATCATAAGTTTCGGCAATTGCGATGAAAGTCTTGCTGTGCTCAACGGGAATGACATTATTTCCATCGGCAGACACTAATAAAGGTGGTTGACCACCAAAGGTCATCCAAAACTGTGAGGAAGCAGAGCCATTTATAATGCGTAAACGCACTTTTTCCCCTGGTTTAAAATTAGGATATTCGATAGATTGTTCTCCATTAATCAAGAATGCTGGATAATATACATCCGCGATATCTGCTCCGCCCATCCGTTGTCTCCAAAAATCGAGTTGTGCTTTGAAAGCACCACGTGCAATTACTTTATTTAATGGTGTTGCCGTACCCTTTTTCATTTGATACCATTCGTTGCCACGCTTTAGATTACGCATCACGCTGTGCGGATTTTCATTTGTCCAATCGGATAACATCAAAACCAAATCATGATCATACTCCAATGTCTTCTCTTTAGGATGTATTAATAAAGAACCAAAAACACCACTTTGCTCTTGCAGCATCGTATGAGAGTGGTACCAATACGTGCCTGATTGTCTAATTGGAAATTCATATTTAAAGGTTGTTCCCGGTTTTATGGGTGGCGTTGTTAAATAGGGGACACCATCCATAAAATTGGGCAATAACATGCCGTGCCAGTGAATTGACGTCTCAACACTCATGTCATTTTTCACATAGATCACAGCATATTCGCCCTCAGTAAATTCCAAAGTAGGCCCTGGAATAGTGCCGTTAACCGTCATTCCTTTGACTTCCTTTCCTGCTTTATTAACCATTTCTTGTTTAATGGTCAAGGTATATTCGTGAACTGGTAAATTATCCACATTTCCTTCTAGGGATTGTGAAAATGCCGAATAACTGCAAATAGAAAGGAGCATCACGGCATAGAGTATATTTTTCATGTATTTACTTTGTATAAAAATAACATTGATATTCAGCTATTTGTATCATAATATTGGTTATTATTTATATAATTCGGTCTAAAGGTGTGCGATAGTTTTTCTGTTCTGATTTATAATTGGTTAGACCCATTCCAGTTTCGCTTTTAAATTGTCTGCTCAAATGATTGATATTGCTATAACTAAGGAGTTGACCTATTTCAGTGAAATTATGTTCTTGGCCTTGAATGAGTTCTTTTACTTTTTCAATTTTTAATTTGATAAAATATTTCTCTATGGTAATTCCTTCCGTTATAGAAAACAACTTGCTTGTTTTGGAATACTCACTATTGAGTTGATGTTCAAGATAGACCGAAAGCTTTCGGCTTAAATCCAAAGGCAAGTTTTTCAACAGCTTAATCAATTCAATTTTCACATGTTCTACCAATTGTTTTTCTGGACTTTCAATTAATAGAAATCCATTTTTCTCTAAAATGGAAACCAAAACTTCTTTGTCCTCGACATCTTGAATATGCAGTCTTATTCTTCCTAATTCAATGTCAATTAATTCTATCTTCCTATGCCTTAATTCGTCCTGCAAAACTTTGATGCATCGATCACAGACCATGTTTTTAATGTAGAAATCCTGTATCATCCTTAATTGATTAAATAATTAATTAGTGCAGATTGCATGTAATAAAATTGTGTGGTTTCAATTTGCCCCATTTGAAACTTCAACTGTAGTTCTTGAATATCCAATACATCTCTAAAATCAATGGTGCCGGTCTCATAATTCTTGATTAAGATCTCTTCCGCATCTTCAGCTTGTTTCAGGTTTTTTACTTGGGTATTAAATTTAATTCGTGCCTGATTGCGTTGTGAAATGGCTTTTGATAACTCAGAGGTCAGCATGTTTAAGCGCTCATCTTTTTCGGATTGTATTTCCTGCTTACGCAAATCGTTTTGTCTGGTTTGAGAGGTAAACTTCTTATTGAAGATTGGTATCGATAATGAAACCATTGGCATTACCATGTCTTTGTAAGAACTGGTAATCATCGGGCTATTATCTTGCTTAATATACTCCACTCCAAAACCTACCATCGGACTACTTTCTTTCTGATTCAACAACTCAGACTGCTCAACAGATGCATATAATTTATCATATTTGAGCAATTCTGGGTTTAATGATAAGGCGTCGTAACCCTTAAAACTTTCATCCTCTGGGATTTCCAAAATAGAAGCTACAGACACCTCTTTATCATAACCACGGTTGATCAGACTATTGATCGCCGCCTGAATGCCTTTGTTTTGTTGAATTAGAATCTCTTTCTCCTGAATGAGTTCATTTTGCCGCATCTGTAACCGTAAAACATCCACCGCTGACGCCTTGCCGACTTCTACAGAATTAAGCGCCAAACGTTCATAGGACTGTAAGAGCGCTATGTTTTTATCAAGGATGATTTGTTTGGCTCTAATTTCATAGAGTAGATAATAAAACTGGGAGACAGAAAGCGCCAATTTTCTTTTGGCGATAGTCACTTCAACATATTGAGCATCGGCCAAGGATGACGCATAGTTTTCCCGAGCTGTTATCGTTCCAAACCAAGGCAACATTTGCATAACGGATGCCCTAAAAAGTTCCATCGGCATATCCATTTCAGGCATTATAGCCATGACGCCAAGGTTAAATTCGGTATTAGGCAAGCTGTTGGCTTCGTTTACCTGCTCAGAAGCAATCTGATATTGAAAATCAAATTTTTGAATTTCAGGACTGTTAATAAATGCTTCGTCGATAAGGCTCTGCAAATCTTGACTTTGAACTGAAAGAACAAATCCTAAAGAACAAAGCATAAAGACTGCTTTCATGTGTGATGTTATCTGTTTCATTTTTTTGCTCTTTTAAGATTTACTTCGGCTCTCCAGCTAAACAATACCGGAACTACAAATAAGGTAATCAATGCGATAAGCATCCCTCCAAAACTTGGAATTGCCATCGGAATCATAATGTCACTCCCACGTCCTGTAGAGGTTAAAATCGGTAATAATGCCAAAATGGTGGTGGCGGTAGTCATCAAACATGGACGTATCCGTTTCATTCCTGCCTCGACAATGGACTCGCGTATTTCGGCTATATTATCTGGTTCGTTCCTATCAAAGGTTTGGGTAAGGTAAGTGGCCATTACAACACCATCATCGGTGGCAATTCCGAAGAGTGCAATAAAGCCAACCCAAACGGCAACACTCAAATTGATAGTGTGCATTTGGAACATATCCCGTAAATTTTCTCCAAAAAAGTTGAAGTTCAAAAACCAATCCTGGCCATAAAACCAAATCATCAAAAAGCCACCAGCGAAAGCAACTGCGATACCAGAAAAAACCATCAGCGACGTTGCAACTGAACGGAATTGGAAATAAAGGATTAAGAAAATGACCACCAAAGCCAATGGCACAACAACGGATAGTGTTTTTTCTGCTCGTAGTTGGTTTTCATAAGTTCCCGTAAACTGATAATTTATGCCTTTTGGAACTACAAGTTCGCCATTCTCAATTTTTTCTTTTATTAAAGCTTGCGCATTTTCGACCACATTGACTTCAGCATAGCCATCAATTTTATCAAATAAAACGTGTCCTATCAAAAAAGTATCCTCACTATTGATCATCAATGGTCCTTGCTCGTAACGTATTTCTACAAGTTCTCCCAATGGCACTGGATTACCTTTTTCTACGGGCACATAAATATTTTTCAGATCCTCAGGATCAGCACGTAACTCACGTGGATATCGGACGCGGACGCCATAGCGCTCTCTTCCTTCTACGGTTTGTGTCAATGGCATGCCGCCAACTGCTACTTGTAAAATTTCCTGGACTTCGGCGATGGTAACGCCATATCGGGCAAGTCGGTCGCGTTTAATGTCGATAAGCAAATAAGGCTTTCCGACGATACGATCGGCAAAAACAGCCGATACTTTTACGCCTTCTGCATGTTTTAAAATCTCCTCCAATTCGATTCCAAAAGCTTCAATCTTTCGAAGATCTTGACCTTTAACTTTAATTCCCATCGGGGCGCGCATTCCTGTTTGCAACATTACCAAACGCGTTTCGATAGGTTGTAGTTTCGGCGCGGAGGTCACACCAGGGAACTTTGTTACCCGCACTATTTCATTCCAAATATCGTCGGGAGATTTTATTTCTGGTCTCCAGTTTCTATAAAATTCGCCATCATTATCGGCAATAAGATCTTGGTCGGCCACAAAGAATGAATCTCCAGTTTCGGAATGTTCATGATTGTTATCCTTAGCCGCTTTAGTATTGGGATTTGCCACGTGACTACCGTCTTTAAGAACAAACAATCCATCTTTATTCACTTTAAATCTTTGGCGTTTCCCGTCTTCATTGAGCGCATATTCTGACTTATATAAAATGATATTTTCATACATCGATAAAGGCGCAGGGTCAAGAGCAGATTCGGTACGACCTGCTTTTCCAACGACCGTTTTAATCTCTGGAATACTCGCCACGGCCATATCCAGTTGTTGCAGGATTCGTTTATTTTCTTCTACCCCTGAATGCGGCATCGAAGTTGGCATCAATAAAAAGGACCCTTCATTTAAGGAGGGCATAAATTCCTTGCCCGTATTCTGCCAAATTAAGAACCCGCAAACTACAATAAGGGTTGGAAGAGATAGAAATAATATCTTATTCCGTAATGCCCAACGCAGAATCCGTGTATAGTACTGTTGGAACAACCAGAATACTCCTAATAGACCAAAACAGATAATACTTACGAATAACAGATTCCAAAATATACTCTTATCCACGCCAAGGGGACGCCAAAATTCTGCCAACAGGAAAACAACTGCAAAAGCAGAAATAAATATGTTTATGTTATTGGCCCGCTTGTCAGACAGAATAAGTTTATCGGATAACTTTGACGCAATCTTCTCATCTTTTAATAAACCTGTGATACCAAAACCAATTAGAATCAGGCCTAGCCAATATCCAAAACCTATTGCTGTCATTCCTAGAATAATTAATAAGATATGGATTATAGCAGCAGTAAATTTTCTAATGCTTTTTCTTCGGAACAGGTAGGCAGCAAAAGGAGGGATAAGAAACAGGGCCACTATAAAAGAAGCTGTAATTGCCATTGTTTTGGTAAATGCCAAGGGTCGGAATAATTTCCCTTCCGCGCCGATCAATGTAAACACTGGAATAAAGCTGATAATAGTAGTCAATACTGCGGTAAGAATGGCGCCAGAAACTTCGGCACTTGCATTATAAACCACCGTATTGATTTTCTGTTTTATGCCAGTTTCAGCAGAACGTTCTTTTTGCTCATCCAGATGCCTGATTATATTTTCAGAAAGTATGACCCCTATATCCACCATGGTACCAATGGCAATGGCAATCCCTGATAATGCCACAATATTGGCATCTACATTAAAGAATTTCATCGCGATAAAAACCATAAGCACCGCTACAGGCAAGAGTCCCGAAATAAGTATGGAAGCTCTTAAGTTGAAGACCATCACAATAATCACAAATATCGTAATGAGTATTTCCAGGCTTAAAGCTTCGTCAAGCGTGTCGAGGGTTTCCTGAATAAGTTCGGATCGGTCATAAAAAGGCACGATGGTAAGTTGGGATATAGTGCCATCTGAAAGTTCCTTGGAAGGCAGGCCAGCTTTAAGCTCAGCTATCTTTTCCTTTACATTACTGATAACTTCCATCGGGTTTGCACCGTATCGCGCTGTAATAACCCCGCCTACAACCTCTGCACCTTCTTTGTCCAGAATTCCTCTTCGGGGAGCGGGTCCTAAACTAACTTTAGCGATATCCTTAATCCGTATGGAAGTGTAGTTTTCAGAAGTTACAACGGCATCTTCAATATCGGAAACAGACTTAACATAACCGAGACCGCGCACCAAGTATTCAACCTGATTAATCTCCATCGTCTGGGCTCCAATATCTTTATTGCTTTCCTTAACTGCTTTGACGATTTCGGCCAGACCAATATTATATTGGCGCATTAATTCTGGTTTGACATCAATCTGATATTCCTGCACATAGCCACCAATAGATGCTACTTCAGAAACGCCACTTGCTGAAGAAAGGGCATATTTCACATAATAATCCTGAATGCTTCTTAGTTCATGCAAATCCCATCCGCCTGTGACTTTGCCATCTTTATCACGTCCTTCTAAAGTATACCAATAAATTTGACCCAATCCTGTGGCATCTGGGCCCAAAGATGGATTGACACCATCGGGAAGTAATCCAGAAGGCAATGAATTCAGCTTCTCTAATATCCGACTACGGCTCCAATAGAATTCTACATCCTCTTCGAAAATGATATAAATACTCGAAAAACCGAACATAGAAGAACTTCGGATAGTCTTAACTCCGGGAATTCCCAACAATGTTGTGGTAAGTGGATAGCTTATTTGATCCTCGATATCCTGTGGAGATCGACCCTCCCACTCTGTATAGACAATTTGTTGATTTTCGCCGATATCGGGGATGGCATCAACGGCCACGGGATTGGTAGGGAGAAAGCCAGTGTCCCAATTAAAGGGAGCATTTACGACACCCATGCCGACAAAAAGTGCGAGTAACAAAACTGCAACCAATTTGTTTTCTATGAGGAATTTAATGCTTTTATTTAGCATGAATTTTAAGATTTTAGTAGTAAGTACAAAGTATGAAGTACAGTATATTTAGAAGAGACCAAACGGTTACATCCAAACATAAAAAGGCTCTAACGCAATAGATTTGCATTATAACCAACTACTAAAAAATCAGATTAAATAAGTCTCGTATATCTTGAAGATTGGTCTTATTACGAGTGGGGGTTCGTAGTCTTCAAAGGAAGTTACGTCTTTATCAACACCTTCAAAAAGATTGATGTAGGTGTAAACAAATGAAGCAATAAAAAATTTTTGATCGAAAGCGATCTTATTAAATGAGAGCTGCAATTCGTCTTGGCCATCCAAAACTACTTGTTCATCATTGCAACAGTCCTTTTTAGTTATAAAACAACTTTCAGAAGCAGGTTTTTCCATATCCATACCACAGGTTTCTACTTTATGAAAAACAGCGGTATTCATTAAAGTATCTCCACAATAATGCATATCAACAGTAAATGACATTGTAGAGAATAAAACTACAAAAGCCATTGACAACGACATTATTTTATGGAATACTTTTTTCATCTGGAAAGCAAAGATATGTAATTTAAATAGATGTGTTTTTGTTTAACAGAAGTTTTCATAATTAATTTATTTATTTTATAACTATTTTAAATTGAGTTAATATTCTCTACTCTAGAATTCCTTGCAGACCAACGGTCGAGTTTTACTTATAATAGCTGGTTTTTTGTCTGTTTTAATTTTTGAATATCTTATCATACAAATCAGTACCATAACTGGTTTGCAACGGTTCGGCCTCGATCACCTTAAAAGTTCGCTTTCCGTCAGGCTTTCTTTCTGCCCGCAGAAAAATCATTTTTTCGCTTTTCTCAGAATAAAATCACTTGCAAATGCACATAAATGGGTAACAAAAAAAAACGGTCATACTTTTTTCTAACAAGGCATTCACTATTTGGGTGGTAATTTCAGAACCTTCTCTCATTTGTAGAAATAAACGATTCATTAAAAAGCACCATGGCATTTGGAGTGATGGCTTTTATGATCTGATTCAACCAATTTAGTTCTTCATCACTTTTTCCACTTTCCGTTGCAGCGTCTTCTTCTCTCATAAAATGAGTAAATAAGGTTGATCAAGATTTAGACCAGTGAAAAAATCGGGCATTATAACCTCAACTTGATTGCCGTTGAGGTCGTTTTGTTTCAACCGAATAATAGGCTTTGAAATGCCAAATTCTATTATTATTAATTCTTTCCTAACGAAGTCACTACCTGCCTATTCAAAAACATTCTTATCCATATTAAGACTATGACCTAATTGGGCCAAAGAATGCTTTTCTATCCTTGATTCTTAAAGACTTTAATTCCGGCAAAGGTTGCGTTTTCTCCTAATTCCTGCTCGATTCTGATGAGTTGATTATATTTTGCGATCCGTTCGCCTCGCGAACCACTTCCCGTCTTGATTTTTCCAGCTGCTGTGGCGACTACCAAATCTGCGATAAAGGTGTCCTCAGTTTCTCCACTGCGATGAGACATAAAACGCCCAAAATTATTGGCTTTCGCCAATGCCATAGTGTTGAGGGTTTCGGTAACTGTACCGATTTGGTTCAATTTGATAAGAACTGAATTGCAGGCGTCCATGTCTATGGCTTTCTGTAGGAGCTTTTCATTGGTGCACAGCAAATCATCGCCCACCAGTTCAATTTTATTTCCCAATTCCTGATTTAAGTTTTGCCAACCTTCCCAATCATTTTCTCCCAAACCATCTTCCAGCAAAATAATAGGGTATTGATCGACCCAACTTTTCCAAAGGTCAATCATTTGATCGCTTGTATAATTTTGTTGGGTACTTTTGGATAATACATATTTCCCATCTTGCCATAGTTCGCTAACCGCAGGATCCAGACAAATAGAAATATCCGTTCCCGGTTTGTAACCTGCTTTTTCAATAGCTTGTAGGATGATATCAAGAGCTTCTTCATTTGATTTCAGGTTGGGTGCAAAACCGCCTTCATCGCCTACTCCTGTAAAATAATTTTTGCTTTTGAGAATATCTTTTAATGCGTGGAAGGTCTCAACGCCCATTCTAATAGCTTCGTTAAAAGAAGGCGCATTGTGCGGTGCGATCATAAATTCCTGAAAATCGACGTTGTTATCGGCGTGCTGCCCTCCGTTGATTACGTTCATACACGGTACTGGCAAGGTAAATTTGTTATCCGTATTCAAGTATCGGTATAAAGGTGTTTTTTCAGCATTGGCAGAAGCTCTTGCAAACGCCATAGAAACAGGTAAGATTGCGTTTGCTCCCAAATTGCTTTTATTAGGGGTTCCATCCAACTGGATTAAAAAATTATCTAAATCTTCTTGTGAATCGAATGTTTTGTTGATCAATTCAGGAGCAATAATTTGGTCGACATTATGGACTGCTTTGAGCACGCCCTTTCCGCCGTACCTCTTTTTATCATGGTCTCTTAATTCAACCGCTTCTTTTTCTCCCGTACTTGCACCTGATGGACAAATTGCCCTACCTTGGAAATTGTCTTCGAGAACAATATCTGCTTCGACCGTTGGATTTCCTCTTGAGTCCAAGACTTCTCGTGCGATAAGTTTTTGTATTTTCATAATTCTATTTTTTTTAATTCTTTATTATAATCTGCAAGCGTATGTTTCAAATCCTATTAAGCAACATCGCAATTTTCAAACCTTTTTACTGACAGTGCTTTTTATCCATTTTTCATAATTTACAAAGAAGTTTCTTAATTGCAGAATGAAATAAGTAGGAAACTTAGAAATCGCTTTAATTTGAAATACACTTAATTCACTATAACCAATCCCATTTTCTAATCATAGACTTCCTTTATAATCCTCCGCATAGAGTTGCTCATTGATGACGGAAAAAGTTATGTGTCAAAAGTACTGTCTGACTCTACAATGACCGTTGTGAAAAGCTTTGATGTAGCAGCGCCTTTTTTCGTTTACACCTATATAACAGAGTGGACGGAAATTGATTTGCCTTCAAGTATTAAATCAATTCAGGATCTGGAAAAATTTATTGACGACAAAACCTCCGAATTCAAAAGGCCATTTGTATTCAAATTAAAAGGTAATGTGACAACAGCGATTATTCATATTCAAGACTTACCAATAGAAGCAAAAGTATCTTCGCCAGAAGAAGCGCATCAAGACCAGGTTGACTACGAATTAAACAATGAAGCAGTCGAAATGGTTGGATTTTTCTCAACAGAACATCAAGGCGTTTTCACACGTCACGATTCGTTTGTGCATATGCACTTAATTACGAAGGACAAAAGTAAAATGGGCCATTTAGATAAAGTGGAATTTGGTCGTATGAAATTAAACCTGACGGAAAAATAGCAAACATAATGGCGAGCTGATGCTAAAGATTAAACATTTTCCATCTTTTGACATTTAAAAGTATATGATTGTCCGTTAAAACACCTAATATAGACTTAGAACTGTAAAACATAGGAAATAAGCCAAATACACGGTCTTAAATAATATATCTATTTGAAAGGAAAGGTTTCTTAAGTCGTTTAGTCTTATGTCAATTATTATCTTTAGTTAAGTTTACGGACAATCATATAAAATTAAAATATTTCAAAACTTTTTCGGCTTTGGTGGAGATAACTAAATACTGATGATTGAATAAAACAACATAAATGGCAACAAACACAGACAATTCGGACAATTTGTTAGACAATCACTTTATACACAGAAATAAGTGGTTGAGAGCGGCTGTCCTGGGAGCTAATGACGCGATTTTATCCACCGCCAGTATTGCGATTGGGGTAGCTGCTGGAAGTGACTCAAGAGAAGTTATATTACTAGCAACATTATCGGGTCTAGCGGCAGGAGCCTTATCCATGACGGCAAGTAGATTTGTCTCAACAAGTTCTCGAATAGATACTGAGAAAGCTGATATAGAGCGCGAAAAAATAGAATTGAAGGAAACACCAGAGCTAGAGTTGCTTGAATTAGCAAAAATTTATGAAAAAAGAGGCCTAAAGAAAGAAACTGCGCTTATAGTGGCAAAAGAATTCACAGAAAATGATGCGTTGGGAGCACATATTAGGGATGAATTGGGAATAACTGAAATCAGTAAATCAAGCCCCCTGCAGGATTCGCTAGCTGCTGGCCTTGCATTTATCTTGGGTGGAAGTCTACCACTTCTTGTAACAATATTCCTGCCCGAAAAAAACATGGAATATACCTTATTTGGTTCTGCTATTATTTCCCTAATAATATTGGGTATCGTAACTGCCAAAACAGGCGGTTCAAGTATTTGGAAAGCAATTATCAGGATTACCCTATGGGGAAGTGTAGTTATGGGAGCTACTGGATTGGTTGGCTATTTATTCGGAATGAATATGCAATAAACTGAGCTGAACCTTTAAAATAAACATCTTGCTCTAGACTGAAATTACCAAAAACTTGAAATAAGGACTTCAAAATCCCACACATCCCTTATCTGAGCGTCACAAATTTTTAAACGAAAAAAATCATTTCAATAAAATCTCATTCTTAACTACCAAAACTTTTGTTTCATGTAACAGATCTTTTTGTTCCTCAAGAAATTGATTAATTTTAATTTCTGAATCCGTTATTTCAATAAGATGGGGATGTTTATAATGTCGAATTTCATGTGTTCCCCAATTCATTTTCTGATTATTCAGATAGCCTTTATTTACATTGAGATGCAGAACCTGATGTAAACCAAAAGCTTTTGCTCTTTTCATCAGCTCCGTTGAAAAATCGGAAGAGAACATTTTCTTCCAAAAGGTTTGGGTATTGATTTTTTGACCATATTCAAAATAGATCCGAATCGTTATGAAATCTTTCATTTTTTTGATCTTTTATCTTTAATTTCAGAAAGAGCAAGTCCTTTCTCTCGCATAAATAAACCATGTTTTGGACTTCCTATTATTTGGGAAGAATAAACCCCGGTATGACCAGAAAATAAATAAGCCGTGGAACAGGCCAAGGCAATAAAAACTCCAGACTCTATTCCAAAAAGCTCTATTCCCATTACAGTACAAGCGATAGGTGTGTTCGTTGCGCCGGCAAAAACCGCGACAAATCCCATTCCTGCAAGTAAACCCATGGGCAAGGGAATAAACCAAATGAGTACATTTCCTAAAGCAGCGCCAATAAAAAATAAGGGCGTTACTTCGCCTCCTTTAAAACCAGCACCTAGGGTAAAGGATGTGAATAAAATTTTTAAAAGGAAATCATAAGAATTAAGATCCACATTGAAAGCATCAACTATAGTCGGTATTCCCAGACCAATATATTTGGTCGTGCCCATAAAATATACAGCTATTGCCAGAATGGCACCGCCAATTACCGGACGAAGTGGCGGATATTTGATCTGTTTACTAAAAAGATTACTCCAAAAATGGGTGGATTTAGAAAAGATCATAGCCACAAGCCCAAAAATAATTCCGGCCAATAATGACCATAACAAATTAACGGGATTCATCTCAGCAACCGTACTGATCGTATATTGGGTATGCGTCACACCCCAAATTTCACAAAAATAATTAGCAAAAACCGCTGCCATAAAACTCGGAATAATGGCATCTAATCGGATTCTACCCAAAATCAATACTTCCAAGGCAAAAATACCACCTGCCAAAGGTGTTCCAAAAACAGAAGCAAACCCTGCGCTAATACCTGCAATTAAAACAATCTGCCGATCCCGTTTTGATAGTTTTAAAACCTTTGTGAATCTATCGGCAATAGCACCACCAATTTGTACTGCAGTGCCTTCTCGACCAGCAGAACCTCCAAAGAAATGGGTTAAAATAGTTCCAAACAACACCAGTGGCGCCATTCTAAACGGGATAATTTTTTTTGGTGAATGAAGTTCTTCAATTAAAAGGTTATTGCCTTTTACAACGCTATTACCGAAATAGTGATAAGACAAACCGATGATCAAACCTCCCACAGGCAAGAGCGCTATGATCCATAAATGTGATTCTCGATAATCTGTAGCCCAATCCAAACTCAATAGGAAAAAAGCAGAAACACTTCCAACGATGACACCTAAGGTCAAGCAGATGAAAATCCATTTTATAAGATATAATAAAGAGGGAATTTGTTCGAATGAGAATAAAAAACGCTTAATTTTATTTTTGTTCATAGTGCCTTAAATAAATGATTCTACAGTGGCATAAGCCATTAAAGTAGATGTCATCAGTTCCAAGCGGAATGGTTCAAGGCAGACCTCATTGCCGAATTTTGAAGTACAAATATAAATCAAATTAAGACGGTATACAACAAAGTACGATATAATCAACCAGTTTGACAACTTCCATTACCAATGAAAAAATCATTTTAAAAATACACCTTGGACCTCATATATTATAACTAAAGAATTGCATTTTGATCTTTTGACAAGTGTAATAAGTTACTTTTCCAGATTTAATTAATAAAGTTTATACAAATGAAAACTTTAAGATTGGTAGCATTTACGGGGAAGTCTTTTAATCGCTCTGTAAATGTTCTAAAATGTTCTAAAATGTTGATAGGCCAAGATAGTTGTCGTTACTAAAATAGCCACTTGCTTGCCATTATCAACGGCTTTAAATGCTGCTCATATTGCGACTTCTGTTTTACAAAAGCCAACATCGCCACAAATCTTCTCGTAAAATCACTCCCAACACCAGCAACTGGCCCTTATACAGCGGAATTGTTAAAGCTGCATTGCTTCGGTTCACTGATATTGCAAAGGAATGAGAATGGATTATGCCATTAATGCTCGGTGTTGACAAAAAACGCATGAAAGCCGAATTTGACCTTGTGTTTAAGAAAGCACAAAGGTATGCTGCGGTACAGGAACGGCTTATTTCTCCAGAGGCTACTTTTCCACCAATTGGGAGATCTTTAGTTTATCGGTTTGGAGCTTTTCACTCGCTCTTGCAAATTGCTTTAATGCATGGTTTACCAGATGATATTGCTCCTGAGCAAGTGCGTTATGCTTTGTATTCAGTAATAATTTGTATTTGGTAATAAATAGACAAATTGAAGCACCAGGAACTTTTGACAAAAATGGATGGTTGACTATCGGTTTCGTCGGCCATCAACCAGAAATCGGCAAAAGTTATATTTCCACCGGAAGTTTTTATTTATGCGCCGAGGCCTTTCTTTTTCTTGGATTACTGGCCTGCGACCCACTAAGGACAGCGCCAAATAAGGATTGGACAGCAAAAAAGGTTTGGAAAGGCAAATCCATAGCGATAGATCATTCAATTAGTAATTAATAAAACTATTGAGTCATGGCTGTTTTAATGTCCAATTTCCATTTATTTTTTTAAAATTATCACACATAAAAATAATGCTCTAATGACGAAAATCGGACAGTTCTTTCGTCATATTTTTCGTATCTTGAAAGCTTGTATTCACTCATTAAAACCACCAAATAAGAAATGAAAAAAGTAATAAGTTTAGCCCTGTTTTCCGTGTTGATTTATTCATGTAAATCACAGTTACCTTTAGTCAGTCAAAATTTCACTAAAGAAGGCAGTTTTACCCCCGGTGTTGAAGGCCCTGCAACAGATTATCAAGGAAATATATATGCCGTCAATTTTGAAAAAGATGGTACCATCGGGAAAGTGACCCCCAACGGAGAAGCTTCTGTATTTGTAACCCTTCCCAATGGAAGTATTGGCAATGGGATCCGCTTCGGGGAAAAGAATCAAATGTTTGTCGCTGATTATGTAAATCATAATATTTTGGAAATCGATATGATCAGTAAAAAGGTTAAGGTTTTTGCCCATGAATCCAACGCAAGTCAGCCCAATGATATCGCGATTGCTCCAAATAAGACACTCTATGCCAGTGATCCTAAATGGTCAGACAACACTGGGAAATTGTGGAAAGTAACCAAAGAAAAAGGTTTTGAACTTTTAGAAGAAAATATGGGAACTGTCAATGGGATCGAAGTGAGTCCTGATGGTAAAAAGTTATACGTCAATGAATCCGTGCAACGAAAAATATGGGTTTATGATATCGTGGAAAATGGTTTTGTCAGCAACAAGAAAGAATTAATATCTTTTGAAGATCACGGTTTAGATGGCATGCGTTGCACACCCAATGGAAATCTCTATGTGACGCGCTATGGAAAAGGCACTGTCATTATACTTTCTCCGGAAGGGAAATTATTGAAAGAAATAGAATTGATAGGAAAAAAACCAAGCAATCTGACCTTTAGCAATGATTACAAAAAAGTCTATGTCACCATGGCTGATCGTGGGGCTATTGAAGTTATAAATTTGTAACACCGAAAATGGAAAATGATTACTGAAATAAAAGCAACCAGACACATTTAGGTTTCGTGGTTGTTGTTTGGTTAACTTTCAATGTCCATCCCGTTTTGAGTAAAAAAAAATTAAATTAAACCTATAAATTACTATCTGATTATGATAAAAAAAATCACCTTTTTAATGCTGTTGTTTTGTACGACTCTGGCCATTGGTCAATCTGTGTTCTCTGTTAATGGTCTCTGTATAGCAGCGCCATCAAAGGCTAAAGTAGATGACTTTGTAAGTTTTATAGAAAAGGAGTTGGCTCCTGGTGGCATCAACACTTTAATTCTTAGAGTAGATTTCAATTATGCTTATGAATCCAGACCAGAATTAAGAGACGATAATCCCTTGAGCAAGGAAGATGTGAAGAAAATGGTAGCCGTTTGTAAGAAACATAATATCAACCTCATCCCACAAGTAAACTTATTGGGGCACCAATCTTGGCAAAGTAACCTTGGTAAATTATTAGAGGTTTATCCACAATTTGATGAAACTCCTAATGTTAAACTCCCTGAAAATTACGAGTGGCCCAATGCTGACGGACTCTACTGTAAAAGCTATTGTCCATTGCACCCAGAAGTACATGCCGTTGTCTTCGATTTAATGGATGAAATAGTGTCGGTTTTTGAAGCCAAAGCATTTCATGCAGGAATGGATGAGGTCTTTTATCTGGCTCACGCCGACTGTCCGCGCTGTCAAGGTCAGAGTCCGGCAAAGTTATTTGCGAACGAAGTCAATAAACTAAATAGGCATTTAAATGAAACAGGAACAGATTTATGGATTTGGGGCGATCGTCTTATTGATGGTTCAGATTCAGGTATTGGAATGTGGGAAGGCAGTATGAATAATACGGCAGGTGCCATTGACTTACTTTCCAAGTCTATTGTCATTTGTGATTGGCACTATGAAAAGGCGCTTCCTATCCCAGCCTATTTTGCAATGAACGGTTTTAGGGTTATAGCTTCACCTTGGAGACAACCAGCAGTTGCCGAGGCGCAAGTGGCTATGATCAATTCGTTCAAACAAAACTCTACGCCTCAAATGGCTGAAAAATATTTAGGCGTCATGCATACCGTATGGTCTCCTGCGGATAGTTTTCTTGAAGACTATTACAATCCAAATCCGAAAAAGGAAGAAAACGGCAGTGAGGTCAAAACCTTAAAAAGTATGATCGCTGCTGTGAAAAAACTTAATGAAAAACCGTTGTCAAAATAGGTCTTTAAGAGATTCAACCTTTAAAATTGACACTTCCACATTAATATAAGGTTCGCAGTTTTTATAAAATTAAGAACATTTGCTGTTGTATGATTTGGAATTATGACCAACAAAAATCCCCTCCAAAAGAGGGGATTTTTTTTCTGTTGTTTTTAAATTTAACTTGAATTCAAATAATTACAACTATCTTTTCACTTAAAATTTAGAGCATCTATGTCTTCATTCTATTTTCGTTAGTCATAAATTTTATAATATGTTTAAAGAAAGTATCGTGATTAACGAACTACTTCCCTCCTTGAAAGGGTTAGCCGTGGGTTTTTATTTCCTTAATTGTTTTGTCAATATTCAGTAACACCCAACTAAGGTTGTTCTTTACATCTAGATCGTTAAACCTGATTACAACTACTCCCAATTGCTCCAATCTTTTTTGACGAATGGCGTCTTTTTCTTGTTGTCCTTCTTCGAAAAGTATGCTGCCGTCAACCTCAATGGCCAACTGTAAATCTTAACAATAGAAATCTACGATATATTGATCAATAGGAATTTGCCGACTGAATCTCACTCCAGTTTTTTTACCTTTTATTTCGAGCCATAATGCGATTTCTCCCATAGTCATATTGTTGCGCAACTTCTTCGCAAACTTTACTAGGTAAGAATTATATGCTATTATTTTTCTCATAGTACGACCCACCCCTTAATCCTCTCCCAAGAGGGGAGGATTTTTTGCGTTCGTTTATAATTAGCTAAAATACAAATATTTACAACTACAATTTTACCAAAATCCTAGAGCGAGTATTCCATCATTCTATTATCCTTAATCATAAAGTTTCTAATACGTCTAAAGAATTTTTAATTTAACTAACAAACTATTCCACTCCTCGGAGGGGTTAGGGGTGGGTTTAGGGGTGGGCTTAGGGTAATACTAAAAATATTTACTTTTACACTTTTCAATCAGTTGCTCAAGAGCATCTGTAATGACCACTTCTGTATGCGCATAATGTACTTTCAGGGCTTCTTGATTCACTTTCAATTGGGCAATCGTTTTTGAAACCATCTTTTTGTTTTCTAAAACAGCTAATAATGAAAAGGATAATTCCGAAAGATTTTTCGACAAACCTTCTAATGCTTGGAGTTTTGGGTTATTATTAATCTTAGAAAAAGCTTCGTAATTCTTGGACCATTTGTTCAAAAAATTCAAAACAGTCTTGAAATCCTTTGCATTTGAATCTTTGATATAACTGGAAACCGCCTTGTTAAAAATTGCAGCATCAGATGCATCTGGAACACAGGCATCGGCAAATAATGTGAATGGCGAATAGGTTTTATAGGTTGACCCGCCAGGAATTTTTATATTTCTTTTATTGCCTTGAAGGGGTTCGCAAATATTGGACAGATCCCTTAATGAAGAAACATCTTGATTATCACTAAGGTTTCTTAAGATCACATCTTTGTTTCTGATATGTGTAATCCCAAATTCTTCCAATTCAAATGAAATAACTTTTAAACGACGTTTCATATCCTCCATATCATTGATAGCCTGTGGCGACCAAAAACGTTCTGCAATAGCAGCCGTACGTGGCCAAATCCTAGAATCTATGGTTAATGGCGTTACCGTTTCACCCCACATCGTGGTTTCTCCTCCTAAGATGTTTTTCAAATGTGCTTCGGTAATTGTATTTGATGCTGTAGGAAAAGGATCTACGACATAATGCTCTTCTACAGACTTTACCAAATCGATATAATAGCCTCTCGACAATACGGTCATGTAGCCTTTAGTAATAGCTTCCGTTAAGGATTCTTCGCCCTGCCATGAATGAATAACCACGTCTTTTGGCAAATCATCTTGAAGGATTTCTTCCCATCCCATCATTATTTTATCATGCTTTTTTAAAATAGCAAGAACTTTTACATTAAAATAATTCTGTAGTTCGTGGTTTGTTTTAAACCCGTGCTGTTTTTTAAAAGCTTCAATTTTTTTATTTTCATTCCAATGTTTGCCTTTATTTTCATCACCTCCAATATGGAAATACGTATCAGGAAAAAGTGCGGCCATCTCCGTAAAAACATCTTCTATAATTTCATAGGTTCTTGGATTGGTGGGATCCAAAGTAGGATCAAAAATTCCCGAATTAATTTCTATTTGATAAGTTGTATTTTCTTTACTTCCTATTTCTGGATAAGCGACCAACCAAGAGGTGGCATGACTTGGCACATCAAATTCCGGAACCACGCGGATGCCCAAATTTGAAGCATAGGCGACGACATCTTTTATTTGTTCTTGAGTGTAAAACAGCCCATCAGAACCCTTTTGATGCAATAGTGGGTGTGATTTAACCTCAGCCCTAAATCCTTGGTCATCTGTTAAATGCCAATGAAACACGTTCATTTTAACAAATGCCATAGCATCGAGATTACGTTTCAAAACATCAACAGGCTGAAAATGTCGTGCCGCATCAATCATTAAACCACGCCAAACAAATCGTGGCGCATCATTTATAATGACCCCAGGAACAAAATAGTTTGACGCATCGTGAGTTACCAACTGTAACAATGTAGCTAAAGCCCTCAACGCACCCACATCCGTTTTTGAGTGTATCGCTATTTTATCGGAAGTAACTTTTAACTCATACGATTCATCGGAGTGGATGGTTAAATCGGATACACTATCAAATGTTATTTCTATTAACGCAGATTTTTTCCCTTCTATTTCAATAGGAAATCCATGCTTCAAAAAAACACCTGTTTTATTTGAAACATGTCTCAGGAAATTAACTGCAGCAGCATGCACTCTATTTTGGCTATCATCTCCAAATAAATTTATGGTCACGTCACTATTGATTGTGAAATTTTCCTGAGTCTCTTTTATGTCTTTGGGCCAAGGCATCAAATAGTAGTTTTCTGTCACCAAATTCTGCGCGCTAGCATAGTGACATGAAAATCCAAAAGCCAAAAGATATAGTATAATTTTATTCATCATATTCTAACTTTTTGAGAAGTGCTATTAATTCAACTTAATATATTTTTCAGTAATATTTCGTTTTAGTCCTGCAGCTTTAACTTCTTCAAGACCTGATTGAATCAAGGTATCTCCTTTGAACTCAACTTTAAATGGGAATTGATGATTTCTTAGAGCATCAGTAGAAGTAAAATTTAAGGTTTCTGCATAATCACTGCCGTCTAGCGTATAAGTTCCTGCGCCTCCATAAAAATCTTGAGAGCTATTGTTATCTTGATTAAAGAATGAAAAATGACTGTTGTTTATGATTTTTATAAAGCGGGTATTGGTTAAATCTTTTATCTCTAAGGAGTCGTTTTCAATGGTTTCAGCATATACCAATTCCCAGGTACCAACTATTTTGTTTTGTATAGGAGTATCTTTATTGGCACAGTCAAATAAACTGGAAGCTAGAACGAGTGTAATAAATAGGTTTTTCATGGTTTTTAAAAAAAAATGGTAATTAACAAAAATGGGCATCTTTTTATGATGTCCAAAATATCTAATGCAGCCAGAAATAAGTGCTGCATATTCTTAAAAAGAAGCGAGGAGAAATTTCCCCTCGCTTATAATTTTACTATTTGAACAGATGTGTAATTGGATAGTTGGTTTCAACTAATTCGCATCCCACCACACTTTATTTAACCAGTCATTACTACCACCCATTCTACTAAGAGCGTCTAAATAATTGACTTCGTTTTTTTGCAATTCATCATTAGGATAATAGAATCGTGTTGGTACAACACCTCCAGTTTCCGATGCAATTGCAGTTACAGGATCTAAAACAGGGAATCCTGTTCTTCTCCAGTTTGAATAAGCTTCATTACTACGGAATAAATAGGTAACCCATAGTTGAGTGCTGATTTGCTCCATTTCAGTTCCTGCCACTAAAGGATTAGCAGTCAAGTATGCGTTGATAGCTCCTTGAGAAGCAGCGGGTGCCCCATAAATATCAAACTGTTGGATTCCGGCTTCTACACCTTTCTTATAAAAATCTGACGCTGATCCATTTATCCATGTTCTGAAAGCAGCTTCTGCCAATAATAATTGGGTTTCAGAATAGCTCACATGTAAAAAAGGAGTGTTGTTTTCTTTTAAATAAGGTTGGATTTCTGACATTGTATTAGCACCACCAGCAACCTCATAACCATATGTACCTGCAGGCACGCCTGCGTAAAGTTTTTCTCCTGGTAACATTGCACCACCAGCACCACTACCTTTTTTCTTAGGCATTGCAATCAATGGCAATCTTGGATCGCCGTTATCTTGTAAAAAGTCAATTAGAAGTTTAGTGTAGCGATCATTATTATCATTAGCTGTAAATGCTTGCGCCAAGCCATTGCCACGGAAATCTCTAATATCCCCATTAAAGCCGTTATCGCCATGCTTCATAACAGTATTGTCTGCATTACTTTCAAAAACACCATTAGCAAAAGCTGCTTTAACTTGTTTTTCAGCTTCAGCGGGGGCAATTTCAGAGAGACGCATTCCTAATCTTAAACGCATGGTATTAGCTAATTTCTTCCATTTTGAGATGTCTCCATTATAAAAAAGATCTCCAGTGACCGTACCTCCATTAGCATTTAACTGATTAAAGCTCTCTTCTAAGTCAACGAAAAAAGACGCATAAATATCTTGTTGCTTATCGTAAACTGGCGTCACAATACCTTGTGAAAAACCTCCACCGGCCTCAGAGTAAGGTATATCACCATACAAATCGGTTAGTCGCTGACCCACCATAACTTTAGTGATTTTAGCCATGGCGTTAATATTCGCTAGTTCTGGTTTACCATCGGTTTGGTAAATAATGTCAACCAAGTTTTTCATTTCTATAGAATAAGATCTTGTCCATAATGCATGTGCATAATCATCATTCTTTGCAAATTGTGCTCCATAAGTTGTGACGTTCCATGAACCAGAGTAATGTTGTACGAATCCGCCAGAATAAATCAGGTTGTATCGCCATTGCGTATAACGGTCTCCAGACATGCTCATCTGAACAAATGTCAACTGTCCGTCAGGGTTGGCATCAAGCGCAACCGGATCTTTAATAAGTTCATCAAATTTATCTGTACAGCTACTAAATGCTACAAAAATTGCTAGTATTGCTATGATATGTTTGTATTTCATAATTTTTTATTTTTAAAATGTAACTTTAAGATTTAAACCGTAAGACTTTCTTGATGGTAATGAACCATATTCAAATCCTTGACCATTACCTGCTGTGTACATAGACTCCGGATCAATATTTGGTAAATCATTAGTGAACGTTAGTAAATTCCTTCCAAAAACAGACAAGTTAAGTGATGAAATTTTCATAGCACGAATAACTTTTTGAGGAAACTCATAGCCTAAGCTTACTTCTCTTAACTTTACGTAAGACGCATCGTAAATAAACGGTGCAGGTGTATTGTTAAAAAGTGACGTCCAATAGGTTTGTGGATTTACAGGCGTGTTGTTTTCTGCATAAACAGGATTTTCTGCTGTACCCGTGTTAACTACACCTTCAGAAACATAACCAGCTGTTGGTGTCCAATTAGAAACTGAAAAATTTGGATCTCCTGCTTCAGCGGCAGCTCTAGCTGCATTAAAAGCATCTCTACCCTCAGTAGTCACATCTAAAAGACCTTTTCCAGCTGCAACAGAGTTTGTCATAGAATAGACATCCATCCCTTGTTTGATATCTAATAAAAACTGAAGAGTTAAGCCTTTGTAGGTAAATCTATTGTTTAACCCAGCGGTCCAATCAGGAACACCTTTACCTAAAACCACCTTGTTTTCGGTATATAAAGGAAGACCATTGGCACCATGTATAACCTCGCCAGCATCAGTCTTCTGGAAGTCCTTTCCTATAATTGAGCCGTACTGTCCGCCAACTTGAGCAACAACAGCAGCTCCAGCCCAACGCGCTTCAGAGATCGTGTAGGTGTCAATTTCTGGATGAAGCGAAAGCACCTCATTTTTATTTTTAGTGAAATTGGCAGTCACTTCCCATGTGAAATTATCAGTTTTAATTGGGCTACCAGAGATCAGTATCTCAATACCTTCGTTTCTCAACTTACCAGCGTTAACTGCTAAAAACTCATAACCTGACGTGGCTGAAGATGGCAAATCAATAGTTTGATCATCAATGTCCTCACGATATACAGTAAAGTCAGCTCTTAAGCGGTTTTTGAAAAATGCTAAATCCACACCAAACTCAACGCCGGTTTTTGACTGGAAAGTTAAATTTGGATTTGGTGATGCACTATTCTTAATATTTACAACACTCTGTCCATTAAAAGATGGAAGTACTGTATAAGATAGTGCGTTTTTGTAAGCACCAGGAGCATTAGACACTTGCGCCCAGGACGCTCTAAATTTACCATAAGAGAACGTATCATCTACAGCATTAAATGCTTCAGAAAAAACAAAACCTAAAGAAGCAGCTGGATAAAAAGCATCCTTACTCTTATTAATAACACTAAAATAATCATTTCTTCCTGTAAATTCAGCAAACAAATACCCTTTAAAGTCAAATTTAGCCGATCCAAATACAGAGTTTGTTCTGGTCTCTTCTACCATCGGTGCATTTTCTGTTTGTGTTGAAAAATTACTGATGTAAGCAAGACCTGCTTGAATTTCATCGGTTCCAAATCTAGACGCTGCCTCTCTAAAAGAATCTCTTCTGTTTAATCCCAAGATACTTGAAAAGGTTAAAGCCTCTCCTAGTTTAATACCTTCGATATTGAATATCAAATCGGTATTAAGCTCAGACACAAGGATTTCATTTATATTTAAATAACCATTATCACGCCCTGTCCATGTATGACCACTTCCCACATACTCTTTTGAGTTAAACGTGTAGGTATCTAAACCTGTTCTGAAATTAACACCTAACCAATTATTTAATTGATAAGATGCGCTTAAATAACCAATAAAACGGTCTTTACCTGATTCGCTTTTGTTTTCATTCAATACATAATAAGGATTCAATAAATAACCGTTGTTGTTCCATTGATATATAGAACCATCGTCCGCTTTATAGTTTTTAAGCCAAGCCTGATCAATATTCGGTGCTAAACCACTTAAAGAATATCCCAAGTTATTTGGAGAATCTCCAAGTGCTGGTCTATTATTGGCACTTTCCGTAATGTAATTCGCTTTAGCATCAAAAGTGAATTTATCAGATTTCAATGTTCCGTTTAAATTCAAGCTGTGTCTGTTCAAACCCGCTTTAGGAGTTACATCCTCATTCTTTACATTATTATAGCTAAATCTCAAATGAGCATTTTCGCTACCTCCAGATAATGCCACACCGTTGTTAGTAGTGTAACCAGTTCTGAAAAAATCATTTGCACCTCTAGCTTTTTCGTAAGGTCTTGTTGAACCGTCAAAAATCATAATAGATGTTCCAACATTTTCAGAGAATTTTGGCCCCCAAGCTACCGTGGTATTTCCAAACCGGGCATTAACATCTGAAACAATGTCAGGGAAACGACCATTAGTTCCTGAACCATATTCATCTTGAAAATCAGCATAGTTGGCATTGACCTGATCTATACTAATACCACTCGTAAGCTCAACTTGCAACTTCCCTTTACTTCCTTTTTTTGTCGTGATCAAAATAACACCGTTCAATGCTCTTGAACCATAAAGTGCAGCAGCAGCAGCACCTTTTAATACAGAAAGACTTTCGATGTCATTTGGATTGATGCTGGAAATACCATCTCCATTATCACTACCATTAAACCACTGACTAGTAGCATCACCATCATTGGAAAGTCCTGAGTTGTCAATAGGAATACCATCAACCACATATAAAGGTTGATTGTTCTCTCCAATACTAGAGATCCCACGGATGATCACCCTTGTAGAACCTCCTGCCCCAGTAGATGGCATAGACACGTCTACACCTGATACTTTACCAGAAAGCGCTGAAGCGACATTGGTTGTTATGACCCTATCCAAGTCATCACCTTTTACTTCTTGCACGGCATATCCTAATTCTTTCTTTTGTCGTTTAATACCCAAGGCGGTAACGACTACCTCACTTAAGGACTCTACATCTTCTTCTAAAGCGACATCAATGGTATTACTAGCGCCAACAGTGACTTTTTCTATTTTCAGACCTAAATATGAAAACCGAAGAATGTCGCCAGTCTTAGCTTTTAATGAATAATCCCCGTCAAAATTGCTTTGAACGCCATTTGAGGTTCCTTCTACCGTCACATTAACTCCAGGAAGCGGAAGACCGTCTGCCTTCGAAGTTATTGTTCCCCTGATTTCTTTATCTTGTGCAAATACTATTGGTGCAGTCAATAATAAAAAAGAAAACAAGAAAAGTTTACGTAAATTTTCTTTCATAATTTAAATATTTCGTTTTTTTAGTTAAACCAAACTATCCAATCTTAACATAACTTTAAAAGAATTTATATAAACGACATAACTTTGCTCACAGACAGCATCAATAACTCTACGAACGATTTTAGTATCTTAGGAATAAGTGTTTTTTTTAACAATTATTGAATAAATGGACATTTTCAGGCTATTCTCTGCAAGTTTTTAATAAAAAAATTAAATCAACTACTAATATGATATCCTCTGTTAGACCTATTAGCGATGTTTTCGCTATCCTATATAGAACAGTAAATATCATAGTTATTAATCTATGTTAATAAGGAATTTTCTCTGTTTCTGTTTTGGCTTCGGACTGCATCACACCACGGAAGATTTGATTGTGTGATTGCTAACACTTTTTCTAATCCACCCTCTAGAAAACAGCAAATTAGTCATTAAAAGCTGTGCCAACTTCAAGATATCATAATTGCATGAACTTAATGGCGTTATGCTTTATTCTAGCAATGACACTACTGACGAAGGTTATATGTGCTAAATGAAAATCAGTAAACTGATGGGAACCAAGGAAAATTGTTTTAAGGCATGCTAAGTTTCAATTATGTAAACTGAAATCCCTTAATTTAAAATTGCAGAATTATTCCTGAGTATTAATATGTCGGTTTCTAATACTATGGACACTCCATTACATCGCTAAACTTATAGAAAGCACATTGAGTTTTACTAATAAATAAATTCCCTATTGTTTAATCCTGTAAATCCTCGCTATTAAAAATGCGCTCGCGAGCATCTTTTACATAATTCCGACCAATAGGTATTTTTCTGCCTGCAATTTCGACCGTATTGCCTTCTACGGATTTAATTTTATTTAAAGAAATGGTGTACGAACGGTGGACTCTAATAAAGTTCGACTGCGGCAATTCATCAGAAAAAGCTGTCAGCGATTTATGCACAACATAATCGCCAAGCGTCGTAATCACTTTAATGTAATCTTTGAGACTCTCAATATATAAGATGTCGTTAAAATTAACTTTGACTAATTTTTTACTGACTTTTAAAAAAACATGCGGTTCTTGTTGCAAGTTGACTTCAGCCGTCGGCGTATTTAATAAGGTGCGCTGATAAACTTTATTTATGGTTTTTAAAAACCGATTAAAAGGAATTGGTTTCACCAAATAATCTAAGACATCCAGTTCATAACTTTTTACTGCATATTCACGATATGCTGTCGTGATCACAATAGATGGCCTGTAACTTAAATTCTCTATAAAAGCAAATCCTGTTAATTGGGGCATATTGATATCTAAAAAAATAACATCTATTTTTTCCTTTTCCAAAAGACTGTATGCTTTTAACGGATTGGTATAGGTAGCTACGATTTCAATATTATCAAAATTTTTCAAATGATCTTCAATAACATTTATAGCTAACGGCTCATCGTCAATAATGACACATTTAATATTCATCTAATTGGGATTTTTAAATACAAGTTATAAGTGTTCTGTTTGGTAAAGATCTCTAATTTATAATCGTTGGCAAATAACAAGCTCAAACGGCGTTTTGTGTTTACGATACCAATGCCCTCTATCTGCTCAACCTCAGATTCTGGATTAAAGGTATTAACCAAGGTAAATTCAAGATAGTCCTTATTCAAAATATTAAAACTCATCATTACTTTTACCTTTTCGCTATCTTTTAGTCCATGTTTGAAACAATTTTCAATAAAGGTTAAAAAAAGCAAGGGCGGCACTTCCACATCTTCAATATCTCCCGTAATGTCCGTCTCCCACTCTATACTCTCATTGAAACGCAAGCGGGCAATATCTATAAAGTTATTGATGTAGGTTATCTCCTCTAATAAACTTGCCTTGGTACTGTTCACTTCATACAGCACATACTCCATCATCTCAGATATTTTTATGACCAGTTGCGGTGCATTATCAGACTTTATTAAAGTAAGAGCATACAGATTATTCAAAGTATTAAAAAAAAAATGTGGTTGAATTTGGGTACGTAAATATTTTAATTCCGTGCTCAGCTGAAGCTTGGCCAGATCTTCATTTCGTTGTTTTTCAATAGTCCAATCTATTAATAATTTTATTGCCGATACAAATCCGATGACATATAACTCCCCCAAAACGACGGCTATAATATGATTTAACTGCATAAAAGTACCTGCACTTTCCGCCTCGGGCCAAATATTCTTTGTGACCAAAATATAATTCAATCCAGTCCGTAGCAAATACACCATTGCTAACATGCAGATAAGCGACAATAAATAGGTCCAATATCGTTTTCTTAAAATTAATTTCGGAATTAGATAATAGACATTGATGTAGATGACTATGATATGTATGGGAAATTCTACTAAGTTCGATTTTAACGAGTACCAATAATCATTAAAATAACTCCCCCATCGTGCAACGTTAAAAATAAAATACCCTAACCAAAATAAAATATGGTATTGAACTGGAATTGAAGATTTTAGTTTTAATTTTAACAAGGGAGTGATCTTTAGGTAGTCAGAAGTTTAACTTGTGAATTGTTGACAATAATTAAGCAATTTTAATAATATAATCGCTAATTAACAATTAAATTACTTAATGTTTATTTCACGAAACGCGTTTGTAGAGGATTAGATGTCGTCCATATGTAAAATTGAGTTGTTAAGATATTTTATTTTCTAAAAATCAGATAATTACATATAATTGAATTTAATAACAACATTTAACAAGTAAATCATTAAACATCCTACATAGGATTTGCTTTCTATTTTATTTTATAGGATACAATGTTTACCTGTCTAAGACAATCAATAAGTCTAAGGTTAATTTTACTAAAAATAGATAAAGTAACCAAAGATAAAATAACATACCAGTCATTTACAACTGGCTTTTAACAAAAAACATCTATAAATATTATCCTTTTTAACAATGAGAAAAATTTTTATTTTGACTTTTAGTTTGATGACATTTTGTGGTTGGTCTCAAATGCCATTGCAAGAAACCTTCAACTTAATGCCTTGGCCAAAAACAATTTCTGAAAACAATAAGGTTTTTAAGCTTAATAAGCAATTAGACATTTCTATAGATGGGCCTGAATCCGATCGTCTTGAGCTTGCCGCAACCAATTTTTTAAGACGCATATCCGGTCGTACGGGATTGTTCTTAGATGCGGGTTTCCCTGCATCCATTGAAGAAAACAGCAAAGCCGCTATAAAAATTAAATATCAAAAAGTAGGCGATTTAAATATCGATCTCGATGAATCCTATAATTTAAAGATTGACGAAAACGGCGTCAATCTTAGCGCCAACACCGATGTTGGTATTTTACGAGGTCTAGAAACACTATTACAGTTGACCACAAATGACGCGACCACTTATTATTTTCCTGGCGTTGCAATAGCCGATGAACCACGATTTGTTTGGCGCGGATTAATGATCGATGTGTCCAGGCATTTCCAACCTGTAGATGTTATTAAGCGCAATTTAGATGCTATGGCTGCCGTTAAAATGAATGTTTTTCATTGGCATTTAGTAGACGACCAAGGATTTAGAATTGAATCTAAAGTATATCCACAATTAACGGATTTAGCATCAGATGGGTTGTTTTATACTCAAGCCCAAATTAAAGATGTGGTTGCCTATGCCACAAATCTGGGCATCCGCGTGGTGCCTGAAATTGATGTACCCGGACATGGATCGGCAATTTTAACTGCATTTCCCAATTTAGGCAGCAAACCTGGATATGTGTATAGTTTAGAACGCAATTCCGGTGTTTTTGATCCCACCTTAGATCCAACAAACGAGGATACTTATATTTTTTTAGAGAATTTATTTACTGAAATTGTCCCTTTCTTTCCAGACCTCTATTTTCACATTGGAGGCGATGAAAACGAAGGAAAACATTGGGATGAAAATGAAGATATTCAAAAATTCATGGTTAAAAATGGATTAAAAGACAACCATGAATTACAGACTTACTTCAATATTAAACTGCAGAAAATTCTTCATAAACTCGGAAAAAACTTAGTGGGATGGGACGAAATTCTTACACCTACAATGCCTACAACTGCAGTGATCCATTCGTGGAGAGGTGCAAACGAAGGACTTACCTTAGGTAGTTCTCTAATTGAAGCTACCAAAAAAGGATATAAAACTATTCTCTCCAACGGATTTTATATAGACCGGTTGGAATCTGTTGAAAAGCATTATTTAACCGAACCTATTGGAGATGTCAAATTAACTGATGAGGAAACTGCCCGAATTTTAGGAGGCGAAGCTACCATGTGGAGTGAATTAACCACATCTCTAACAATCGATTCTAGAATTTGGCCAAGAACCATTGCTATTGCCGAACGTTTATGGTCTCAGAAAGAGATCAAAGATGTCGATAATATGTTGAAACGTATTCAACCCGTAAGTCATAATCTGGAAGAATTGGGCATTACACATATAAAAAACAGAGATGTTATCTTAAGAAATATCAGTAACAACCAGGATATTGAAGCGCTATCAACATTACAAAAAATTTGTGAACCCTTAAAAATTTACTCGCGTAATAAAGGTGGCACAGAGTACCAAACCTATTCACCTTTCACGCTGTTTGCCGACGCCTGCGTAGTTGATGCGGAAGACGCAGTCCTATTTAATAAATTAGTGGCTGACTATAAGACCAATGCAACCACCGAAAGAAAAAATGAGATCATAAGTTATTTAACTAAGTGGTCTAAAAATCATGAACGTTTCTCGGACTTGGAAATGAGTCCAATCTTAAAAGAATTAGAACCATTATCCAAAAATTTATCTCAAATTTCCAATAGCCTTCTGCAAGTTCTAGAAAAGAAAAGCGTCTCCAAAGCAACAGCTAAACAAATGCGAGAAAATATTTCAATTTTAAAACAAGATCATGTAGATGTGAACTTGGTTATTGTCGATGCCTTGGAAAGTTTATCTAAAATTTCTAAGTAGACTGATAAGCTATCTTGCATGTCGAAACGAATGTTTAAACGGTTGTATGCTTATTATAATTCTTTCTGTCATAAATTTCTTGTAGACAATCGCTTTTAACTGTGAAGAGATGATCTGGAATTTATGGTATTGAAATTTGGTCCTTCATTTTCGCATGTAATACTTCTTGAGTTTCCTCAACGTTAAATTTAGTTGAAAAAGAGCAATTGCAAGTTTATCTGCTCTTTTTAAAATCTTTTTAATTTCCATGGTTCGCAGTAGCTTCAAAACTTTTTATAACTGGCAGCAAAACCTCCGTAAATATCAAATCAAAAGTTCCGTGTTTAATATGGCAGAGCAATTTTACTATTCTCCCGGATTTTTGGTGCTATGTGTTATAATAGCTAAGGTTTTTTTAATCACTGATATAAAAACTTCATCGTTTTCATCACCCAGAATATTATGATCTTCCAGATAGGAATCGGGTTCGTGATATTAAAAAAAATAGTGTTCATGTTGTCCGCTGAGCTGGAAAACAAACTGAAAATATTGCGCAATTTTCTCTCTCCTAATACCAGACTCTTAGTGATGCTTCTAATTAAAAACTATTTTTATGACGAATACCGAACGGATATGTTTGACTGCTGTCTAAAATCAAATTTTTACGAGCGTTTTTGAGTCCCGTCATTTCCTCTATAAAGTTTACTTGAATTGATTTTAAATGAAGCTTATTGTCTTTAGCTCAAGAATTTTTAAGTGTCTCTGCTTTTGTATAATTTCTTTTATTTTTTATATCCATAAATTTAAAACAGAATTCAATCCTATTTTTTCCAATCATTTTATGCTTAACTTTTATAACACCTCAAAACTTGATTGGTAAATATTAATCTTATATTGACGAAGAATTGAAAAACAAATCTATATGCGCACCATATTATCACTTTTTGTTCTCTCTATTTTGCTTATTTCCTGGCAAGTTCCAGATCTAAAAAAAGAGAAAGTCACCTATTCCTTATTCAATGGAAAAGATCTTACGGGATGGCACGTTGATGTTCCCGAAATGGATAACAACCCACAAGCAAAAAACCCCTTTATTATTCGTGATAAAATGCTCGTAAGTTTGGGAAATCCCCGCGGACATCTTATCACAGACAGTATCTACCAAGATTACAAACTAGAAATAGATTACCGATTTCCAGAAGAGCCAGGCAATTGTGGAGTGCTCGTACATGCTTCTACGCCAAGAGTATTATACAATATGTTTCCAAAATCAATGGAAGTACAAATGGAGCATAAAAATGGCGGCGATTTTTGGTGCATCCTAGAAGATATTGAAGTCTCTAACATGGAAGAACGGCGTGGTCCCAAAGAAATCTGGGGCACTACGGAAGGTAAAGCACGTAGAATTCAAAACTTGACAGAAAATTCTGAAAATCCGCTGGGACAATGGAACACGATGATCATTGAATGCCGCGCTGATACGCTTAAGGTCTGGCTTAATGGTGAGCTCGTAAATGAAGGTTTTAATTTAACCGCAGATAAAGGACAGATTGCCATTCAGGCCGAAGGTGCAGAAGTTGAATTCAAAAAAATTGAAATCACGCCTTTATAATTATTTGAAGACTGGTTTAAATCCTATTCGATAAAAAATTTTATAACAAAATTAAGGGCTACCAATTCAGGAACATTATTCATTGGTTTTATTTTGAAATCCGAGCAAAATAATGAAAGTTTGCAGTGCTGCATCATGAATTGTCAAGATACAACTCCGAATGCCTCGAATTCAGTCCATAAAAAAAATTGTTTGTGCTCTATAATGGCCATTGAAGCGGTTTAGTTTAAAGTTTTAACATCACAATATGAAGATTTCACATAGCCTATTAATTATATTATTTCTTTTTCGAACTGGAATCGCTTTTACCCAAGAGAAGCACATTGAGAACTACACTCAGGACCTAGCCGGATCAGATTTAGTAATTATAATGGTATTAATTCCAGAAGGAACCTTTACCATGGGTAGTCAAGAAAGTGAAAAAAATCATTTTAAGGATGAGAAACCTTCTCATAAAGTGGCAATTGACGCATTCTTCATGTCTAAATACGAAATCACTTGGGATCTGTACAATTTATTCGTGAATCGCGCTATTGACGCCATTAAAAACCCCTCAAGAGCGGCGCAGGTCACTACGGAAATTGATGCTGTTTCGGGAGCTACAATTCCTTATGTCGATATGAGTTTAGGGATGGGAACTGGTAAAGACTTACCGGTAGCCAATGTCACGCAATATGCCGCTTCAAAATTTTGTGAATGGTTATCCGCCAAATCAGGACACTTCTATCGATTGCCTACAGAAGCTGAGTGGGAATATGCCGCACGTGCCGGAACTACCACAGCATTTCATTTTGGGGATAATGAAGGTATGTTGGATAAATACGCTTGGTATTATGAAAATAGCGATGATACCTATCATAAGGTTGGTCAAAAAGAACCAAATCCGTGGGGACTTTACGATATGTACGGCAATGTGGCAGAATGGACTTTAGATCAATACTTGCCAGAAGCCTACACAAGCAGAGAAGCTATTACCACAAATCCTGTCGAATTTCCCGTAAAAGAATATCCACGATCAGTAAGAGGAGGTTCCTATTACGATGATGCCGGATATCTAAGGAGTGCCGCGCGATTAGGATCTACTGAAAACTGGAAAATGAGAGATCCGCAATTTCCCAAGAGTAAATGGTGGAATACGGATGCGCCCTTCGTCGGGTTTAGAATCATCAGGGTAATAGATCCGCCTAAAGAAATTGATTTCACGAAATATTGGGGCCAGTAATCCCTTAACTTTATAAACTAAAATCATGAATTACTCTAAAAAAAACCAGAAACCTACTTCCCCATCTTCCCGCCGGGATTTTGTAAAAACTACGGCACTTTTTACCGCTGGGATGATGCTACCGGGAATGGATATGGCTGCAATGGCCAATGTCTTTAATGACAAAACCTTAAAACTTGCGGTTATAGGCTGTGGCGGTCGTGGTGCAGGGGCAGCCGTTCAAGCATTACGTGCTGATGAAAATGTGCAGTTGGTGGCAATGGCCGATGCTTTTGAAGACCGATTAAATGGAAGTCTCCAAAGTCTTCAAAAAGAATTTGAAGGAACCAAAAAAGTAAATGTTCAGGAGAAGCACCGTTATGTCGGTTTTGATGCCTATAAGAAAGCGATCGATCAGGCAGACGTCATAATTCTTGCCACTCCTCCAGGATTTCGTCCTTATCACTTTGAATATGCCATAAATGCAGGAAAGCACGTGTTTATGGAAAAGCCCGTCGCTACTGACGTTTCCGGAGTTAGAAAAGTACTGGAAATGGCAAAAATAGCCAAAGCTAAAAAATTGAACGTGGTCGTTGGCCTGCAACGCCGCTATCAAAACAATTACTTGGCCATGAAGGAGAAAATTGACGAAGGACAAGCAGGTGTCATAACTTCAGGACAAGTTTACTGGAACAGCTCTGGAGTTTGGGTAAATCCGCGAACGCCCAATCAAAGTGAAATGGAGTATCAAATGCGAAATTGGTATTATTTTAACTGGCTTTGCGGGGATCATATTCTGGAACAACACATCCACAATATAGACGTGGCTAACTGGTTTATTGGGGAATATCCAATCTCTGCACAAGGTATGGGTGGCCGTTTGGTCAGAACAGGACCCGAGCACGGCGAGATTTTCGATCATCACTTTGTGGAGTACAAGTATCCTAGTGGTGCGGTCATTGCCAGCCAGTGTCGTCATCAACCGGGGACATGGTCTAAAGTGGGAGAAACTTTCCAGGGTAGCAAAGGAATTATAGATATGAATGATGCAGGTTCAGCAAGCATTGTCGATCTCCAGGGAAATAACATTTACCAATACAGAAATCAAAGAGATCCCAATCCTTATCAAGTGGAGCATGATAAACTTTTTGCTTCAATCAGAAATAAAGGCGTGATAAGTGATGGCGAAATTGGAGCGAAAAGCACCATGGCCGCTATCATTGGAAGAATGGCCACCTACTCCGGGCAGGTCATTAACTGGGAAGAGGCCATGACATCAGAAAAGATTTTAATGCCTAAAGATGTTACTTGGGATTCCACTCCGCCAACGGTTCCAGGGGCAGATGGTAACTATCCTATACCCACCCCAGGAAAAACTATAGTCATATAAGTTTAAAAAGTTTAAGGTTATTTGATTTCTGTTTCAATATGTGACTCAGAAATCAAATAGCTTTACTTAAAGTTTAGAGTTCAAATATCTTTAACGCATATTTTATTTATTCCTAAAATAGTATTTTCAAAAGTTATGAGGTCCAAATCCAATGTATTTAAATTAGTAAGTAAGAAGATGAATAAGTTAGTTCCTGTGATATTAATCATATTAACATTGTCTTCTTGTCTTAGCGCCAAGAAGAACCCAACCAAAACTAAAGATGCCTCCTCAGAGAACATCGAAAATTGGCAAAATCTTTTTAATGGGAAAGATTTAAACGACTGGACCGTAAAAATACACCATCATGAATTGGGTGATAATTATGCCAATACGTTCAGGGTTGAAGACGGCGTGATCCAAGTTAATTATGACGGTTATGATAAATTTGAAGAACGTTACGGGCATTTATTTTATAAAGAACCGTTTTCTTCCTACCATTTAAAATTTAAGTACCGATTTACGGATCAATGGATGCAGGATGCTCCAGGATATACCTATAGAAACAGTGGCGTCATGTTTCATTCGCAAGATCCTGCGACAATTTTAAAAGAACAGGATTGGCCAATTTCTGTAGAATATCAGATGCTCGCCGAAGAAAAAGAAGGAGTGACCAGGCCAACCGGAAATATGTGTTCTCCCGGCACTGAAGTTTATTACCAAGGAAAAATGGAGCCCAAACATTGTATCGACTCCTCTTCTAAAACTTATAAATGGGATGAATGGGTCTCCGCAGAATTGATTGTGTATAGAGATTCTCTGGTCATTCATAAAGTAAATGGAGAAAAAGTTCTGGAATATACAAAGCCGCAAATTGGCGGTGGCGTGGTTAATGGACATGATCCTTCCATTAAACAAGACGGAAAAAGATTAACTGAGGGCTATATTGGCTTGCAGGCAGAAGGTCAGGGCGTGGAGTTTAAAGACATTATGATCAAACAATTGAAATAAATTTTATAAGTATATCTAATCAGATTAACTAAATTAAAAAGCCTACTATGAAAAATCTTTGCGGATTTTTTAAGTAGGCCTTTTTAGTATTACAACTCTTTCACATATTCAGTGATATTATAAGGTGTTGTTTTTATACCTTATGAAACCGTCAAATCAGTCAAAGCCTAAAGCGCTTTGAGCTTAATATTTCTCCAATAAACTTTAATCCCTCCCCCATCATGAATCTGTAAAGCAATCTTCCCATTGGCCTCTCCTATTTTGGAGTCAGAGAAATTGACCATTTCCACACCATTTAGCCAACTCGTGATGCGATCTCCAAGGACTTTAATTTTCAACGTGTTCCATTCGCCATACTTAAGGACATCTTCTTTTTCTTGTTCAGGTTTAATTAACCAACCGCGACCATAAGATTCGTAGATACCACCAGTGTGAAGATTAGGTGGCGCAACTTCTATTTGCCAACCTGAAATTTTGGTTCCGTCAATCTCTGAGCGTATGAAAACACCGCTATTTCCTTCGGCCTCTTGTTTAAAATCTAACTGAATTTCAAAATTCTTGTAATTCTCATTGGTGGCAAGATAGCCGTACTGTTTATCGGGCCCACTTTCTGAGATCAACAACCCATCTTCTACGTACCATTTCTCAGTTCCGTGAATTTTCCAGCCGTCGAGGTCTTTGCCATTAAAAAGGTTTTTCCCAGATTGACACCCCACAAATAAAAAACTACATACTACCACAAAAAGGCCAACTCTCTTAACTATCATAATTTTCTTATTTTAATATTTTTAAACCATATTGGACTTTGATGATCCTGCAAACCTATGTAGCCCGTTTTAAACTTACCGTAATCAGAACTGTCTTTCCATTTGCCAGCATTCTTTTTAGTGTGCCAATCTTCCGACCAAGGTTCAAAGGAAACTACTTTCTTTCCATTGAGCCAATGTTCTACTTTTTCTTGTGTAAATATAATCTTAGTTGTATTCCATTCCCCGACAGGATTCAAGTTTTTGGCATCCAGATCAGGCTCATACATAGCATAATCCGCGGCTGTTTTATTAAGTGGTTTTAATTCAGTAAGGTTCTCAGTATGACCAATACTTTTATTGTATTTGGTAAGATCATGGATTTTGGCGTAGTTTTCATCATCAATCAACTGATATTCAGGAGCCATTTCTGATGGATTTGCATAGCCTTCTTTAATGTGATAAAAAACACCACTATTTCCACCTTCTGGAAGTTTCCATTCAAGAGATAGTTCGAAGTTATCAAACTCTTCAGCTCCATAAATGATGTCTCTTCCTCCTTTATAATCATCTTCTAAACCCAGTTTTGTGTCATAAGTAAGTACTTTGTTTTCTATTTTCCAACCAGGGGGCATCGCTTCTTCCCCATAAGCTCTCCAACCCTCAAGACTAGTACCATCGAAAAGATATTGCCATTCTCCGTCGGTTTTAATTGTATCATTTTTGCCATTATCTTTAGCACTTACGCTATCCTCAGTTTTAGTATTTCTGTTCTCTGTGTCTTTACACGCTATTGTGGCAATTGCTATTAAAAAGCATACTATTGTTCTTTTCATATTTATATTTTAAAAATTAAACCAGTTTCATTTTGACTGGATCCCAACCTATAAATTCATTTTTGCGATAGCTTTCGTTACACAATAATGCCGGAGCCGAAGCTCTAAATCCAAAGATAGGGTCTTGCGCTACCTTTCCATTATTTCTAATGGCAGTAAAAAAGTTAGCAAAATGATCATAATGTGCTCCTCTATAGCCAGACTGCGCATTATATATGCTTTCCAAAGGTGGCATAATTTTTTTTCGATCTGGCTGGTTTGAGGCTTCCTTCTCTTTTTGAGCGAAAAACGGATCATCACTAGCGCCTCCAGCATTACGTTTTAATGTGACACGATCCCACTCCACATCCATTGAACCCTTATTGCCTACCAATTTCAGGTAAGTCCCTCCACTGGTGCCATCTACAAAATTACATCGTAGAGAAAGGTTGAAACCGGGATGTTCCTTGGTTTCTGGGTAATCAAACATCCCCAATTGCACATCTGGAACTTCACGCCCATCTTTCCAGTAGCGTAATCCACCTGTTGAAGAAATTCTATTAGGACCCAATGAATTAGTGACATAATGCAGACTCGAAAAAAGATGTACAAAAAGATCTCCTGCCATCCCCGTTCCATAATCCAGGTAATTTCTCCATCTAAAAAATCGTAACGGATCATATGGACGATCTTTGGTTATAGAAATGTATTTTTTCCAATCCACAGCCTCGGCAGAAGCGTCATCCGGGATAGGATATTGCCATGCACCAATTGGCGAGTTTCTTGCCCAGAAACCTTCCGCATAATTTAGTTCTCCAATGGCACCTGCAGCTAATAATTCTTTAGCTTTTTCGTTACCTAAGGAAGACATACCCTGACTACCCACCATCATTATTTTTCCTGATTTCTTCCAGGCTGCAATAATATCATGACCTTCATTAATGTCATATATCATCGGCTTTTCACAGTACACGTGCTTTTTTGCGTTTAAGGCATCTATGCTGATGTTTTTATGCCAAAAATCTGGAGTGCCTATTATTACGGCATCGACATCCTTTCGATTCAAAATGTCTTTATAGTCTTTAGTGACAAATATATCACTGCCCCACATTGTTTTTGCATCTTCCAATCTTTGATCGTACAAATCACAGACGGCAACCAGTTCAATATTTTCGTGCTCTAAGGCCGTAATGGTATCAGAAACTCCCATTCCGCCTGCACCGATTAGCGCAATCTTCAAAACTTTATTTTGACCAGATAGCGTTTGCCGGTTTAATATATTAACGTGCTTTGTTTCTGCGGCAAAGGCGGAAGGCAATACGGCCGCCGTAACACCTGCAATTCCTAAATTTTTAATAAATGATCGTCTGTCTTTTTTCATCATAATTCAAAAATGGTTTTTATTATTTTTAACTTCTAGATACTGTTCAGGTTTGTTATTAATTAAATTAAATGGTGCACTTAACTTTCCATGGATAACATCAAAACCAATAACATTCAAGTTATTGGTTATTGATAGATGTTCCAAATAAATTGTAAACTTTAATAAATTAAATTAGTATCCCGGATTTTGGGTCAAAGTGGGTTCCCCAGCGTTATTTAAGCTAAGATCTATTTGAGCCTGAGGAATAGGATAATATTCATTTTTTCCTTTAATGAATTTGCCACCTCTGACATCGGTAGTCAATTGACCTTGATATTGAAAGTAATCATTTAAAGTTTTTTCAGCAATACCCCAACGCACCAAGTCGAAAAATCGATGCCCTTCAAGAGCCAATTCAAGTTTACGTTCGAAGTAAATGGCTTCTAAGGCACTTTCCTTGGACGAAAATTCGGAAGTTGTGTACATCCCGATCTTATAATTAGCAGCATTGTTAGCTTCGTTAAAACCTGAAAGTGGGCTTTTGTCATCATTATATTTTTTTAAAAATCCTTGTGGATTTGAAGCTCTCTCCCGAACACGATTAACATACTCCATCGCAAGACCTAAATTGCCAGTTTGTGCTTCCGCTTCGGCAGCCATTAAAAGAACGTCGGCGTAGCGAATCACATGATCATTAAGAGCAGTGCCTGGAGCCCACGAACTTTGATCGCTATATAGGTCTTGGGTTGCCTGCCAATAGATATTCTTTTTAGGAGCATAAGGGCCGCCGTATGATTGTTCTCTAATCCAAGTGGCGCCTGGATGATTTCCCCAATCATGATAAGGAATTCCGCGACGACCAACAGTCCAGTCTAATCGAGGGTCAACTGAACCTGCATACGGTGTATAAGCTGCATCAGCACTTACACCCATATCACTTTTTACCGGATCTTGATTATAATTGTTCAAATCTGGTAAACCATTAGTCAAATTAGTTTTATATGAATTTACAAGATCTTGAGTAGGTTGAAAAAAGCCACAGCATCTAAATGGACTGTTATAAGGAAAATTGAGCATTCCACCTTCATTAGAATTTGCTATGTTACTAGTGCCATCATTAGCCACCATTTGTATATCAAAAACGGTTTCGGCGTTGTTCTCTGTTGCGGCATCGAACATATCTTTAAATTCTGCAACAAGACTATATTTTTCGCCGGCTGAATTTGTACCAGATCCTATAACATCAGTAAAGATGGAAGACGCCTCAGCAAATTTATGTTGGTATAGGTATGTTTTCCCAAGATAGGCACCTGCTGCCCATTTGTTAGCCCGTCCAAAATCAGATTGAGTACCAGGTAAGTTATCAAAAGCAAACTGAAAATCAGCTTCAATATTAGGCCAAATATCGGTATTGTTTGGTTGTTTTACATCTTCGGTAGTTTCATCAATCCAAGGTACCATATTATACATTTTCTTTAACTCAAAATAATAATGACCTCGCAAAAACCTAGCCTGTCCAGCAATATTATTCCTTTGCGCATCAGTTACATCTTCTACACTGGGAAGAAGTTTCAGAACCTTATTGGTACGCGAAATGCCTTCGTATGCAGCTTTCCATTTACTATTATAAAAACCATTGGAGGGGTTTGAAATGAACTTTACAATTTGGTCAATGGCCGGCTGATCCCCACCAAAACTTCCTTTGCTGGCTAACCCTCCTGCAACCGCACCATAAATCCAGTTACTTGATGCTGCCTCCCATGAGTTTCCTCCACCAATACCTTGTCCATCCAATGCTGCATAGGCACCTATTAGTAATTTTTCGATACCGGCTTTATTTGCGACGACATCTTCACTTAATGAGCCTAATGCGGGCTGCTCCAAGAATTCTTTACTACAAGATCCCATACTAAGCGAAATTATAGCTACTAAAAACAAAAATCTATATGTTCTCATAATTATTTTTTTTATCATTATAAACTTGCGTTAATTCCAAAAATAAGTTGTTTTTGGTTTGGATAGGCGCCTTCATCAATTCCAAAATTTACGGAGCCCCCAGAGATTTCTGGGTCAATACCAGAATAACCCGTAATAGTAAATGCATTGACCACCTGCACATATAACCTTAGCTTGGAAATTTTAATGGTGTTCAATACCGATTCAGGGACCGTGTAACCAAGCTGGATTTGCTTTGCCCTGAGGTAAGAACCATCTTCTACAAAATAGGAGTTGGGCACATCTGCTAAACTGAAAGAACCCACAGTTTGCTGAATCGGTGCACTTGCATTGGTGTTTTCTGGTGTCCATGAATCATAAAGTGCTGTAGCGCTTTTTCCACCACCAAAGGAGCTGTAAAAATCAGTAAACCACTTCACGTTATTCCAAATATCGTTGCCCTGTGATCCATATAAAAACATGCTGAAATCCCAGTTTTTGAACTTTAACTCCAAATTGAGTCCATAAGTAAAATCTGGATTGGGATTGCCTATATAAGTACGGTCATCAGAGTTGATCAGGTTATCTCCATTTGTATCGGCATAGCGGAAACGTCCAACAGCAACATCAGATTGGTAAGTGGTGTTTTGATTGCCAGTACTTTGAATTGCTGCGGCATTTGCTTGGTCTATCTCCTCTTGCGAATTCCAAAAGCCGTCTACCTTATAGCCATAAAATTGACTAACGGATCCCCCTTTAGCATTTCGGATGATAGAACTGCCATTGAATCGTCGTCCTTCTAAATCGAAATAATTTAAGCCTTCAGCAATTTGTACAATCTCATTTTTATAAGTGGTGAACGTAACTGTAGTATTAAACTGTAAGTCCTTCGCAAGCGTAAAATAGGTAGAAAGATCTAAATCTATTCCGCTATTAGTCATTTTCCCTACGTTAACATAGGGCACTCTGGCCGCTCCTGCAGTAGCTGGTAAATTAGGATTATACAACAGATCGTTGACATCCTTACGATAATAATCAGCTGTAATTTGCACACTATTATTAAATAAAGAAGCATCGATCCCGAAGTTTGCATTGATGTTCTTTTCCCACTTTGCATCAGGATTCCCAATTCTCGACTGCTGAAAACCTTCACTGGTAGAGGAATTACTACCAGAAATAGCATAAAAGGAAGTTTGATTATTCCCTCCAAAAGTGGTGAATGAATTGGCGGGATCTACGTTAATTTGATTCCCCATTATTCCA
>JBBSRC010000024.1:0-43967 GCA_038243395.1 Flavobacteriales bacterium | reverse complement strand
GATTAATGATTGATGAAAAAATGGATTGATGAAAGAAATCTGCTGGGTCTTGAAAACTTCGGATAACAAACTTTGATAGTATTCTGATTTGCCTTTATATTTTACGGCTTTTGCATCGGCGATGAATTCGTGCAAAATCGAAAGTCTATTTTGATACATATAAATTAACGGATTGAACCAAAACACAATACGCACGATTTCAAAAGCTAATAAATCAAGGCTGTGTTTTTCTTTGACGTGAACCATTTCGTGCTGAACGATATGCTCCCTTTTATCGGCCTGAATATTATTACCCAAAAAGATATAATGAAAAAAAGAGAAAGCTGCACTGCTGTTTAATAAGAATACAATGAGCGCATCCCCTTGCCAGCGTTGTGGGTTTTTATATAGCATTTTCATGATCTTGATGATTTTATATGCCACAACAAGCGAAGCCAACACCATTCCAATGACCCAAACATAAGTCCAAGAGAAACTGATGGCCTGTTCTGAAATTTGCTCTGATTGCGCCAATATAACATTGTCCATAACTATTGGGGAAACTTCACCAATAATCACTTCTGGTAACCTGATAATCATCGGTTCTGGAACAATGGCTTTAATGCTTTCAAATTTTAGGAACGGTAAGACGAAAGACAATAATGCCGTACCCATCAAGTAAGCGCGATTCCAATTAAAAAAAGTTTCGTTCTTTAAAAATACGTCGTAAATGATCAAGAAGAACACCTGAAACGCAACGGTTTGTAAAATATAGTGTAACATAACTAGACCTCTTTTTTGTTAATTTCCTTTAAAACCGATTCCAAATCCTTTAAGGTCAGGTCGTTTTTCTTAACGAAAAAAGACACCATACTTTTAAATGAGCCTTGAAAATAATTGTTTACCAGCATGTTGATGCTTTGGTTGCTGTAGTCCGTTTTTGCCAACAATGGAAAATAAAGATGGCCTTTCCCCTGTTTTTCATAATCTACAAAACCTTTGCTTTCAAGAATACGTACAATGGTTGACACCGTATTATACGCAGGTTTTGGTTCGGGCAATTCGTCAATAATTTGTTTGACGTTGGCTTTTTGCAATTGCCACAGCACTTGCATAATCTCTTCTTCGGCTTTTGTAAGTTGTTTCATATCTATTTCCTGAGAAAGCAGTCCCGAAACTTCGGGATATTTATTTAAACTTAATTTTAATCACAATAATAGCACTCTAAAATTCCCTAATCAGTTCACTTGATGATGCTAATATAACTAAAATATTAGTTCAAACTAATTTATTAGTTATAAGATTTTAAAAATATAATGGATGAGGAGTATGCATAAAACCACTTTGATCTGCCCGAAGATTCCAAACATGATCCTTAAACATTGAAAACAAGTGTCAAAATTTGAGATTTGGCAGGGGTGTTTGATTAGTTTTCTATAAAAGATGGCAGTGATATGCGATGCGACCAATTCGTAAGAAAACCTCACCAGCCAACATTCTTAATAAATTACTTAATTTGGTTTTGCGAGACTATATGAAATAACAAAACCTAACAATTTTCCAGAGGATTAATTATTAGGTTTAAATTTTTGCTATTAACTTAACAAATGGACTAAGAGGGATTAATTAATTGTTGTTAAAAAACAAATATAGAAAATGAATTCGACTTTTAATTACGGTAAAACCACAAACTTTATGCGGTAAACCCGTAGTTTTTAACCCTATCAATACCTTGGACGGGTTAATAAACTGTAGAAAGACGAAGATTAAATACTAATATTTATAAGAAGCCTTTTAATCTTGCTATTTCAATGAGCGTTTCATCCTTGCCATCATTTACGGAGAACAATACTTTAAGATGTTTTTTGCGCTTTTCAATAGCACTCATTGATAAACTTATATGCTCCCTTAAGGTAATTGTACGAACGCCTTGTGATAGGAGATGCAGAATCTTCCGGTTAATATCATCAACATGAATATCAGTGATTACTGATTTTTTTAAAAAATTATTCACAGTGCTACTATAATATGGAGGTGAGACCAGAATATATTGAAAAGCCTCTGCGAGTTCGCTGGAAGTCATATCGCTTTTAATTAGAAATCCGTCAGGATTAATTTGCTTGATAATGCTGTGCACTCTGAAGGACTCATTAAACATGGTTAAAATGACTATTTTGGCATCGGGCATAAGCATGCGAGTCAACTTTGCCAAATCTTCGCCCGAAGTCAATTTGCCATCTGAAGAACTCGGTAAACTGATATCAAAAAAACAAATATCATAAGGTTCATGCTTTGCTGCACGTCGCAATAATTCATTGGCCGTATCACAATTATTTGCGGTTTCTATGTGCAGGATCTGACTCTCTTTTTTGGTTGCCATCAATGTGTTTTGATAACCTTCAATGATGAATGGATGGTCATCTACCATCAAAATACGAATGTGCTGCATAATTAATTAGGTTGTATAGGGGATGTTAACTTTTATGGCTGTGCCTCGATCAACTTCTGATAGGAATTTTACTGTTCCGTTTAACTCATTGACTCTTGAATTGATGTTTTTCAGACCTATTCCTTTCTTACTCTTATTTGGATCGAACCCAATACCATCGTCAGTTATTGAAAAGCAAATTACAGATTTATTTCTTTGAAAACTAATTTTGACAGTTTTGGCTTTGGCATGTTTAAATATATTTTGAAGCGCTTCCTGAATCATTCGGTAGATGTTTATCTTGGTTTTATTTGCAACCAGCTCCCAATCAATATCATCAGAATAGTCAAAATCATATTCCAATTGATAAGCTATTGTTTGGTTTTCAATCAACTCTGCCAAAATATCTATAAAACCAGAGCCTTCCATAAAATCGGTATTCAAATCATGAGAAATTTGACGGATATCACTTTCAATAATTTTTAATTCAGAAATATATTTGGATCGTACATTTACTGCCTCTTTTCCTTCATTCTGATTGAAGCTATCCAGGCTCAATCGTATGCCAAAAAGCCTACCTAACACGCCATCATGCAAGTCTTGCGAAATACGTCTTTTCTCTTCTGCCCTGGCACCATCGACTTTATCCTGTTGCGATAACATTAAATTATAAACTTCCTCATTTACCTCCTGCTGGTCACGTTTAAACTTTAATTCCTTATTCCGGTTACGCTGTGTGATGATGATATATAATAAAACTGAGGTCACCAAGAGCACGATGAAACTGATAGTCCACCACGTTTTTGCGAAAGCGATCCGTTCATTTTCCAGCTCTATTTGGTCTGTTTCAAACTGCACTCTGGCAAATCTGTTTCGTATGCCACGCTCGTGTGCCAATAAACTATCACTCATTCGGATATGCTCCATAAGATATTCCTTACCCTTATCACCTCTATTAAGTTCCGACAAAAGGATCATAGATTCTAGAAAAATATCCATGGATGAAATGCTTTTAGCCAAATCATATGAAGTTTCGGCGTAATGCAGAGCTTGATCTAATTTTCCCTGGTATTTATAAAATTTCGAGAGATCAATCGTAACAGCCAATTTTGTAACTGGATCCTCCAAACTGTCACTAATACGATAGGCCTCCATGAAAATTTTTTCAATGGCGTCATAATCTGTATTTTTGGCTTCGAATTTTGTAAAGGCTATATTATCTAGAATTAAGGGATAAAAACTAGGATCATCAACAAATAGGTCTTTTTGCTTTAATATCTCATTATACAGTTTGAGAGCTTCATCATAATGGCCCTGTTTTCTTAATACGAAAGCCTTATTATGGATGGATGTGTAATAGTCACGCTCTCCAACTTTCAATTTCCTGCTAATTTCAATGGCTTTATTATGATATTCTAAAGATTTTTCGTACAATCCTAAATCCAACGAAATGATTCCTAATCGATTATAGAACATCCAAAAAAGTGATCTATCGCTTTTTTTTGTGGTGTGCTCTTCCAACAATCTTAAAGCTTTGATGCATAATTCCTCACTGCCAAAATAGTCCCGTTCAATATACTGAATAAGCGAAAGGTTTGCCATAACTTCTATTTTTCGCCAAACCTCACCTACTTTTTCATAATTTTTGATGGCATTAGTATAATAAAAATATGCACTATCATTCTGGTTTTTAAACGATTCTAAAATACCTAAATTATGATTTGCTATGCCAATGGCCAACGTATCTTTTACACGCTTTGCAAGTTTTATATTAAGATGATTTATTGCCTTAAACGCCTCATAATCTCCAGTATAAAGATAGACGGTAGACAATACGCGATTACTTTTTAGAAGTATACTATCTACTCCAATATTTTCAGAAAGCCAAACTGCCTTTTCTGCAAATTCAAGACGCTCCTCCATAGTCCTGCCTTGGTCCTCTCCTAGTTTTCGGAATTTCCGAACATTCTCATAATCTTGTGATTTGAGCATAGTTTGAGCAACCAGAAATGAATTAGAAAAGCAAAAAAGTATTATGGCAATTAGAAATCTTGACACTTGAATGATTGATTAGTTTTGAAAGTTAGAATAATTATTCTGAAACTTCCCAAATCCTTAAAATTAAATAAAAGGTCATAAATCAATGAAAAATTAAACTATGAAAACATTCTAATTGATAATTCTTTAACCGAATTGAAGTCAGTTGGATTCACATAATTAACTATGGTCGATTTTAAAAAAAAAGGAATTTGTTAAAATTCATGGTATAAGGAAAATAGGATTGCTATTTAATCTTACGAAACATAAACGAGATGGGTAGGAGTATTTAATTTTAACTTAACGTGAGAACAATAAAAGATTTATTCTTCAAAAGAATTTCACCGGAGAAAACAAAAAAGCCCTTACAAACTAACATAAGGGCCATTTTGATTTTCAATTTATTCATTTATGATTGTGAAGGAAGTCTAATTCTATCTTTTGAATGTGCTAACAGATCGTAATAAGTTTTTGTAGACTCTTGTTTTTTAACTTCGATTTGCGAGGTTTTTTCTAAGAATGAATTATCAGTTTGGCTAGATACTACTACAAATAAAGCAAGCATTAAAGTGATTTTTAAAGTTTTCATTTTGTTATAATTTAGAGGTTATATGTTATTTAATTTTTTAATAATTGAGCATTCAATAAAATTCGAGGGAAGAATGGACCATTAATTTCGAGTATAAAACTCTAACATCTTATCTAAAGTCGAGGGCATTTAGATTTGTAATATGGAATAAAGTTTCACGAAATAAGATGTTAACCTCTTACTTACGAATGACAAATATATTATAAAAAAGTTATCAACAAAACTTTTATCGGACAAATGTGTTGTTAATCGATGTAATGCAGTAGAATATGCGTAATTTCGTACAAACAGAGTGTAAAATCTCAAATTACATAGAATCTATGGGTCCATATAATTATTAATTATAGAGGGAAGTCCCAGAAAAAGATAATCGGAATTAGGACATTAGAGGTACTTTTCATCATCAATAAAACTGATATGTTTCGTCATTTAAACTATTCACGAAAAAGGATCAACATCTTTTTTTTTAAAAACTAAGAATGTTTTTAAATTGTTAGAATTGGTGGTGATTAAATTAGATAAAACAAATAATTCTTCCATATCCAGTAGAGCAGAATTAGTTGTTATGTTTCATGAACATACCGAATTCCGTAATTTTGAAATCTAAAGATCAGCCCTGATTAAAAGTGCAAAGGAGTCAAAACGTATATTGATCTTCTTAAAATTAATAACAGTTTTCGCTTGTATAAATCATTTAAGATTGAATTCTTTCTCGGTGTAAATTATTAAATCGAAGTAATTGATCAGAAATTCGGTAAGGGTAAGCAAGCTTAAGGAGTTCGAGGTCATCGAAAAGGATTTTTCTTGCAAAAACTGAAATCTTAATTCAATTCACACACAACTTTTGAGATTGACCCGGATTGATCCCGTTGTATAATAAATTAAAAATTTCAGAAATTTACAAACCACCCTAAAACAAAAAAGCATCCCGATCTTCTTATTCAGAAAAAAGGAAAGCTTCTCATCGGAATACCAAATTGCTTTGGTATCACTACGTTCCGAATGTTACTCCGGAAACAACACAACTTTTTTAAAAAGCCAAAAAAAAGCTCCAAATTTCTTTAGAGCTTCCTTAGCATTTTTGCGGTCTGGACGGGACTCGAACCCGCGACCTCCGCCGTGACAGGGCGGCATTCTAACCAGCTGAACTACCAGACCGTTGCGTTAATGCGAGTGCAAATATACACCCCATTTTCAATATCGCAAACATTTTACGATGATTTTTAAAAAAAAATTGATTATTTAAATTTGTCACGCTCTACCATGTATGTTGTCAGGATTTTATCAAAATCTTTAGTGATGTCCGCCTCCACATATTTTATTTGATATTGTCCACATTTAACTCGCAAGTCATTAAAATACGAACCCACAGCCTCCTCATAAGCATCTTTTATGGTGTCGGGATACAAATTGATATGCTCGCCAGTTTCAACATCTATAAAACGTTTGGGCGTGTTGTCAAAATCAAAAGTCAATTCTTTTTCTTTATCAAAAACATGAAATAAAACCACTTCATGCTTTTTATGTTTTAAATGCTGCAGCGCTTCGAATAATTTTGTCTGATCCGTTGTGGTCTGAAACATGTCTGTAAAAAAGAAAATCAATGATCGACGATGAATTTTCTCTGCAATTTGATGTAGATAGGTGTAGGTATCGGTTTGTCTGTTTAGCGGTCTTGAAATCACGGTTTTACTCAACTCACTCAATAGCATGTGATGATGGCGTTCACTCCCTTTCTCAGGCGCGTAATAATCATAGGTATCACTATAAATACTCAATCCAACGGCATCACGTTGTTTTTTAAGAATGTGCATTAAACTTGCAGAGGCGAGAGCAGAAAAAGCAATTTTATTCAAATTATTGATTGAGAAATCTTTCCTCTCAGGATAATGCATCGAACTGCTGTTGTCAATAATCAAATGACAACGCAAATTCGTTTCCTCATCGTAGCGCTTGGTAAATAGCTTATCAGTTTTGGCATACAACTTCCAATCAATATGTTTTGTGCTTTCGCCCTGATTATAAATTTTATGTTCCGCGAATTCGGCAGAAAACCCGTGAAACGGACTCTTATGCATCCCAGCAATAAAACCCTCAACCACTTGTTTGGCGAGGAGTTCGAGGTTTTTAAAACCTCCTGTTTTATTGAGTTCTTGTTGTAAATCCATTTATTAAGATATAAGACTTTCCCGATTGAGATAATGAATGTTATTAATATGAAAAAAGACTGAAATGTTCTAAATTTCAGTCTTTTTTATTATTTTTTATACTTAATTCTTTATTTTATTCAGCAATCTTATCGACAATCCCGTAAGCCACAGATTCATCCGCACCCATCCAATGGTCGCGGTTAAAATCCTTTCTAATTTTTTCGATATCTACGTCACAATTTTCAGCTAAAATTTTAGCGCTTAATTCTTTGGTCTTTAAAATTTCCTGAGCCGTAATTTCAATATCACTTGCTGGTCCGCGTGCACCTCCACTGGGTTGATGTATCATTACTCGAGCGTGAGGCTGTATATAACGTTTGCCTTTCTCGCCTGCTGATAATAAAATCGAACCCATAGAGGCGGCAAAACCAGTACAAATGGTTGATACATCACTTTTTAGGGATTTCATGCAATCATAAATTGCAAACCCAGAAGTCACATACCCTCCAGGGCTATTGATATATAAATGAATATCCTTGGTATCCAAAGCATCCAAGTACATCAAACGATCGATCACATGTTTTGCCGATTTATCATCTACTTGTCCCCAAAGAAACACTTTACGTTCTTCTATTAATTTGCGGTCAATCGCATCTTGTATTTTTATTTTATCACTCATTTTCTAAATTTTTAACTAAAATAAAAAAAGGTTTACCATTACAGCAAACCTTTCATCATTTTATCTGAATATTCTATTTTTTAAGGATCACAGATAGTACATCATACCCTAATCTCGAGAGTTATTTTGGATATTAGTGGATAGACGTTTGCTCTATTTAACGCCTATAAAAGTGCGTCAATAGCATCAGTGTAAGCGTTTTTTGGAGCTACACCAACCTGTCTTCCTACAACTTCTCCGTTTTGGAATACTAATACCGTTGGAATGTTACGCACACCATATTTGGCAGCAAACTCTTGGTTTGCATCAACGTCTACTTTTCCAACTATCGCTTTACCCTCATATTCTTCGCTAATCTGGTCAATGATCGGTCCAACCATTCTACAAGGCCCGCACCAAGCAGCCCAAAAATCTACTACTACCGGTTTATCACTTTTCAAAACCGTTTCTTCAAAGTTTGCATCTGTTATTTCTAATGCCATATTTTCTATCCTTTTAATTGTTTCACTTTTGTTTATTCTTCAAAATTAATGAAAATATTCACTAATCCATATATGGTTAACATTTGTTTTACTTATAGTTGGATTCGTGATGGTTATGCCTATTATCGGGAGGCATGAACCGGCCTTTCCGTGATACTTGCCCGTCACGTTCAATGGAGTCTTTTTAGTGTGAAAAGCAATAAAAAAGATGCCACTACAATCCCTCTCGCAAATACTGATTTTCTAAATATAACGTCATAAATTCAGTGATGCTGTCCCTTCGACTTCAATTATCATATTAAATAACAAGATTCCTGCCTTCGCAGGAATTTGCTAATTCAGTTTATAAAACACATCCTGACTATTCAATTCATCCAGCAGCTCTTGGGAAATTCTCACTTTTTGCTTTCTGCTCGGCATATGCAATTTAATTTTGTCTTCATTATCATAAACCAAGAAATTCAAGGCATGATTGCCTTCATGCATTCTCAAAATATCATCGAGTGCTTTAATCTTGCTTTCCTTCAAATCTTTTATTTCCAGTTGAATCGACAATTTTTTTGCATAGGTATCCATGACATCATGCAACAATTGAAAACTTGTGAATTGCAACCTTGGCTCACTTTTCTTCCCCGTATCTTTGTTCGTCCAACCTTCCTTGACGTATACTTTAACGTAAACAAAGGAACTTCTGACCAAAAAGTGTCTAAATCGAAGATATTCCTCCCCAAAAATTCGGAACTCAAAACTATCGGTATAATCTTCAATGGTAAACATGGCCCAGCCTTTACCTTGCTTACTTACACGGTGCTCCACATTGGTGACAACACCACCAAAAGTCAATTCTCGATTCACAAAGGGATCCAAGTTTGAAAAGAGCGCCAAAGTCGCGTTACAAAAAGTTTTCATTTCTATTTTGAAATCATCAAGCGGATGACCGGAAATGTAAATCCCAACCACCTCACGCTCTTGTGCTAGCTTCTCCATGGTTCCCCATTCTTCGCACGGCGGCACTAAAGGCTCTTCTATTTGGACATCACTGGCGTCGCCAAACAAACTTACCTGTGCGGAGTTTTCATTTTCTTGATGCTTGTTACCATACCTGATCGCTTTTTCCAGAAAGGAAATTCCATCGCCTTCATCCTGAAAATACTGTGCACGGTGAGTGTTTGTAAAACAATCAAACCCACCAGCTAACGCTAAATTTTCAATTGCTTTTTTGTTGGCTGCCCTTAAATCGATTCGTTTTGCAAAATCGAAAATAGATTTGAAAGGACCATTTTTTCTATGATCCACTATCGTCAGAACCGCATTTTGTCCCACACCTTTTATAGCACCCATTCCAAAACGTACCGCATAATCCTTATTTACCGAAAACTTGTAAAAAGATTCATTAACATCAGGTCCAAGCACATTCAATTTCATTCGCTTACATTCTTCCATAAAAAAAGTAACCTGCTTGATGTCATTCATATTATTACTCAATACCGCCGCCATATATTCAGCTGGATAATGCGCTTTTAAATAGGCTGTTTGATACGCAATCCAAGCGTAACAAGTAGAGTGAGATTTATTAAAAGCATAACTGGCAAAGGCCTCCCAGTCCTTCCAGATTTTCTCTAATTTTTTGGCATCATGTCCGTTGGCCTCAGCCTGAGTAATAAACTTTGGTTTCATCTTATCCAAAACCGAAATTTGTTTTTTACCCATCGCCTTACGCAAAACGTCGGCTTCACCCTTAGTAAAGTCTGCCAGTTTTTGAGACAGCAACATCACTTGCTCCTGGTAAACTGTAATTCCGTAGGTCTCCTTTAGATATTCTTCCATGGCAGGAAGGTCATATTCAATTTCTTCGTCGCCATGTTTTCGTCGGGTAAAACTCGGGATGTATTCCATCGGCCCAGGACGGTACAGAGCATTCATTGCAATCAAATCTTCAAAAACGGTCGGTTTTAATTCCTTGAGGTGTTTTTGCATTCCTGGCGATTCATATTGGAATACGCCGACAGTCTCACCTTTTTGGAAAAGCTGATAAGTCAGTTCATCATCCAAAGGAAACGTATCTGGATCAAGCAAAATATCATGTTTTGCTTTTACGATTTTAACCGTATCCTTAATCAATGTCAAGGTTTTTAAGCCCAAGAAATCCATTTTCAGCAAGCCTGCATCCTCTACAACGGAGTTGTCAAACTGAGTCACATACAAATCAGAATCCTTCGCTGTAGCCACGGGAACAAATTTGGTAATATCATCTGGCGTAATAATCACGCCACAAGCATGGATTCCTGTGTTTCTTACCGAACCTTCAAGAATCCTAGCCAAATTAATCGTCTCGGCCTCCAAGCCACCACCTTCAGCAAGATTGAGGAGCTCATTTACTTTTTCTAAATCTTCCGATCGGAATGCTTTGCTCAGTTGTTTTTCATCATAACCAAATATTTTGCCCAATTTGGACATGGTCGGAATAAGTTTTGAGATGCGGTCAGCATCAAAAAGTGGCAGATCCAAAACCCGCGCCGTATCCCGAATGGATGATTTGGCCGCCATAGTCCCGTAAGTAATAATTTGCGCCACTTGGTTACTACCATATTTTTTGATGACATAATCCATAACCTTACTTCGGCCTTCATCGTCAAAATCAATATCAATATCCGGCATACTGATACGATCCGGATTCAAGAAACGCTCAAAAAGCAAGTTGTACTTCAGCGGATCAATATTGGTAATCTTTAAACAATACGCCACAACCGATCCTGCGGCCGAACCTCTACCTGGTCCCACAGAAACATCCATATTCCGAGCTTCTCTAATAAAATCTTCAACAATCAAGAAATACCCAGGATATCCCGTATTTTCAATTACGCTCAATTCAAAGTCGATACGCTCTTTAATCTCCTCTGTAATTTCCGGATAACGTTGCTTGGCACCTTGATAGGATAAATGGCGCAAATAGGCATTTTCACCGCGTTTGCCTTTATCAATAAGATCCTCTTCACGCTTAAACTCCTCGGGAATTCCAAAGGCAGGTAATAACACATCTCTTGCCAATTCATAGGCTTCCACCTTATCCACCACTTCCTGAATATTGGAGATGGCTTCCGGAAGATCCTTGAAGAGTTTTTTCATCTCTTCGCCTGATTTGAAATAATACTCCTGGTTAGGCATTCCGAAGCGATAACCTCTGCCGCGCCCTATCGGCGTGGCTTGTTTTTCGCCATCTTTAACACATAACAATATATCGTGGGCATTGGCATCATCCTTCTTGCCATAATAAGTGTTATTGGTAGCCACCAACTTAACATCGTGCTTTCTAGCGAAATCCACCAATACTGGGTTAACACGATTTTCATCCTCCTGATTATGGCGCATCAACTCAATATAAAGATCGTCGCCAAACTCGGCTTTCCACCAAAGCAATGCTTCTTCCGCTTGGTTTTCACCGACATTCAGAATCTTGCTGGGAACTTCCCCATAGAGATTTCCGGTTAAAACAATCAGGTCTTCTTTATATTGTTGAATCAATTTTTTATCAATCCGTGGTAAATAATAAAATCCGTCCACAAAAGCGTGTGACGATAATTTCGACAAATTATGATAGCCATTTTTATTTTTGGCCAACATGACAATCTGGTACCCATTATCCTTTCTGCTTTTATCCTTATGGTCCTCACATACAAAAAACTCACAACCCAAAATAGGTTTGATTATTTTATCGGTAGGTCTTTCGCCACGTTCTTCAGCAGCTCTATTTTTAGCTTCCACATTTCTGTTGTGATTGCCAACAGCTCTTACAAAGTGAAACGCACCCATCATGTTGGCGTGATCCGTAAGCGCGACTGCCGACATATCTTGGGCTGCAGCTAAAGCTACCATATCTGGAACGCTAATAGTGGATTGCAAGACCGAGAACTGTGAGTGGTTGTGTAAATGAACGAACTCAACATCTTTAAGTTCTTCTATATTTTGGGCAATCTCTGTTTTTGAAGGCTCGTCAGATCCTTGAAGTGCTTCAATCTGTTTTTTAACTTTTGCACTTTCAGCCTTAAGATTAATATGTTTTAACTTAATAAGCTGAATTGTGCTTGGATTGGCCTCCTTGAAATTCTCAAAATAATTTGTTGGCGCATCCAATTGTTCTAGTGAGTACTCTTCACGTCTGATCAACTCTAAAAAACAACGTGTCGTAGCCTCCACATCGGCAGTAGCGTTGTGTGCTTCTGAAAAAGGAACATTAAAAAGAAATTGATGCAACTCTGTTAAAGTGGGCAGTTTGAATCTCCCATACCGTCCGCCAGGAAGTTGACATAAGTTGGCAGTGAGTTCGGTACACGTATCTAAAATTGGCAGTCCCTGTAGATTATTGGCAACATTTTCACGATGGAATTCAGCGCCCATAATATTTAAATCAAAACCAACATTTTGTCCCACGACAAATTTAGCCTTAGCTAAGGCGGCATTAAACTTCCCCAACACTTCAACTAACGGCACACCTCGTTGTAGAGCGAGATCTGTCGAAATACCATGAATTTTCTCAGCATCATAAGGGATATTAAACCCTTCTGGCTGCACCAAATAATCTTGATGCTCAATAACATTACCCAGGGCATCATGCAATTGCCAGGCGATTTGGATACATCTTGGCCAGTTGTCAGTATCGCTAATGGGCGCATCCCAACGTTTTGGTAATCCTGTGGTTTCGGTATCGAAGATTAAATACATGTATGTAGAATTGTTTGTCGTTTATTGCTTGGTCGTTGAAGATCTCGAACCTGTCTAATGACGGTCAGATCCATAACTATTTTTTATAAAAAAGGCTGAATTTGTTAGGTGTTTTCTTCAAAAGAAAAGTTTATAAAATTACATATAAATAACGCTTTTATAAAATGAAAATTGGAAATAGTTGGAAATAAAAAAGCAATCCTAACAGACTGCTTTCAAAAATTAATGACCTTATTTTAGATCTCACCTAAAAGGTATCCTATACATCACACCATCATTAAATCCAACGGAGTTCATACCATCAGCCGTGAATGCAATAAAAACAAAACTCCCTGTAAGGGTATTATTTTCAATTTTTGTAATCGTTAATGTTCCGATTTGTGGATCAACCTTTCCTTTTGCAGCTGGGGAATTTCTTGTAGAGTATCTGACATTTTCGGAATCCACAAACTCAATTTCCGACCCACTCGTATCAGATAAACTATAGGTGCCCTCCTGAAGTGCTGTCAACGTAATCGATAGTTTTTCAATATTATCACCACTCATAATTGTGAAAGAGCCATTTTCAGCAAGCACGGCGTCGTAATATTTAGCCCGCCAAAGTTTGTAGTTTTTATTTCCTTGAAGTGCGGGAGAATTAAATTGAAGGTCATTGCTGCACCCGCTTAATGTTGCCATTGCAATTAATATAAGGACAAATTTCTTCACGACATAAAATTTTGAGCAGGTTATTAAAATCTAAATAAACAAAAAATAACCTTTTTAGAGCTGAAAAATGAAAGAAAATTTAAACTATGTTTATTTGCAATAAAATATTCATCAATAAAATATATGTAGTATCTTTGCGGACTTATTAATAATCGAGGTCGCGAACCTCACTAATTAATTTTTTATGTCAGTTAAAATTAGATTACAAAGACGCGGAAAAAAAGGGAAACCATTTTTCTGGATTATTGCGGCCGATTCAAGGTCAAAAAGAGATGGTAAATACTTAGAAAAACTAGGTGCTTACAATCCAACAACCAACCCAGCAACTATTGAATTAGATGTTGATTTGGCGGTAAAATGGTTACAAAATGGTGCACAACCTACAGATACGGCAAAAGCAATTTTGTCATACAAAGGTGCGCTTTTAAAGAATCATCTTGCTGGTGGTGTTAGAAAAGGTGCTTTAACAGAAGAACAAGCGGAAGAAAAATTTGCTGCTTGGACCGATGAAAAAGCAGGTAAAGTTGACGCTAAAAAAGAAGGTTTAGTACAAGCTAATGCGGATGCTAAAGCTAAGGCACTTGATGCTGAAAAAGAAGTAAATGCTAAGCGCGAAGCTGACGCTGCACAGGTTATTGCCGATGCAGAAGCTGCTGAGGCTGCTGCAAATGCGCCTGCTGAAGTTGAAGCTACTGAAGATGCTCCAGCTGAAGATGCTGAAACAAAAACAGAAGAATAAGAATTCATTTTTTATACTTTTAAACTCCGATATGACCTATCGGAGTTTTTTTTGCGAAATAGTATTTTGTTTTTACAAAATACGTAATTGAGCAAATCATGCCTCTTGGCGTGATCTCGATATTAAAGAATCAAATGCATAAATAATTAAGATTGCTTTTTCCCATAAATTTTGAAATTTAAGTAATTAAGTAAGTCTTGACATTGTGCCCAATCTTATAAATATATGATCAAGATTTTCGCATTTTTGCAGTATCTTATTATATTCGTTAAGTCAAAAATTTAAAGTAACTTAAAAAACCTATGTTAAAAGAAAACTGTTTCTATATTGGTAAAATTGTAAAGAAATACAGTTTTAAAGGTGAATTATTGATAAAATTAGACTCTGACGATCCAGAGATTTACGAAGACATGGATTCTGTTTTTGTCGATTTACGCAATAATCTCGTACCATTTTTTATCGAATCGTCACAACTACATAAATCTGAATTGTTACGTGTAAAATTTGAAGAGGTTGAGACAGAACAAGATGCTGATGCACTTTTAAAATGTGATTTATATCTGCCTTTAGAATTTTTACCAAAACTTGATGATGACAAATTTTATTTTCATGAAATTATCGGCTTTGAAGTTGAAGACGTGAATTTTGGAAAGGTTGGGATCGTGAAATCGATTAATGATTCTACAGCTCAAGCTCTTTTTGAAATAGACCGTGACGGAATTGAAATCTTAATTCCGATGAACGATGATTTCATTAAGAAGGTAGATAAAGAAAATAAAGTTATTTTATTGGACACACCGGAGGGATTGATTGACCTCTATCTTTAAGAAATTCCAATGATAAAAATTTCAAATTCCAATGCGCTATGGAAAACAAGAGAATCTATGATTTAGAAGAAAGAACGTATTTATTTGCAAAAAACTGCAGGTTTTTGATCGTTTCGCTTTCTAAAACCATATCGCATATTGAGGATGGAAGACAATTGATACGGTCATCTGGTTCAATAGCCGCGAATTATATAGAAGCTAATGAAAAACTTGGTGTTAAGGATTTTTTATTTAGACTTAAAATCTCAAAAAAGGAAGCTAAAGAGTCAGTATTATTGTTAAAACTATTGAGAGATCCAAACCCACCTTTAGAAACTCCTTTGTGGATCTTATAAATGAAGCAGAAGAGTTACGGAAAATTTTATCAGCAATTATCAATAAGACCTGAGTTGGAATTTGGAATTTTAAAAAATTGGTGAGTTCTATGAAGTTATTTAAATTTAAACAATTCGCAATCAACCAAGACCGATGCGCCATGAAAATAGGCACGGATTCCGTCTTGCTGGGTGCGTGGACATCTTTGGACGCTAATCCAAATTCTATTTTAGATATTGGCGCGGGCACCGGAGTTTTAGCTTTGATGTTAGCACAGCAAAGTGATGCAGAACTTATTGATGCTATTGAAATCGATGACGATGCTTACGAACAATGTGTTGATAATTTTGAGACCTCCCCCTGGGGAGATCGACTTTTTTGTTATCATGCTTCTTTAGAAGAGTTTGTAAATGAAATGGTCGACAAATACGACTTAATTATTTCCAACCCACCGTTTTATACAGATACTTACAAAAGTGATAATCAGCCGCGCGATTTAGCACGCTTTGTTGACGCCATGCCATTTCGAGAGCTAATTGAAAGTGTTTCAAAATTGCTTTCTCCAGAAGGAATATTCTCTGTAATCCTTCCCTTTTCAGAAGAAAAAGATTTTATCGTAATAGCTTCCAAAGAACATCTTTTTCCGAACCGCATATTAAGAGTCAAAGGCACTCCTCAGTCTGACATTAAACGGAGCCTTATCGAATTTTCATTTCGAGAAACTTCTATTAATCCTAAAGAGCTCATCATCGAAACTTCAAGACATCAATATACTGAAGGCTATATTGCGCTGACCAAAGATTTCTATCTCAAAATGTAGTTTAAAATTGTTCACTGAAAACGATTTCGCTACTTTTGTGATTGAATTTTAAAAACATCAAAAGATGAAGCCAGATTTGTTTCAAGCCCCAGATTATTACAACATTGATGAATTACTAAATGACGAACATCGTTTGGTACGTGATGCCGCAAGAGAATGGGTAAAACGTGAAGTCTCTCCTATTATTGAAGAGTACGCCCAAAAAGCTGAATTCCCTGAACAAATCATTAAAGGACTTGCTGAAATTGGTGCCTTTGGACCATACATTCCAGCAGAATACGGTGGTGCTGGTCTGGACCAAATTTCTTACGGATTAATCATGCAGGAAATTGAACGTGGCGATTCAGGTGTAAGAAGTACGGCTTCTGTGCAATCGTCATTGGTGATGTATCCTATATGGCAATATGGTAATGAAGAACAACGTCAAAAATACCTCCCCAAACTTGCGAGTGGTGAATGGATGGGAAGTTTTGGTCTTACCGAGCCTGATTATGGTAGTGACCCTGCAGGTATGGTTACCAATTTTAAAGATATGGGTGACCACTATCTTTTGAATGGTGCCAAAATGTGGATATCTAATGCACCTTTTTGTGATATAGCTGTCGTTTGGGCTAAAAATGAGGAAGGTCGTATACATGGCTTAATCGTCGAACGCGGAATGGAAGGGTTTTCTACTCCTGAAACTCATAATAAATGGTCTTTGAGAGCGTCTTCAACGGGAGAGCTTATCTTTGATAACGTCAAAGTTCCTAAAGAAAATTTACTGCCAAATAAATCTGGATTGAGTGCGCCACTTGGCTGTTTGGACTCTGCTCGTTATGGGATTGCTTGGGGTGCTATAGGTGCTGCCATGGATTGCTATGACACAGCCTTAAGATATAGTAAAGAACGTATGCAATTTGGAAAACCAATTGGGCAGTTCCAATTGCAACAAAAGAAATTAGCCGAAATGATTACCGAAATTACCAAAGCACAATTATTGGCTTGGCGACTAGGGGTTATGAGAGAAAATGGCACGGCGACCTCAGCGCAAATATCAATGGCAAAACGAAATAATGTGGATATGGCTATTACTATTGCTCGTGACGCTCGCCAAATATTAGGAGGCATGGGTATTACTGGCGAATACAGCATTATGCGTCATTCTATGAACCTCGAAAGTGTCATCACTTATGAAGGCACCCATGACATCCACTTATTGATAACAGGATTGGATATTACAGGCCTAAACGCTTTTAAATAGTGACTAAGTGCCATTTAATTATCTCACTCAGATGTAGTTATTCAGTTAAAAATGATTCATTTAAGAGTAAAAAGAATAGAAAAGCGAGCTATAAAAGCTCGCTTTTCTATTCTTCTTAAATCAGGTAAAACGGGTTAACCCCTTAATTACTCCAAGACCTCACAGGTTTTAAAAACCTGTGAGGTCTTATTGTGAGTTAAGATTCTGGAGCCAACTCCACTTCCAAACCTTCCAAGTCAAAAGTGATTGGGATTTGGCAACTCAGTCTAGAATTGTGTTTTACATAAAAAGCTTCCGAAAGCATCGCTTCTTCATCATCTTGCATCTCGGGAAGCTGAGCGCCGTTCAATATATAACATTGACAAGAGGCACACATGGCCATACCACCACAAATGCCGATGGTTCCTTCTGGAGCTAGTTCATAACTTCGAACCACTTCCATTAAGTTCATGGCCATATCAGTTGGCGCTAAAACCTCATGGGTAACGCCTTCTCTATCTGTTATTTTGATTTTTATATCTTGTTCCATCTTCTGTTCCCATGAAAACGGGAATCTTATTTTACGTATCTGGTAAGTATTAGATACTTATCAGTTATGATACTAATTATTAATCTATCGCTTTAACAACCTGTTTTGGCGCCTCTTTACGCGTACCGTCAAATCCATCAACACCACTTACGGTTGTGTATTTTAATACATAGCGTTTACCCGGATTAAGAATTTGATAAGCCGCTTGACACATCAAAGTTGCTTCATGGAAACCACACAAAATAAGTTTTAATTTCCCTGGATAGATATTGATATCCCCAATGGCAAAAATGCCAGGAATATTGGTTTGGTAATCCAAAGCATTATTTACGACAATTGCATTTTTTTCAATTTCAAGTCCCCAATTGCCAAGAGGTCCAAGTTTGGGTGACAATCCGAATAATGGTATAAAATGATCACATTCTATCTCGAATTCCTTTTCAATATTTAAAGACTGGCTAACCACAACAGCTTCTACCTTATAATCTCCAACGATATTGATAACTTCTGCCGGAGTGACAAGATTAATTTTTCCTTGATTCTTTAATTCCTGCACTTTGTCCACAGAATCTAAAGCGCCTCTAAATTCATTACGTCTATGAATTAACGTGACTTCTGAAGCAATATCGGCAAGGAAAATACTCCAATCCAATGCAGAGTCTCCACCGCCAGAAATGACCACACGCTTGTTTCTATAAATTTCAGGATCTTTTATAAAATATTCCACACCCTTATCTTCAAAAGAAGCTATGTTTGGAATCAATGGTTTGCGAGGTTCAAAACTGCCTAAACCGCCAGCAATGGCAATTACAGGAGCTTGATGTTTCGTGCCTTTATTCGTGGTCACAATAAAACTACCATCCTCCTGTTTTTCTATAGTATCTGCGCGTTCACCCAAGGTAAAACCAGGCTCAAACTGCTTACATTGCTCTAAAAGATTATTGGTTAGATCTCCTGCTAAAATCTCAGGGAAACCAGGAATGTCGTAAATAGGCTTTTTGGGATATATTTCAGAACATTGACCTCCTGGCTGCGGCAAGGCGTCAATGAGATGGCATTTCATTTTCAATAATCCGGCTTCGAACACGGCAAAAAGACCTGTTGGTCCTGCGCCGATGATAAGTATATCGGTTTTAATCATATATAGGCCACAAAAGTGGAAATCTCATTTAATTCAACTTCTTTTAATATGTAAAAATCCGAATAAAGAAATTTTCGATTTATGATTTTAATCATATGTCAATCTTACAAAAATCATTCGGATTCAATTGGATCCCCAAATTACGGGACTGCCTGAGCAGAAATTAAGCCTCAACATTAATCACTTGCTCAATTTGAGGAGCGTACTTTTTTATGGTCATTTCAACCCCTGTCTTTAGGGTCATTTGATTAACTGAACATCCTACGCAAGCACCTTCTAGCTGCACTTTGACCAATTTGTCATTTTCTATAGATAATAAGACAATGTCACCACCATCACTTTGAAGGAACGGACGGATTTCATCAAGTGCCTTTTCAACATTCATTCTAATTTCTTCACTTGTCATATTTCTCATATTAAGGTGTTCACAATACCACTCAAAAGTATCGGAATTTATTTTTTAACCGCTGAACATCCGGCCATGGTTGTAATTTTGATTGCTTCGGTTGGTGGCAAATCATCATTACGTTTGATTACTTCTTGAACAACATTTTGGGTCAGTTTCTCAAAAGCCAGTTCTAATGGAGTTCCTGTTTGCATGGCTGCAGGACGTCCTATGTCTCCAGCTTCACGGATACTTTGTACCAAAGGAATTTCGCCTAAAAATGGCACATCTAAATCATGAGCCAAGTTTCTAGCACCTTCTTTTCCAAAAATATAGTATTTATTATTTGGCAATTCTGCAGGTGTAAAGTAAGCCATATTCTCAATAATCCCGAGCACGGGAACATTGATGCTTTCTTGCTGAAACATGGCAACCCCTTTTTTAGCATCGGCTAAGGCTACATTTTGTGGGGTACTTACAATAACGGCACCTGTGATAGGCAAGGCTTGCATGATACTCAAATGGATATCTCCAGTGCCCGGAGGTAAATCAATAAGCATAAAATCCAATTCGCCCCAATGGGCGTCAAAAATCATTTGGTTCAAAGCCTTTGATGCCATTGGCCCTCGCCATACAACCGCTTGATCGGGCTGGGTAAAAAAACCAATCGACAATATTTTAACCCCAAAATTTTCAACGGGTTTCATTTTAGATTTTCCATCGATGTTAACAGATAGAGGTCGATCTCTTTCAACATCAAACATAATTGGCATAGAAGGTCCATAAATATCAGCATCAAGAATACCGACGTTAAACCCCATTTTAGCTAAGGTAACTGCAAGATTTGCCGTAACGGTAGATTTACCAACGCCTCCTTTACCAGAAGCCACGGCTATTATATTCTGAATACCAGGAATGGATTTACCTTTGATCGTATTGACCGCCGCTTTTGCCGGTGCATCTACTTTTACATTGACCATAACTTTGGCTTTTTCATAAACCTTATCATGAATCACTTTCATGATCTCTACTTCGGTCTTCTTTTTGGCTTGAAGTGTCGGGTTATTTATAGTAATATCTACGATAACTTCGTCTGCAAAAGTAACTACGTTTTTCACGGCGCCACTATCTACCATATTTTGTCCTTCACCCGGAGCAGATATACTTTTGAGGGCTTTAAGGATGTCTTCTTTATTTAATTTCATTGCTTTGAGATACTATAAGTGAAAGAATAACAATAGTTTTTAGATTCCATTTTTCATTCTTTTTTCTTTTATTAAGAATCATTCTAAAGTGCAAATATAATTAATATAGCTGGAAGATGGAAGCTGGGAGCTCGAAGTTTTTGAGGATTAGTGGCGTACTGGTAGGACGTCAGTTTATGAGGTTATTTGTATATTTAACGTAAATCAAGAAAGTAAAGGATACTATTTCAACTCTCAAAATCCCTGTCTGCCGATAGGCAGACAAACTTTAAGTTAGAAATGTATATTCCCTTATTTGGAATTTGGTACTTACAAAATTGTCGCCTGAAATATTGGTACTGACGCTTCTAAAGTTCTTTCATGGGCTCCCAAAAAACCTCAACAAAATTTTGAACCTGATTGTCTTTTACCTTAATACCCTCGTTTTCTAGCAACTGTTGCATTAAGTTGGTGCCCTCAAAATGATGTTTGCCCGTAAGCAAACCCTTTCTGTTGACCACGCGATGTGCTGGAACATCTTTACCATGGCTGCCATTCATTGCGTAGCCAACCATCCGTGCACTTTTAGCCGCGCCTAGATACTTGGCAATAGCGCCAAAACTGGTCACCCGCCCATAAGGAATTTGTTTGGCCACCTCGTATACCTTCTCAAAAAAACTAAGGGATTCAGGTTTCATAGGTCCTTTATAATATTGAACAGTGTCACTATGGCAATTATCCCAGTGATTCCACCAATAATGTAATTCATGTTTTTTTGAGAAGTTAGATTCTTATTTTTGATCTTATCAAAAAAGAAAATATACACGTACAACATGACAAATGTACCAGTTACTGCTCCAAATACATAGGAAAATATCTCAGCTTTATTAAATTCAAGCCAACCAAATGAGGCTAAAGTAACCGTCATATATGCTTGATATGGAATTGGAAAAACATTAATGGCCGACAAAAACATACCATGAAAAAAACGACTGTGTTTACTTCTCGACTGCGGCTCAACTTCAGTTTTGGAGGCCGCTTTTGCGATAAGGAGATAATAGACCGTAATCAAAACAAAAATAACAAAGGCCACCCGCTGTAAAACTTCAACCACGTCTTGATGATTGATTAAATATCTCGCAAACATGGCGGCAATATAAGTTTGAAGAAAAACAATTACACAAACTCCAATCGAGAACATTATCCCTCTAACATGACCTTCTTTGAGGCTTATCTTGGCAGCTGTCATATTCAACAATCCGGGAGGAATGACCCCAACAAATGCGATGACCATTCCAAGAAGAAATATAACCGTAATGTTCAAGACTATTTAATTTTGAAACTAATATAGGTAATTGCTTTATTCTTTTCCAGATACTGACCCTCATAATAGGTCTGAATTTCTGTCACCTCTGCCGGACTTCCACCTTGCCTATACACATCATGATTGGCATATATCACTTCATGACCTGCACCATGTAATAAGCCTAAAGTATAGCCATGCATAAACTCACTATCCGTTTTTAAGTGAACTATACCCTCCGGTTTGAGTATGGTTCTGTATCGATCCAGGAAGTCTGCGTTAGTCATGCGATGCTTTGTTCGCTTATATTTTATTTGCGGATCAGGGAAAGTGATCCAAATTTCATCAACTTCATGTTTGCCAAAAGCATATTCAACAAGCTCTATCTGTGCTCTTAGAAAAGCCACGTTAGGAATCTCATCCTCAATGGCTGTTTTGGCACCTCTCCAAAATCGGGCGCCTTTAATATCTATTCCAATAAAATTTTTGTCCGGATATCTTTTTGCCAACCCAAGAGTATATTCACCTCTTCCACAACCTAATTCTAAAACCAAAGGATGCTCATTTCTAAATACTTTAGCATTCCACAGACCTTTTACGTCAAAATCTCCATCTATTAATTCATCGCGTGTTGGCTGATATACGTTTGAAAAGGTATCATTTTCTCTAAATCTCTTGAGTTTGTTTTTGCTTCCCACTTTTAAATTGTTTCTGGTTTCATGCTTAAAGTTTCAAGTTTGCCAGCTATTACCTTAATTGCAGTTAAAATTAACAAGTTGCAAAATTAAGGAAATATATGGAAGTGATTATATCGTTATCTTTGAATGTTTTGAGATCTTTTAATTGTTCTCTGAATTGGCTTTTAGGTTGAATCGGCATCCTTATAGTGATACTTTGTTTGAAAAGTTTCGAAGAATTCATTCAAAATACATAGTTGAACTAATCCCGCTTTTCAGAGGGATCTCAGATCTGAAACTTTTACTAGTTTTCGGAATAAAAAGACCCGCCTGAACACAATGACAGAAACAGCGGAAATCCCGACCACTTTCCTTGAACTTGTCGAAAGGTTGTAGTGACGTCAAAAAACAAAAATGAAGAAAAAGATATTAATAGCGCCTTTAAATTGGGGATTGGGTCACGCCACTCGCTGTATCCCAATTATAAATGCCTTATTAGAACATAATTTCACACCTGTGATTGCAAGTGACGGTGCAGCACTCGCACTTTTGATTAAGGAATTTCCTGACCTGGAAGCACTTGAATTACCCTCTTATAATATTAGCTATTCCAAGAAAGGCAATTATTTAAAATTAAAGCTCTTAAAAGATACTCCAAAGATTATAAAAACTATTAGAGCCGAGCACAATGCAACTGAATTTATTGTAAAAACACATCAGATTGATGGCATCATTTCAGACAACAGATTTGGTGTTTATCACAAGGACTTGCCGTCGGTTTATATAACACATCAACTGAAAGTTCTGAGTGGAAACACCACTTGGCTCAGCACAAAACTTCATCAAAATTTTATCATACGTTTTAACGAATGTTGGGTTCCTGATACTTTAGGCCCGCTAAATTTAAGCGGAAAGATGGGACATATTGATTCCAAGAATTTAAATATTAAATACATTGGACCTTTGAGTCGGTTTCAAAAAACTTCAGAAAAGCTTCAATACGATATTATGGTATTATTATCGGGTCCGGAGCCTCAACGTTCTATTTTAGAAAAAATATTATTCTCAGAATTAAAAAACTATAGTGGTCAAGTCCTCTTTGTAAAGGGTATCGTGGAAGTAGAGCAAATGGTCGATAAACTTGAGAATATTACCATTTATAATTTTATGACTAGTGAATTGCTGGAACAATCCCTTAATTCAAGTGAACTGATTGTGGCACGTTCTGGATATACCACTATATTGGATTTAGCAAAATTAGAAAAAAACGCTTTTTTCATTCCGACGCCGGGACAATTTGAGCAAGTGTATTTAGCCAAAAGGATGACTGAAAATAATTTGGCGCCCAGCTGTAATCAGGATGATTTCACTTTAGAAAAACTCGCAGATATTAAAAACTTTAAAGGCCTGCAAACTATGGAACACGAACGCGATTATAAGGTATTATTTAACCTTTTCGAGTGTAAATGAAAATTCACTGCCGACACTCAATTCACTTTCAATGTAAATTTTTTCATCGTGTGCTTCGATAATGTGTTTAACAATGGATAAGCCCAATCCCGACCCACCTTCTTTACGCGAACCACTTTTATCAATTCTATAAAATCGTTCAAAAAGCCTGGGAATATTAGCTTTCGCTATTCCTTCCCCATTATCAGTAACCCGCACAATAACCTTGTTTTTGATCAAATTTTCGATACTGATTTCGGTAGTACCTTTAATTCTTCCATATTTAATGGAATTGACCGTAAGATTAGTAAGCACCTGACGGATGCGTTCCTTATCTGCCAATACCATAATGGGTTTGGGATAATCCATATCAAAAGTCAGGGTAATTTTTTTCTTTGCAGATTTCATTTCCAACAAATCAAAAACGCTTTCAATCAATTCGACGATATCAAATGCTTCGATAGTAAGACTTAAATCGCCAACTTCCAATTTGGTAATCATATCCAAGTCTTGGACAATATAGATCAAGCGCTCCACGCCCTTATTTGCTCTTTCAAGATATTTTCCCCGGAATTTATCATCATCCATAGCGCCATCGAGCAATGTCAAAATGTAGCCTTGAACCGTAAATAATGGCGTTTTTAATTCGTGAGAAATATTCCCCAAAAATTCCTTACGATACTCTTCCCTGACCGTCAGCATTTCTATCTCAAGTTTTTTATCACTTGCAAACTTATCAATCTCCATAATAAGGGTAGACATATCAGTAGTTATGGGCTGTTTACGTAATGATGCAGATTCCAAACGCGTCAGATCATCATAGATTTTCTTGACTCGATTATATATAAAACGCTCGACATGATATTGGATGATAAAAAAAGAAATTATGTAAGAAATAGTAAAAAACCCTAGGACGACCCATATATTAAAAGCACTGGTAAGGTGTAAAAGCACTGCAAGCAGCACGGTAGAAATCAAAGTAATGTATAGAGTGGTTTTTGTGGCGAACTTATAGGACTTTTTTATTCTTTCCTTCATTAATCAACAAATTTATAACCAACTCCTTTTACCGTTTTAAAGCAATCGTCGCCAATCTTTTCGCGTAACTTTCGGATATGAACATCAATGGTGCGGCCTCCGACAATAACTTCGTTGCCCCATACCTTATCTAAAATTTCCTCGCGTTTAAATACTTTGTTGGGGGTGGTTGCTAATAAAGATAATAATTCAAATTCTTTCTTAGGTAAAATAATTTCAATGCCATGATGTGATATTTTGTATTCTTCTCTATTGATAACCAATCCGCCAATCTCAAAAGTCCCTTGTGACGATTCGTCATCTTTTAAACGTCGCAGCAAAGCTTTGACCTTACTGGTTAATACTTTTGGCTTGATGGGTTTTGTGATATAATCATCTGCCCCAGCATCAAAACCTGCCATTTGAGAATAATCTTCACCACGTGCGGTTAAAAACGCAATGATCGTATTTTTAAGCTCAGGAATTTTACGAATTTGCTCACAAGCTTCAATACCGTCCATTTCTGGCATCATGACGTCTAATATGATTAATTGTGGGCGTTCTTTCTTGGCTTTTTTTATCGCTTTAATACCATTCTCGGCAGTAATAATCTGGTAACCCTCTGCGGAGAGATTATACCCGATTATCTCCAATATGTCTGGTTCATCATCAACTAATAGAATTTTTATATTCTTTTTTTTCATTGGTATTGTTCAAAAATAATATAGAGTAAAGATAATACTATTAGCATCCATTTATATATTACAAGGGATTGATAACATTAACATAACGTGTAGAAAACAATGAATTAACCTTTTGTCGAAGAATTTTATTGTTTAACAAAATTTTGGAACGACATTTGCAATAATTCACTACATTTAATAAAAAGATTTCATTTGATGAAAAACTACTTTTACATTCTTTTTCTAATTATTGGACTAGGCTATGGTGCACCCGGTTATGCACAAACAGATCCTTCGAAAACTTCGGCATCTGCCTCAGAGGGGATTACTGATTTATCCATTTATCCAAATCCGGTAAGTAATGGCAAAATTTACATTACAACCTTAAAAAACGCAACTAAAGATATCCAAATTTATGATGTTCTAGGAAAAAAAGTTCTGTCAGCATCCGTTTTTGGAAAAGAATTAAACATCTCCAAATTAACTCCAGGCATCTATGTTTTAAAAATTAAGGAAGGCAACAATTCGGCTACTAGAAAACTCGTAGTACGATAATTAAACCTCACTTAATCTCGCACGCAGAGCACTTACAACGCATTCATTTACAGGCCAGTAAAACTCATCAAACATTCTTATATTTGTGATAAACGAAGTTTAATTTAAATTCACAAATTATGAGAAAAGGGTGTTTTTTATTGAGTTTATTTTGCTTTTTGACCTTTAATTCCTTTTCTCAAGGAGGAGAAGATTTCACTAACAATACCGCTGTAGGCAGTTATTCGGATGGTTTCTTTGTTGGAAATGGTGGTGTTACCTGGAATTATACACATGCCCGAGATGAAGGTTCATTTCCTATTAATGGAAAAGGGATAATACTCCGAAGAGGAAAAGAACCAAGTAGTCTTTCAGCAACATTTTCTGGCGGTATTGGTAGTTTTTCTGTGAACACTAGAAAAGCTTTTAAAGGTAATGCGAAGCGTAAACTCGAATTGGTTATAAATGGAAATATCGTCGCATCCCATGAACCCAATTTTGAAGTGGGTGAAGACACAACGATAATTCCTTTTGTTGTGAATGCTATTAATGTACCGGGAGATATCTCACTTATCCTTCGACTTTATGGCGCAAAGGGGAATCAGCAAATTACAATTGATGATATCGAATGGACCGAATTTTCGGGAAATGCCAATCCAAATTTATCAATAATCTCACCCACCGAAGGAGAAGAATTCGCACCAAATGCGGAGGTATTACTTAAGTTTAATGCTTTAAATTTCAATATTTCTACAGCAGAAAATGGCGACGGTCATGTGCAATACACTATAGATGGTGGAACTGCAAATAAGGCATTTACGAGTGAACCCATAAATTTAGGCATCCTTGATGCAGGTTTGCATACCATTCTAATTGAACTAGTGGATGGTGCTAGCAACTCCTTGAGTCCAACCGTGTCAAAAACTGTTACATTTACTATCGCGCCGTTAATTCAAGTAACCAACCTAGGTGCTCTACGAGCCGATGTCAAAGAATATAGTGCAGGAGGCTATTATGAAGTCATGAGCGTACCGACAGTAACTTTTATAAGATCCCACAAAAGTCAAACATATGCACAAGATACTTCTGCCGGCATTTTAATTGATGATTTGTATGAGGTAATTACCACAGAATTTACAATTGGCGATGGCATTTCGGCACTGAAGGGTATAGCGACTTTAAATAACGATATTTTACATTTAATCCCAATTGCTGACGTAAGCGTTGTGGCGAGCTCCGATGTCTCGCCTGAAGTAGTAAGCATTGCGACCTTACTTACAGATTTTCACGATTACGAATCAGAATTAGTAAAAATCAAAGGTGCTACTTTTGCCGATGCTGGTGGAACTTTTGCTGCCTCAGCAATTTACTCAGTATATGATGACCATACTATAGACTTTAGAACAAGCTTTGATGAAGTAGACTATATTGGAAGTGCAATCCCTGCTGCCACTGACTTAATTGTTCTGGTTTCTCATTTAAATGGAAAAGCTCAAATCACTGCGCGCTCTATGGGAGATTTATTAAGCATACTGTCTTTCAAAAGTTTGAGATTCAACATCTATCCAAACCCTACAGCCACAGGTTTTGTAAAAATCCCATCCGTTAATTCAAGTAATATTTCGGTTGAAATTTTTGATGTCTTAGGTAAATCTGTGATCAAAAAAGCAACTTTAAAAAATGAAACTTTAGACGTTTCTCGCTTAAAACCAGGTGTTTACATGCTGAAAATTCAACAAGACAATGCAACTATAAACAAGAAACTAATAATCGAGTAATATCCTTTAAAAATAAATGAAAAGCGTTATCTTATATGGTAACGCTTTTTATATTTTCTATATTTTTGCCCTATGATTACGATGAACACCATTTTTAACATCCAAACACCAACTGAATTTGAAACGGCAAGCTTGGAAGTTTTCAAATTTCAGTTTGAGAATAATCGTGTGTATCGTTCATTTTGTGATTTACTCTACATCCATCCAAGTGACGTAAAGCAAATTGAACAAATCCCATTTCTTCCCATTCAGTTTTTTAAATCGCATGAGGTTTTAAGCAGCAAACATCCGATTGAACAAATTTTTACCAGCTCAGGAACTACAGGTGCTTTGACCAGTAAACATTTGGTAACAGATATAAAGGTTTATGAAGAAAGTTTTAAACGTGCTTTTAACCATTTTTACGGAGCCTTTGAAGATTACGTAATTTTATCCCTATTACCTTCCTATTTGGAGCGTGACGGCTCGTCATTAATTTACATGGTGGAAGATTTGATCAAACAATCCCATCATCCCGAAAGCGGGTTTTACCTTCACAATCTCTCAGATTTAAAAAACATCCTGATCAAATTAGATGCATCAGACAGGAAAGTCCTGCTAATCGGCGTCTCCTTTGCGCTTTTGGATTTAGTTGAATCTTATCAATTTGAATTAAAAAACACCATTATTATGGAAACTGGGGGGATGAAAGGCAAACGCAAGGAATTGGTTAGAGAAGACCTTCATAATCTTTTAAAAAAAGGTTTTGGCGTCAACAACATCCATAGTGAATACGGCATGACTGAATTATTGAGTCAAGCCTATTCAAAAGGCAATGGTATTTTTGAATGTCCGAAATGGATGCAAGTGCTTACAAGAGATCCAGAAGATGCCTTGACCATTCTACCAAAAAATAAAACAGGCGGCATTAATATTATTGATTTGGCAAATTTCAATTCGTGTGCTTTTATTGCCACCCAAGACTTAGGAAAAGTCTTCGACGATAACCATTTTGAAATCATCGGTCGCTTTGATAATTCTGACGTTAGAGGCTGTAATCTAATGGTATTATAATTCTTTGTTAAATTCTAAAATCTCTGTAATCAAACGGTAGGATATACGACTAAAATTATAGTTAGAAAAACTGACATTTTGGGAAACCGAAATAAAGTATTCTATAATTGAAAAACATAGTTTTTAAGTTGATTGGTTGGTTTTTAGCGCCTGAGTGAAGTTTACTTCCCCAGGCGCTTTTTTAGTGAAGCAACATTCTTAAAAATTGCTTCGCAACTTTTAAGAATGTGTAGCTGAACTAATCCCGCTTTTGGGCGATACTAAGAATTCAACTTTTTTATTTTTTGAGTGGGGTTGATTCCCATAAAAAAAATGACAATTAAATTAAATCCTGCTTCCCGATGACATCGTTCTGATACCAAGTCACATCAACTAAGAACCCACTTTAATAATATAAGTATTCTTCTTCCCTTTATTAAGGATGATATATTTATCATTAATCAAATCGGTAGCAGATAACATATAATCTTCAGCTATTTTTTCCTTATTCACTGAAATTGAATTCTCTTTCAAGGCACGACGTGCTTCACCATTAGAATTTAAAAAATTAGTTTTTGCGGCAAGGGCTGCAATCATATCAACGCCTTCATCGAATTCTGATTTAGAAATCTCAGCAAAGGGCACACCTTCAAAAACTTCTAAAAACATAGCTTCATCCAAGGTTCTAATATCTTGTTTGAAACTATCACTAAATAAGATATTTGAAGCTCTTTCAGCATTTGTAAAATCATCTTCAGAATGCACAAATGTGGTCACTTCTTGAGCCAATCGTTTTTGCAAAATCCTTAAATGTGGCGCTTTTTGATGTTCAACGATTAATTGCTCAATCGTTTCTCGATCTAAAAAGGTAAATATTTTGATGTATTTCTCGGCATCTTCGTCACTGGTATTTAACCAGAACTGGTAAAATTTATAAACTGAAGTTTTATCAGCATCAAGCCAAATATTACCACCTTCACTTTTTCCAAATTTCGAACCATCTGCTTTTGTAATCAAGGGACAGGTCATCGCAAAAGCCTTAGCTTCTTCGCCAACATTCATGCGTCTTACCAACTCGGTTCCTGTAGTAATATTTCCCCATTGGTCACTTCCACCCATTTGTAAAAGCACATTATGATGTTTGTGCAAATGGTAAAAATCATAGCCTTGAATCAATTGGTAGGTAAATTCAGTGAACGACATCCCAACGTTTCCTTCTTCACCAGAAAAACGTTTTTTCACAGAATCCTTGGACATCATATAATTGACTGTTATACGCTTGCCAACATCTCTTGCAAAATCGATGAACGTGAAATCCTTCATCCAATCATAATTATTAACTAAAACCGGTGCATTTTTAGCATCAGAATCAAAATTCAAAAATCTGGATAATACTGATTTTATTCCTGCAACATTCTTCGCTAAAGCATAATCATCTAACAAATTGCGCTCGTCACTTTTACCTGAAGGATCCCCAATCATTCCTGTCGCACCACCAACTAAAGCCATCGGTTTATGTCCAACTTTCTCAAGATGCACCAATAAAATAATAGGCACTAAACTTCCAATATGCAAAGAATCTGAGGTAGGATCAAATCCAATATACGCCGTAGTCATTTCTTTATTGAGCTGTTCTTCAGTTCCGGGCATGATGTCGTGGAGCATTCCTCTCCAACGTAAATCTTCTACAAACGCGTTTGTCATGAGTTTTGAAATTAATTTTATAAATTTTGTGCAAAGATAAACATCACTAGAGAAATGGGAATTAATATCTAATAATTCTTTATTTTAGGCTTATGATATTAGTCACAGGAGGTACAGGTTTAGTGGGTTCACATTTACTCTATAAGTTACTGCAAACCCACGCTAAAGTTAAAGCAATTTACAGAAGAGAACATAAATTGGAGTTGGTTCAAAAAGTCTTTTCCTACTACACTGAAGATTCCGATTCTCTTTACGAAAAAATCGAATGGATAAACGCCGATATTACGGATGTCCCTTCATTATTAAAAGCATTCAAAAATGTGGATTATGTGTTCCATTGCGCCGCATTCGTGAGCTTTGAACCTGATAAATACCATCAATTACGCAAAATCAATATTGAAGGTACTGCAAATGTGGTAAATTTATGCGTGTCACATCAGGTAAAAAAACTGTGTTATGTAAGTTCCATTGCAACTATTGGACATCATCAAAAATCGCAGCAGATGATTACGGAAGACACTTTTTGGAATAAAGAGGAAGACAACAGCGTGTATGCGATTACCAAATATGGTGCGGAAACTGAAGTCTGGAGAGGTACACAAGAAGGTGTTGATGCGGTTATTTTAAATCCAGGGATTATTATTGGCCCAGGTTTTTGGAACAGTGGTGGAAGCAGTAGCTTGATTAAAAAAATATACAATGGCATGCCGTATTATACGCATGGTATTACCGGTTATGTTGATGTGAATGATGTTGTCGATACGATGATTGCATTGATGCAAAGCCCTATCAAAAACGACCGATTTATTGTTATTTCAGAAAACCTTTCGTTTAAGGAATTTCAAGAGCAGACAACCTCGGCACTCAAAATAAACCCACCAAAAAAAGAAGCGACATCTTTTATGTTAGCGGTAGGCTGGCGTTTAGATTGGCTAAACCACTTACTGACCGGAAAACGCCGAAGACTATCTAAACAGGTAACTAAAAGTGCGAGAAGTGTTAGAAAATATGACGCATCTAAACTGCAAAACGCCTTGAACATTGAATTTAAACCTATGCTCGTTTCGATTAAAGAAACGTGTCAATTATTCTTGGAAGATTTAGAAAGAACATCTTAGTTAATAACTTCTTCTTTTTTGAGCTCGATCGGTTCTTTTAAATCGTTCTCAATCTTAGTTAAGGAATCACTTATCCTTTGATCTTCGTTGCTTAGCTTTTCGTAAAGTTCTTTATCCTTTTCGAGGGTTGCCTTCATTTTTTCAATAATACCAGTATAGACCTCTGTGTCATAGGCATAATAAGTATTACTTTTTGCAAATTGCAAACTATCAATTCCATGTTTCTCATAAACGTAATCAGCAGGCATAATCCCGTTGCGTTCCAACAATTTTCTGTTAACTCCTTTGGAGGCATTAAGGATATATAAGTCATACATAATGTCTGACATTTTATCTTTAGCTATCAAGTCTTTTGGTTTTTTAGGTTTACCAACAGAATTACAGCCGACCAAAGAAATCAAAATAAGAATTAAGAAAAAGTGTTTCATCGGTTAAAAGTTAATCGTTTCCCTGCTTTAACGTTTAAAAACTTAAAATTCCTATACACCATAGAACCATTAACAAAAGTATGTGTTATCCGCGACTTGAATAAAACATTCTCAAAGGGAGACCATCCGCATTTGTATAAAATATTATCTTTCTTCACGGTCCAAGGACTGTTGATATCCACAATGGCTAAATCGGCATAGTATCCCGGACGAATATAACCACGTTTCTCCACCTGAAATAATATTGCAGGATTATGACACATCTTTTCAGCGATTTTCTCCAAGCTTATTTTACCCTTATGAAAAGCCTCAATCATGGCAACCAAAGCATGCTGCACCAACGGCCCACCAGAAGGTGCATCGGTATAAATATTTTGCTTTTCTTTCAAAGTATGAGGTGCATGGTCGGTAGCGATGACGTCAATTCGGCCATCCAAAAGCGCTTTCCACAGTTCGTCACGATCATTCTCCGTTTTTACCGCAGGATTCCATTTGATCAAAGTTCCTTTTTCTTTATAATCTTTATCGCTAAACCACAGATGGTGAACGCAAACTTCAGCGGTTATTTTTTTATCCTTAAGCGGCAATTTATTGCTGAATAGTTTAGTTTCCTTTGCGGTGGACACATGGAAAACATGCAATCGAGCCCCGGTCTTTTTGGCCAATTCTATAGCTTTAGATGAAGATATATAACAGGCTTCTGCACTTCTGATGTTAGGATGACATTCCATAGGAATATCGTTTCCATATTTTTCGATGTGCTCTTCAAGATTCTTTTTGATGGTTGCTTCGTCTTCACAATGTACGGAAATCAACAAATCAGTACTTTTGAAAATCTTTTCCAAAACGTCCGTATTGTCTACCAACATATCCCCGGTTGAAGATCCTAAAAACAACTTTAAACCTGCAACATTTTTGGAATCAACCTTTAATATTTCTTCCAAATTAGTATTGGTTCCGCCAAACATAAACGAATAATTGGCGTAAGAACTGTTTGCAGCAATTTCAAATTTTTCATCCAGCTTCTCAATAGTAGTCGTTTGCGGAACGGTATTTGGCATTTCAATGAATGACGTAATACCGCCAGCAACTGCTGCTTTAGATTCTGATTCGATAGTTGCCTTATGGGTCAATCCAGGTTCTCTAAAATGCACCTGATCATCAATAACGCCAGGAAAAACATATTTTCCTTCAATGTCCACCACCAACACATCAGAAGATTTGGCACTGATAGAATCCGCAATTTCCTTGATAAATTCGCCTTCTATTAAAATATCACCTTCAAAAATTTGTCCTTCATTAACAATTTTGGCATTTTTAATAAGTACCGTTTTTGCTTTCATGTATTTAATTTTATAATTTTTTAACCGTCATACTTCGACTTGGCTCAGTACAGGCATGCTGTTCGCATTTAATTATTCGCTTGGGTGCTAAAATCTTTAGCATGCTCGTTACATATTATTTGCCAAATAGGCTTTTAAATTTCATGTAAATTACTCCAAAAACGGCTTCAGAAATTATGCCTCCGCTCATTTTCGACTTTCCTTTTGCGCGATCTGTAAAAATCACAGGCACTTCAACAATTTTAAAACCTTTTAAATGGGCTTTAAACTTCATTTCGATTTGAAATGCATAGCCCACAAATTTGATCGCATCTAAATTTATAGTTTCTAATACCTTTCTTTTATAGCAAACAAACCCTGCGGTAGTATCCTGAATTTTCATCCGAGTCACAAACCTAACGTATTTCGAGGCAAAATACGACAAGAGAATTCTATTCATAGGCCAATTGACCACGTTTACTCCAGTAATATATCGCGAGCCAATAGCAACGTCAGCGCCTTCTTTTGCACAAGCATTATAAAGTTTTGATAAATCATCTGGATTATGTGAAAAATCAGCGTCCATTTCAAAAATATAGTCATACTTCCTTTCTAAACACCATTTAAATCCATCAATGTATGCCGTTCCCAACCCTGTTTTAGTCATTCGTTGAAGTAAGAACAAACGGTTCGGAAATTCCGTCTGCAAAGATTTCACAGTATCGGCGGTTAGATCTGGGGAATTGTCATCAACCACAAGAATATCGCAAGTTTTATCTTGCGCGAAAACCGCAATGATAATAGCTTCAATATTTTCAATTTCGTTATAAGTTGGAATGATGACAATGCCGTCTTTCATCGGTAAAAAATTTTAGCAAAAGTATGATTTTTTAAAAGATTAATTTTATTGAAATGGAGAGATAAAATTTTCTTTATAATTTAGCGGCATGACAAGAGAGATTATATCTTATGAATGGTTTACTGTGTTTATGGTTTTGGGATTGCTTTTCATCACTATCGCCAAAGTACTATTTACCAATCGCTTTTTGGATTTTATGGGGGTTTTCGGCAATTCGAAATATTTAAAATTGTATTCAAAAGACCATAAATTCATCGACATTTTTGATGCGCTGTTATTTTTCAATCTCGTCGTTACAGTTTCTATTTTTAGTTACCTTACCTACCTTACCCTCAACCCAAACAGCGCGTTTGAACTGAACTTTTTTTTAAAGGTTCTTCTCGGCATAACAAGTTTGGCATTAGTTAAAATCTTATTGGAACGCTTTGTGGGGAGTCTATTTGAAATTGACAAAGTCATCGATTCTTATCTATTTCAAAAAACAAGCTATAAAAACTATAGTGGCTTTATTCTTCTACCTATTAATGCCCTGTTATTGTATACAATTAGTCCCTCCAAAAATATTCTCTTAGGAGTAATTTTCCTGTTGTTACTAATTAATCTTATTGGATTTACGACTTCTTTCAAAATTCATCAAAAGGTGGTGACCAACAACATATTCTATTTTATTTTGTATCTTTGCGCACTTGAAATTGGGCCTTATCTGATTTTATATAAATTAATTGTAGAATACAAAGCTTAAAACCAACCAAAGCCTATGAAAGTGAAAACAATTTTAGTGTCTCAACCCGAACCTAAAATCGAAAATTCGCCTTACTTTGATCTCCAAGAAAAACAGAAAGTAAAGATTGACTTCCGCCCATTTATTCATGTTGAAGGTCTTCCTGCCAAAGATGTAAGACAACAAAAGGTTGATCTTGCAAACTACACTGCTATCATTTTAACGAGCAGAAACTCTGTGGATCATTTTTTTAGAGTTGCAGATGAAATGCGCTTTAAAGTGCCAGATAGTCTAAAATATTTTTGTCAGAGTGAAGCCGTAGCTTTCTATCTGCAAAAGTACGTGGTATATAGAAAACGAAAAATCTATGTAGGCAAGCGTAATTTCGAAGACATGTCTCCGTTGATCAAGAAATACAAAGATGAAAGTTTCTTGTTGCCCACTACAGATAAATTAAAAGACGAGGTTCCTGAACTTCTTGATAGTTTAAATATTAAGTGGAAAGAAGCCATTTTTTATAAAACGGTCATTAGTGATTTATCAGACCTTGCTGATGTGTATTATGATGTTTTAGTGTTTTTCAGTCCCTCAGGAATCGAATCATTATTCCAGAATTTTCCTGACTTTAAACAAAACAAAACACGAATTGCCGTTTTTGGAAATACAACCGCAAAAGCTGTGGAAGATCATGGGTTGAAAGTTGATATTATGGCACCAACTCCTGAAACACCTTCAATGACGATGGCTTTGGAGAGATACATTGAAAAAGTAAATAGAGGAAAGTAAATTTCCCAATAATTATAAAAAAAGGCGATTCAAAAATTTGAATCGCCTTTTTTGTGTTTATAAAGTCTTGGATTTAAAAAGCATAACGCTGTGGACCACCTCGTCTGATTTCCTCACTTGCAAATGCCTCAAATTTCTTGAAGTTCTCTCTAAAAGCATTCGTCAGTTTGAAGGCTGTAGTATAGTAAGCTTCATCATTATTCCAAGTTGTTCTCGGGCTTAATACTTCCGTAGGCACTCCAGGACAAGAACGCGGTTGCGCAGTTCCAAAAACAGAATGGATGTGGTAATGATCATAGTCATAAAGACCTAAATCGCCATTTAAAACTGCATTGATCATTGCTCTGGTATATTTTAATTTCATTCGGGTACCTACACCGTAAGGACCGCCGGTCCACCCTGTATTTACCAACCAAACGTTCACGCCAGTTTCTTTCATTTTCTCACTCAGCATTTCCGCATATTTAGCAGGATGCAAAGGCATAAATGGCGCACCAAAGCAGGCTGAGAAATTTGGAACAGGCTCTACTACGCCCGCTTCTGTACCCGCAACTTTCGCTGTGTAACCAGAAATAAAATGATATGCTGCTTGACTTGGAGTCAATTTTGAAATTGGAGGCAAAACTCCAAAAGCGTCAGCGGTTAAAAAGAAGATATTCTTTGGGTTTTTACCAATTGACGGCACTGCAATATTATCGATATGGTCAATTGGGTAACTTACCCGCGTATTTGGTGTGATGGATATATTATCAAAATCAACAATCCCGGAGGCGTCTAAAATGACGTTTTCCAAGATGGCGCCTTTACTTATGGCCTTAAAAATATCAGGCTCATTTTCCTGACAGAGATTGATCACTTTAGCATAGCAACCGCCTTCAAAATTGAATACGGTATTTTCCTTGGTCCAACCATGCTCATCATCTCCAATCAATCGTCTGTTTGGGTCCGCAGATAAGGTTGTTTTTCCAGTACCCGATAATCCGAAGAAAATAGCGGTATCATCATCTTTACCAATATTGGCACTACAGTGCATTGGTAATGTGTCTTTAAAAACGGGTAGGATGAAGTTTAAAGCGGAAAAAATTCCTTTTTTAATCTCACCTGTATAACCAGTTCCACCAACGAGTGCGATTTTTCGAGTAAAATCCAAAATGGCAAAGTTGTGTTGGCGTGTGGCATCCACTTCTGGATCTGCCATAAAACCAGGAGCATTTACAATGGTCCATTCTGGAACAAAATTCTCTAATTCTTTTTCTGTAGGACGTAAAAACATGTTGTAAGCAAATTGATTGCTCCATGCATATTCAGTGATAACCCGAATATTTAGCTTGTATTCTTCATCAGCACAAGCATAACTTTCTCTCACATAGACATCTTTTCCAGAAAGATAATCAGTTACCTTATCGTATAATTTTTGAAAATCATTGGAATCAAACGGAATGTTGATATCTCCCCACCATACACGATCTTTTGTTACCTCATCTTTTACAATGAATCGGTCCTTTGGTGAGCGTCCGGTAAATTCGCCGGTATCAACCGCTAACGCACCAGATGATGCTTCAACGCCTTGCCCTTGGGCAATAGCAATCTCATGCAGTTTCTCTGGCGATAATTGATAATGTACTTTGGCATTTTTTATACCGTACTGATCTAACGAAATCGATTTCGTAGTTTGGGCGTTATTGGCCATAATATTTGTGTGTTGTTTGTTCGGCAAAATTAAACATTATTTTAACGTAGGTATCCTTTTTCAAGAATTATCCCACTTCACTTTTAAAAAGTTTATTAACATTATAATCCAAGCAATAATAAGAAGCAATCCACCAACTGGAGTTATAAACCCAATACTTTTAAAGTTAATTCCTGTGATGTCCATGGTTGACAGACCATATATTGAACCTGAGAAAAGGATAACCCCCACGAGCACTAAAAAATAGATGGCTTTCTTTGCTTTTCCACTTAAAAACGTGGTCGCTCCAACGAACAACAATAGCAACGCATGGTACATTTGATAACGAACACCTGTTTCAAAGGTTTGTTGTGATTCAACTGAGATTAATTCCTTTAAACCATGTGCTCCAAAAGCACCTAGCCCAATGGCAATAATTCCAAAAACTGCTGCTGTAATTAAAATTGTTCGATTCATAAATTATATTTTCAGTTTTACTAACCGAGAGTTATTTAGTAAATTCGTGCTAACAAAAATCAAAATTACTCAACAATTCCCATTATGCGAAAAATTTTAGTCATAGGTTCAGGAAAATCTTCATCCTACCTCATAAAATATTTATTAGACAAATCGATCGACGAAGATTTACATATTATTGTTGGGGACATTGACATTAATAATGCACAGAAACTTATTAATAATCATGAACATGGACAGGCTATTACCTTAGATATTTTTAATAAAAAATCACGGAAAAACGCCATTGAGAATGCTGATATCGTTGTGTCTATGCTTCCGGCCCGATATCATATTGAAGTAGCGAAAGACTGCATCAGTTATGGTAAGCATTTAGTGACCGCTTCCTATGTGAGCAAAGAGATGGAGGATCTTCACATTGTGGCAAAAAACAAAGGTTTGGTTTTCATGAACGAAATTGGCGTGGACCCGGGAATTGACCATATGAGTGCCATGAAAGTCATTGATAGCATTAGAGATAAAGGTGGTAAAATGGTACTGTTTGAATCATTTGCCGGTGGACTGGTAGCTCCAGAAAGCGACAATAATCTCTGGAATTATAAATTTACCTGGAACCCAAGAAACGTTGTGGTTGCCGGTCAAGGTGGTGCGGCAAAATTTATTCAGGAAGGGAATTATAAATACATTCCCTACCACCGTTTATTTCGAAGAACCGAATTTTTAGAGGTAGATGGTTATGGACGCTTTGAAGCTTATGCCAATAGAGATTCCTTGAAATACCAGAGTGTCTACGGCCTAGACGCCATTAAAACCTTGTACAGAGGCACTATGCGCCGTATTGGTTTTAGCCGAGCCTGGAACGTATTCGTTCAACTGGGAATGACAGATGACAGTTATACGATTGACGATAGTGAAAATATGAGCTATCGTGATTTCGTTAACGCCTTTTTACCGTATAGCCATACCGATTCTGTAGAACTTAAGTTTAGGTTGTCTCTCAAAATTGATCAAGATGATATTGTTTGGGAGAAATTTGAAGAACTGGACATTTTTAACAAAGATAAAATGGTGGAACTTAAAAAGGCAACACCCGCTGAAATACTTCAAAAAATATTAATGGACAGTTGGACGCTTGCTGATGAGGATAAAGACATGCTTGTTATGTATCATAAGTTTGGTTATAAACTGGATGATAAAATGTATCAAATTGACTCCACAATGGTCACGATTGGTGAAGACCAAACATATACCGCAATGGCAAAAACAGTTGGCTTACCCGTAGCCATTGCGACCCTCGCCATATTAAATGGGAAAATTACAACACCTGGTGTTCAAATACCGATTACAAAAGAAGTTTACGGTCCTATTTTAAAAGAACTGGAAAATTTTGACATCAAGTTTACTGAAAAAGAAATGCCCTATTTGGGTTATAATCCTTTGAATGTATAACGTCGTAGTGGGTTAAAATATAAATCAACTTTAAATTCTTGCATTCGCGGGAAGTGAACATGAAAATAGTCAATCAAAATATTCAAATTGATGGTATCGACAAAAAGATACTCCGCGCGTTAATGGCTGATGCCCGAACACCTATTTTGGAAATTGCCCGAAACGTGGGTATTTCAGGTGCTGCCATACATCAACGCTTAAGAAAATTGGAAAAATCAGGGTTAATTTCAGGATCGAAATTCGTGATCAATCCAAAGGTTTTAGGTTATACCACTATGGCATTTGTAGGGATTTATTTGGATAAAGCGATGAGCAATCCTGAAGCCGTTAAGCAACTGCAAAAAATACCAGAAGTGTTGGAATGCCATTATACTACTGGAAACTGGAGTATTTTAATAAAAATACTTTGCAAGGATAATGAGCATTTGATGCATTTACTCAATAAGGAAATACAATCTATCGCAGGCGTGTCTCGAACTGAAACTTTTATTTCCTTGAATCAACAGATTGATAGACAGATTGAGGTATAGTTTTCAGTCGGCAGTTGGCAGTCACTGTTTTCAAATCAAACATATTTATAAACATCAAATCTCTTCTAACTGCTCTAGAGAAACCAGTGAAAATATAGTCCAAACGTGATTTCTTATGAACCATACACTTCAAAACAAATAACTCCTGATAAGTTCAGGAGTTTTTGGTTATTTGATTGGGATGAGATTAACGGCGAGACATAAAAATCCGAAGTACATACCAGAATAATAGCATTAAGGAAGCAAATAAGCCTAATGCTGCTGGAATATAATCATCAGTTGAATATTTGTTTACCAGGTTGGAAGTTTGGTATAAAATAGAACCACCTGCCAAAAGACACATCCCCACTGAAAACCATAGGCCCAAATTAAATCCGAATAAGGTACCGGCAATAATTAACCCGATGGCTATAAAAAAACCGACAGTCAAACCTGTTTTAAGGAATGAGAAATCCTTTTTAGTCATAAATACAACGGCCGATAAACCTGTAAACAATGCTAAAGTTACAATAGCTGCTTGATTCAATATCTCAATACCTGAATCCATGTAAAACATGGCAATGTAAATTAAAGGAACAAAAATAAGAGCTTGTGCCAAAATATAAAGTCCGAAAGCCAAATATTGTTTATTCTTATCGCCCGATTTCATGGTCATTCTCTCAGCGTAACTAGTAATAAACATAAAGCCTCCCAACATGATGAGCCATCTGTAGCCTTCAGTCATAGATAACATAAAACTGACAATAGTCTCACTCTGCAATAACAAGTATTCAAAAATAATGAAGACCAAAACACCGCCTGCGACGTGTCCATAAGTTTTTTTATAAAAATCCACGCGCTCAGCGTCAGTGGCCTGTACCAGTAGTTTTGCATCAAAGTTATTAAACTGTCTTTCAGTAGGTCGATGTTCCATAAATCAAGGTATTAATTAAGGGTTAAAAATAAAGAAATAAATAGACCGAACAACAAAAATCTGTGTTCGGTCTACCGCTGTTGTATTATTTTAAATTTAATCTCTTCCGCCAAATACTTGCATGGCCCAATATAACAAAGAAGCCAATGCACCAATTGCAGCAACCAAATAAGTTCTGGCGGCCCATTTAAGTGCATCCTCTGAACCTTTATATTCTTCTGGAGTCAGCATGTTTTTTCCTTTTAACCAGGCCAATGCTCTGTTACTCGCATCATATTCGACTGGCAAAGTAATAAAACTGAACAAAGTCGCGAACCCCATAAATACCAATCCGGCAATTGCAACATAATAGCCAATACCACCACCTGCAGCAGCACCAAGTACTAAACCACCAATGACTAACCACTGCGACATCCCTGAGGTAACACTCACAACAGGCACTAATGCTGAACGCATTTTTAAAGCACTATAAGCTTGAGCATGCTGAACTGCGTGACCACATTCGTGAGCAGCAACGGCAGCGGCAGCAGCGTTACGTTGATCATAAACCGCTTCACTTAAATTAACAGTTTTATTTTTTGGATTATAATGATCGGTCAATTGTCCCTTTACGGAAATAACTTCCACATCACGAATACCATTATCGGCCAACATTTTTTCAGCAATTTCCTTTCCGCTCATTCCATTTCTTAAATGAACTTGCGAGTATTTTTTGAATTTGCTTTTTAATTGATTGCTCACGAACCAGCTCACAAGCGCAATTGCACCAATTAAAATCCAATAGCCCATTCCAATTCCACCCATGTTTATTCTTGTTTTAAATTCGTTCTAAATATAGCAAAAAGTAAGCCATTTTGACCCTATGTAATTTTGTCAGTTTCTATCCTACGATATTCACAATTTTCCCAGGAACAATGATTACTTTTTTAGGCGTACGGCCTTCCAATTGTGCCATGGTTTTCTCGTGTGTCATGACTGCTTTTTCGATATCCTCTTTACTCATGTCCATTGGCAACTCTAAGGTGAATTTCATTTTCCCGTTAAAAGAGATTGGATAAGTTTTACTGCTCTCTACCAAATGATTGGCATCAAACTTTGGAAATGGCGCTGTTGAAATGGATGTTTCATGTCCCATTTGATTCCATAATTCTTCCGCGATATGAGGCGCATACGGCGATAATAAAATCAATAAGGGTTTTAATATCTCTTTACTAGTACATTTTTGAGCGGTCAATTCGTTTACAGCAATCATAAACGTGGAAACAGAGGTATTAAATGAAAAGCTTTCGATGTCTTCTTCAACCTTCTTGATGGTTTTATGAAGTGTTTTTAAGGCCTCCTCTAACCCCTCCGAAGGAGGTGAATTGTTGACGTAAAATCTGCCGTTTTCTCCTTGGTGATACAATTTCCATAGTTTTTTAAGAAAACCGCTGACCCCAGTTATTCCTGCTGTATTCCATGGTTTTGCCTGTTCTAATGGCCCGAGGAACATTTCGTATAATCGTAGACTATCGGCTCCGTATTGCTCACAAATAGCATCAGGATTTACCACGTTTAGTTTTGACTTCGACATCTTCTCAACTTCACGCCCTACTTTATACACATCATTTTCTCCTTCGATAATCTTACCATCTTCTCCAATAAAAATTGAATCTCTAAAGTCTTTCCCAAATTCATTATCATTTTTCGAACCATCAATATCTAACTCATCGGAACCGTTGACATATTGAACTTTAACGTGTATGGGAGAAAAACTTAGTCCATCAACAATAACACCGATATTCTGAGAATAAATATCGTTTCGAACAGATTCAAATAACTGCATGAAACTGCTCACTACAATTTTCTTATGATCATCTAATATGTCAAAAAATACCGTATCCACAATTATACTCGCTAATCCCCTAGTAAATCCATTACCAGTTACAAATTCATTCTTATCCTTCGCAGATATTTCAGACTTCAGAATGAAATTATATAAATCTTCAAATTTTTTGTAATAACTATAACTTACATAGATGGAATTAGTTAGAACTGGCGTTTTAAAATCTTTTGATGTTGAATCCCAGTAAGAATGAAAATCAACCCTATAAAGAAATGCACTCGTCCCCAAAATCATCCCCTGATTAATCAGCTTTTTAAATGGTTCTTCAATCTTCACAAAACCTCTGTCTTTTAGGAATTTCACCCAAAAACGAGAGTAAAGCAAATGACCTGTGGCATGCTCGCTTCCGCCAATATATAAATCGACACTTTCCCAATAGTTTAAGGCCTCGTCACTCGCAAAAGCCTCCTTATTAAGCGCGTCCATATATCTGAAAAAATACCAAGAACTTCCAGCCCAACCAGGCATTGTATTTAACTCAAGTGCGAATACCGTTTTACTATCAATCAAGTCAATACTGACCACTGCACCTTGCTCTGTGTCCCAAGCCCAAACATCGGCACGTCCTAGAGGTGGCTCACCCGTTTCGGTGGGTAAATATTTTTCAACATCTGGCAAACGGATAGGTAAATGTTCCTTATCGATCATTTGCGGCATCCCATTCACGTAATATACTGGG